>PMAL01000116.1 GCA_003152555.1 Acidimicrobiaceae bacterium | reverse complement strand
GGAGGTTGGGTATCGATGAGGAGTGCTCATTGCTCATCACGACGCCTCCGCGTCGCGTCGCCAGCGCGGCGATGACCGCCAGCATCGTCACCATCGCCGTGACCGGAACGTGGCCGTTAAGGAATTCATCGTTGCCACTGAGTATTTGAGGATCGAGTGCCCTGGTAGCCCGCACGATCGGAAGCCCCGTCACGAGGGCCGTTTCTTCGAGCGGGGCGAAAGTACCGCTCACGGGGCTCACCACGAAGAGGGTCTGGTCTAGTTGATCGCTCAGTTCGCTCAGCGTGACAACAGAATCAATGCCACCGCCGAAGGGGACGAGTACTCGGCTGATGTCGACGCCGGGCGAGTACCGCTCACCCGACGTGCCGCCTTCAATTTTCACGTCGTTCAAGTCGAGGTTGTTGCAAAATGAAAACTCTCCGAGTCCGTCGACCAGTGCGGCGCGCAGCAGGACGCGGCCAGTTGGCCCAACGGGCGTGTGACCTAGGTCAATCCGCGCGGCGGCGCCGGCCTTGTAATAGGAGAGCCCTGCGAGCAGATACCAGAGCTGGGCGACGGCGGTGACGGCGGGCGTGGTGAGCGGGCCTATTCGGTCAAACGTGACAACCTCGCTGAACGCGCGTCCGTCGAGTTCATAGTGTGCGATCAACGAATCAGCGTTGACGTCGAGCCCGACATAAGAAAAGAGCTCGGCGCGAGCCGTCGTACGGTTGGCGTTCATGAGGGCCTCATGTTACGACGCACGCTTGGCGACGAGCGCGAAACGCCCACACGGTCGCTTCGCCCGGTCGCTGTAGAAGAGTTCTCCGCCATCGGTTGATTGGCGGCTGTACGCGATGTTGTGATCGAGAACGTCTCGCTCGAGCAACTGGCAGACGGTGAGTCCGCGAAGGTCGAGACGCGCACGATCGTCGACGTCCGCAATAACGGAATCTGGATACGCGGCGAATTGCTCCGCGACTTCGGGACCGACCTGGTAGCCCTCCATCGAGATACACGGACCAATGAAGGCGTGGACCGTGCGTGGGTCCTCGAAGTGGGAGATGGCGCTCGCGATGACACCGGCGGCCAGCCCACGCCACCCCGCGTGCACGACACCGAATCGCGGTGAGGCGTCATCGACCAGCAGGATCGGCACGCAGTCGGCGACCAGGATCGCGAGCGCCAGACCAGGCGTCGACGTGACGAGTCCATCGCCCTTGAGGCCGTCTTGGTTGGCCCCAACGTCGAGCACCCCGTTCCCGTGGACCTGGTTCACCGTGATCAAGTGCTCGCTATCCACCCCAATGGCGGTCGCCACTCGCCGGCGGTTCTCCTTAACGTCGTCGCTGCGGTCACCTACGTGCGTGGCGAGGTTGAGTGAGTCGTAGGGCGCGTGGCTCACGCCACCGAAGCGGTCGGTGATCATCGCTTCGACGTTGAACTCGCGAGCATCTTCGAAGGGGTAGACGCTGAGTGGACCTCGCTGCTCAGGTTTCAGCGTTAGCTCAACTGGCACGCAGGGCAGATTCCGTTGAGTTCCAGTACGTGGCGCAATTCGCTGAATCCATTGCGTCTCCCGATGTCGTGGGCCCACTGCTCAAGTTCGGGGGCGTCGACTTCAACGGTCGCGCCGCACACGCGACACGAGAGGTGATGGNNGCGACACGCGAGATGGTGATGGTGAATTTCCACGTGACAGCGACGGTAGAGGCTTTCGCCACGATCGGTCATGACGACGTCGACCTCGCCGCTTTCGACGAGTTTCTTCAGTTGGGTGTAGACAGTGGCCAGCGCAATCTGCTGACCCTCGCGAGCGATAAGTCCGTGCAGGTCCTGGGCGCTCACAAATCCCTGAACGCCATCTAAGGCACTTATCACCTCGCGGCGCTGAACGGTGTTTCGAGTGATCACCACTGACCCAGCGTACCAAAAACGAGTTGCTTTCTGGAATGATTCTGATTAAGGTAGCTGGAATGATTCCAATGAGAGTCCGGGGCGGTTTAGCAGTTGGCCCGCGTCGGACCGGCCCGCGTCTGTGGCGAGTGGCCGCCACGGCAACGGTCTTCGCGGTTGTGGCGCTTGGGCTCAGTGCGTGCAACTCGTCGGCGCCCAACGCTGGCGGCAAGGTGCTCGCAGTGGGCGCGGAAAACCAGTACGCCAACGTGATCTCCCAGATTGGCGGCCGCTTCGTGCAGACCTCCGCCATCATGAGTAACCCTTCTACCGACCCGCACACCTTTGAAGTGAGCACGAGCGTCGCTCGCACGATTGCCCGCGCGCAACTTGTTGTCCAGAACGGTGTGGGCTACGACGCCTTCATGGATCAGTTGGAATCGGCGTCCGCCAATTCGTCGCGCGACGTCATTGACGTCCAGACGTTGCTCGGCCTGCCGCTCGACACCAAGAATCCTCACCTTTGGTACAACCCCGTCGTGATGACCAAGGTGGCAGTCAAGATCGAAAAGGATTTAGCGAAGATCGAGCCCCAACATGCGAGCTACTTCGCCACACGACTGCGCGCCTTTCAATCCTCGATTCTGCACCTCGACGCAGCGATGACAAAATTTCGACACCGCTTCTCCGGCACGTCCGTCGCCACGACCGAACCGGTAGCTGACTACTTACTCACGGCGCTGGGCCTTCATAATCGCACTCCATTTCGATTTCAGGCCGACATCATGAACGGCGTCGATCCCTCGCCCGAAGACATTGCTTTCCAGCAGTCACTATTTAAGAAACATCAAGTCAAGGTCTTCTGTTACAACGCGCAGGTCTCGAGCACCGTGACGGTGGCCATGCGATCGCTGGCCGAGTCCTCGGGCGTGCCCGTCGTTGCGGTGTACGAAACCATGCCGACGCCCGGGTTTGACTACCAAACGTGGATGCTCGCGGAGATTAACGCATTGACCAAGGCGCTTACGACCAATACGTCGACGAAGGAGTTGTGATGACACTGGAGCACATGAGCGAAGCCGGGTCTGAGCTCTTGCGCGTCGAGGACATTGAAGTGGCGATTGACGGGCGAGAGATCTTGACCGACGTGAATTTCCGGATAGACCACGGAGAGTTCACTGGCCTCATAGGCGCCAACGGTTCGGGTAAGACCAC
>PMAL01000015.1 GCA_003152555.1 Acidimicrobiaceae bacterium | reverse complement strand
GCGAGGCGACGGCATCGCCCGACGGTGTGGGAGCTATTGGCGGGGCGGCACTGACCAACGAAGGCGCCTTCGCTTGGGAGCGTTTCGTGCGCGGGGTATTGCACAGCGAAAACATTGACTCCCAGTACGGCGACGGACTGGACGCCGTACTTCTTCAATCGCTGCCCCGGGCCACCATCGATGAAGCGGCGAGCGCCAAGGTTGTCGTGACGCTGACCGGTGACCTTCGCGAGGAGCTTCCGGTGTTGTTCTTGCGCCTGCGTGAAAGTGCGGTGCAGAAAGGCAACGCCATCGTCGAGCTAGCCTTCGGCGCCAGTGCCCTCCGGGCGGTGGCCCGTGTGTCGTTACCGGTGCGACCGGGCGAGGCGCACCTGGTTGCNNAGGGCGTGGTCTTTAGCGAAGCGGATCTCGCTGAAGTACGCGCTCTCATCGGCGAGATCGGCGAGGGAGTGGTCTTCGTCGTGGGCCGACCCAACCTGGCCGAAAGTGCCCGCGTCATGGAGAGCGCCATTCGCCGCCTGGCCGAGGGATTCCCCCAAGCCACGTTCCTGCCGGCTCTTCGACGCTCCAACGTCAATGGCGCGCTTGACATGGGGTTGGCGCCCCAGCTTCGGCCCGGACGCGGTTTCGACGCCCAGGTGCGCGGTCGTGACGCCCAGTCGCAGTTTGATGCGCTGATTTCGGGCGAGCAGAAGGCCCTGCTGCTGCTCGGCGGTTGTCTGCTCGGTAACGTTACCGACGTCGACCACGCGACGAGCGCCCTTGAGGCCGGCCAGGTCATCGTGGTGACTGGCCATGGTGGCGCCACGCTGGCCTACGCCGATGTGGTCCTTCCCGCGGCGGTCCAACACGAGCGCACCGGTACCGTGACCAATATCGAGGGCCGGGTGAGTTCGGTCAACGCGAAGATTGTGGCACCCGGCTCCGCCTGGCCCGACGTCGCGATCGCCGCGGAACTCGCCGAGGAGTTCGGTCAAAGCTTGGGCCTCTCCTCGGTGAAAGAGACCGCGAAGGCCATCGAAGAGACGACCGGGTATCCGGCGCTTTCGGTGATGAACGACAGCTCGTGCGACGGCGTGCTCGCGGGCCGTAGCGACGCTGCCGTGACCAGGCGTCCTCTCGATCCCATGGCCTTTCCGGGAATTCGTCCGGTACACACGGGGGGTCTCGGTGTACGCATCGGATCAACAGGCTCAACGGATGTGGGCGCCATGGCGTCGACTACGAGTGCCACCACGGCTGAGGTGACTGCGGGCCGAGGGGTGGACGTCCCGTTCGCCGACGCCTACTCGCTGCGTCTTAACGTCAGTCGGCGTCTCTACGACCGCGGCATCGCGATGCAGGGTTCGCCGGCGCTGCACGGGCTTATCGGGACGAGCACCTTGGGCCTTAATAGCTTCGACCTCGATCGGCTCGGTGTCGAGTCGGGCGACGTGGTGTCAGTGATCGGTGCTCATGGTTCCATCTCGTTGCCGGTCGCCTTGAACAACGGCGTGCCGCGCGGCACCGCNNCGAGATCGCCTTTGGTACGTTGGCGCCGTCAGGCGAGAACGTGCTGAGTGTGTTTTTGGAGCACACCGGCGTGATCACCCAGATTCGCCTGGAGACCCAATGAGTTCGCTACTCGGCTCCGCCCGGCTCGTCCGATCTGCTCCTTAGCCACGATGAGAACGGCAATGTGCTACGGATAGTCCCATCAAGCTCTCGGTGGAATAGCTAGATGTAATCGGCAGCCCAATGGGAGTGGGCCTCGAAGGCCTGGAACAGCTCACTGAGACTGAAAATTGTTGCGAACGAAAAGGTGAAGAGGTTCTAGAAAGGACGAACGATTCAGCCAGGAGATATATACGTGAACGTCATTAGCACCAATTCTTTCATGTGGACATTCTTTAAAGAACACCAACGTTGATCGTTGACGAAGAACGATTCGAGCACAATGAAACATGAATCATGAGTCATGAATTGGCGTGAACTGTCTGGAAGCGCCCGGCGTTGAAATCGTAATGACGTCGATATGATGCGGCGGAGGTTACACCGCANNTGCGTCCAACGTAATGGTCGTTCCGGCCAGTGCTTTACTTACCGGGCACGTTGCCTTCGCGTCGGTCGCAACTGCCTTGAAGGCCGATTCATTCATATCTTGGACTGTTCCATGCACTACGAGTTCAATGATGGGGATTCGAAATCCACCCTCGGGGTCGCGCGCGAGCGAGACAGTTGCATCGACTTCCAAATCGACTGGCGTTCCTCANNCCACGGGCGCGTCGGGCGAGGCGAACTCGTCGACCGGCGCTCGTGCAGCGGATCCGCGCCAAGATGGGACTTTCGGCCCGAAAGTTGCATTGCGTCGCACGAGGCGAGGGCAGCAGCGATCAACTCTTCGGGGCTGGTCGTACCTTCGGCGTCGTCAGCCGCTCGTTTGGGAAAATAAACGTCGTAAGCACCGACGCCGCTACTCGAGAGCGTGACGCGACCCGAGCCATCTTCTAGGCCGCCAGTCCAACTGGTGTGTGCACTTCGCTTTGGCATTATTGCCTCCATTATTTGTGGCTCAAAGTGTAACTTGACGCATTGTGAAGATTTTTTTACTTCAATATAATTCTAGTGTATAATAGATAAATATCAAGAATTTGAAGATGATCGGAAATGAGCGGACTAGTTGCTCCGAGGGCGACAGACTTCAGCCGACACTCCAAGTTCTCGCTGATCCAGTGTGCGAACGGATTCTCCGCCATGTCGACGCGCCCGGCATCGGACGGATGTCACCACGCTCAAGCTCTTTAAACACGCAACNNCCCCGCCTCTCCCGGAGGACTCTCGCCCCATTAGGTCGTCACCGCTGCAACATTGCTTTGCAAGTGATCACGTACGACGAGCGAGCCACAGGGCGAAGTTGCTTTTCGATTGCGGGTTGGTTAAGCCATGACAGCAAGATCTGCTCGACGTCGTGACCTTGCGGGGGATGTACGAGCTGATGCACACGTCCCTGCGCCATCCATCAAGCCGGTGCAACTTGACTCCAACGGCTCCCGTGGTGCTTCGCGGGTGAGGTCTCCATGGCAATGGATGCTCTTCGTCGTAGCAGGCGCTGTCTTGATCCTCGCGGGCGGCTTTGCCGCGGCCATCGACGGTGTAACTCCCTCGAAACACCTTTCGTGGGCGAGTGCGTACCTGGTACTCGTGTGCGGCTCGGCCCAGATCGTGCTCGGCGGTGGTCAAGCTCTGATCGATTCAGATCGACCGCGAGCGCGCCTTGTCGTGTACCAGTTTTCCACGTTTAATCTTGCCAATGCAGCAGTGCTTGTCGGAACGCTGTCGAGGCTATCGGTGGTGCTTGACGCGGGCAGTGCGCTCTTCCTCGTGGCGCTCGGGCTGTTCGCCTGGGCGACGAAGGGGGCGATCTCGCGACACCATGCGGCCACAATCGTCTACCGAACAGCACTCTTCGTGCTTGGCGTCAGTGTTCCAATCGGCGTTCTGCTGGCGCGTTGAGTCGAAGAAGAACCTCAACGAGGGTTGCCGTGCTCCAGCTCCCGCAGCAGATTCACATCACCAACGTTCCGCGCGCCAGTGCCCGATATCGTTGTGGGCGTTCGCAGACCGCGGCCGAGATGGGCGCCCGCTCACGGTTGACCCTCGTCCGGGCGAACGTAACTTCCCACTGGTGAGCGCAAGCCGACCGCAAATCGGTTCCATCCGTTGATGGCCACTATTGCGAGGGTGAGCGCAACAACCTCCTCGGGGTTGAACTGACTCGCTACTTGCTCGTAGACATCGTCGGGCGCTCCTGAACTTGACAGCATGGTGAGCGCCTCGCACCAGGCGAGTGCGGCGCGTTCGCGTGGCGAATAGAACGGCGCCTCGGGCCACAC
>PMAL01000057.1:41665-49348 GCA_003152555.1 Acidimicrobiaceae bacterium | reverse complement strand
GGGTAGCCGAGGTTGCCGGGGCGGAAGTAGAACTTCTCCCAAAAGCCTTTCACTTGGGGGATGTGGTGCTTGCGGTACTTGCCCAAGTACGTGCCGTCGGCGTCGATGACAATCGCGGTGTTGTAGAACACACCTTCCTGTTCCACCTCATAAATCGGTACGACGAGCACCATGCCCGTTTCCTGAGCGAGCTCGCACATCAACTCGGTCGTTGGACCGGGAATTGTTTCGGTGTAGGAGAAGTATTCGGGGTCCTGCACCTGGCAGAAGTAGGGGCCGTAGAACAGCTCCTGGAAACAGAGCACCTGCGCGCCCTGGCTCGCCGCCTGGCGGGCGAGGGCCACGTTGGACGCAATCATCGACGCCTTGTCGCCCGTCCACTTGGTTTGGACCAGGGCCGCGCGAATGATCTCTGACGGCTCATTGTTGTCACTGCTCATTGAATTCCCCCGGGCTATCTGTTGTCATTGATTTGATGTTGCTGGTCATGGTTTCAACGTGTGGCCTATAGGTTTACGCCTCTTTATCGCGCGCGTCAAGCGTCATCACAACACACTGACACGTGAGACGAATCCCCTTCAACCTTTCTCGCCTTCGTAACGTATCGCGGAACTCGTTGGTAACTTTGGACGCTGTCCATCTATGCCACAATCGAGTCCATGCCACGAGTTCGGTTCCTTCGGCGCCGCACCCGGGCGCACATGAACGTCGGCTACGCGTTGGTAGCGCTCGCGAGTCTGACACTGACAACGGTGCAATGCGGTTCCTCGGGCGCGTCGGCGGCGCCCCTGTACGCGCCGACCTACGCCTTTCCCTACACCGGCTTCGGGGGATATCACACGCTCGCCACAATTTCGTCAATTAGTGCGCGATGGAAGGTGCCGGCGATTAACAAGCACTCAAAAGCAGGTGCGGCCGCGACGTGGATCGGCGCACAAAATAATCGAGACAATGTATTTATCCAAGTGGGAATTTTGGAGAACGCGTCGAAATTCGGTTCCGACTCCTACCAGGCCTTCTGGAGTGACACCGCCAAAGGATTCCGTCCCCAAGTGCGGGGCAACCTCGCGGCCGGCGACCTGATTTCCGTCGAGATGGTGCGTACGCAAAAAGGTTGGACCGTGAAGTTCGAGGACAAGTCAGCGAAGCTTTCCGACGTCAAGCAGATTGACTACGGCGTTGGCAAGGTGTTCAATGTCGGCGAATGGATTCAAGAGGATCCGTCGCCGGCGAATATCACTGCGGTTGACCTGTCATATCCCAACATCGCCAATGCCAAAATCAACCGCGTGCGGGTTAATGGACACGCCCCGACACTGGATGGCAGCGATGCTCAAATCTTGATTGCCAAGGGCGGCATCATTCGCGTCCCGACCAATTTTGCCTCGGATTCGTTCTCGTTCAAGCGGCCTACAGGGTTACAAGATCAATATCTCACTGACGCGAGCAACTTCGACGTGGGCGTGAATCTCTTCAACGCCGATTACGCGCGCTGGAACACCACGTCGAAGACGGGAAAGAAACTCGCGGTCCAGATCTACGTGAACGCGCTGAAAACCAATGCGAGAGTCTTCACCTCGCAAACCTGGCCCAAGGAGACGGGCGTCGACGTCGCGAAACTTGGTATGAACATTCGTCAGGTTGAGTCTGATCTTCGCAGCTGGCTGGTCGCGGGGGCCAAAAACAGTGGCAGTGCGTACCGTCAACTTGGTCAGGATGAAAATGTGCACCACACATTGGTCGATGCTGTGCGCACATCACTTGGTTTGCCGCCGCTGTGACGGCGACGCTACAGATTAGAAAACTTGTGGCTCGGGGTCATTGCTCAGGCTCGCGAGTTCAATTCGCTATGTGACGCTCGCGAGGATGGTCGACCACAAGCGGTTGCCTTGAATCTGTTCGCGTAGTTCAATTTGAAATCCTGAATTTGTAACTTGGTCGAGCAGCCGGTCCTCGCTGCGATACACGAACCAGCGCTGTTCGTCCTGCGCGTAGGGCACTTTTTCAAACCTGTCGCCGTCGCCCAGAGCGGTAATCAGTGCGAGTGTTCCACCTGTGCGCAGGACGCGGCGAAACTCACCAAGCACGGCCATCGTGTCATGCTCGCCAACATGAAGCAAGGAGGCGACGTTCCATATGGCGTCCAATTGTCCGCTGACTAGTGGCAACGTACGCAGGTCGCCCTGGATTACTCGCCCGGGGAGTCGCTCTGCGGCGAGCGACAACATGCCCGCTGAGAGATCGAGCCCGATGACACGGAATCCTCGAGCGGCGAAGCGCGCACCGTCGAACGCCGGTCCACAGCCCAAATCCGCGATCACTCCGTCGGTTGGGATTTTGTCGAAGAAGGAACCCTCGAATGACGTGAACAGGTCCTCACTGGGAGGTCGCGGCTGGTTTTGGTGCTGTGCGTATTGCTCCGCTATCCGGTCATACGTGGCGCGATTCAGTGTTGTGTGGTCTCCACCCACGCTCGAATCGTCGCTGCCTTCCACTGGCCCATGATGACACTGATCGCATCCGAGACCGCAAACTCGTTATCAGACGTCTCGAAGGTGGTCGCGGCTCTGGCTTAATTCGTAGAACGAAGGATTGACGAAGGGCACGTCGTGCACAAGACTCAACGAATGCCCGCGACTCTCATTGTCCTTAATGGTGCGAGTAGTTCGGGAAAATCGTCCATAGCTCGAGCCCTGCAAGACCTGTGGCCGAGACCGTTGCTCGTGACCGGAATCGACACGTTCATTGGCGGGTGGCCCTCAAAATTCACGAAATTCATTGCTGCCGATGGTTCGCCGTCAGAACAGTCGGTTGGATTGCACGTGGTTCCGGGGCGCGGTCCCGCACCCTCGTGGATCTTTGAATCAGGCGAGCAGTTCAATATTTTGATGCGACTAGNNTGCGTCTCGATGCCCTCGGGGCATTCACAAACGCGTTATGGGTGGGCGTGATGTGCGACATGGACGAACTTGTTCGCCGAGAAGCGCAGCGGGGTGACCGACCGATTGGTTTTGCGTCCGGCACATCGGCGGTGGTCCACGAGGGCATGACGTACGACTTGATCGTAGATTCCACGTCGACCTCCAGTGAGCAACTCGCGCAACAAATATTCGATGCCGTCAACGTTTCCGGGCGATGAAGTGAGCAATTCAATATCAAGTAAATTCCGCGCGGTGACGGTGGACGCACATGGGGTGCTCCTCCTACCCGATCCCGTCGCCATTCGAAACGTGCTGAGCGCGTTTAACTGTCAGCCCGATGACACGACGTGCGCGAGCGCGCACTACCGCATGGTCCGATTGCTCGACCTCACGCACGATCCTGAGTGGGCCGTTATGAATCGTTCGTACGCCGAGGTGTTGGGCGTGTCGGCGTTGGATCAAGACACTGCGGGTGAGATGCTGGCTAGCCAGGTCTACCTGGGCACGGCCTGGTTACCCGCCCCCGGCGCCGCCGAAGCCCTGGCCCAACTCGTGGCGTCCGGTTACCGCGTCGCCGTGGTGAGCAACACCGAGCACGGCGAGATGGCCGAAGTGCTCGAGAGGACGAAGGTGTGCAGCGTCGGCGGCGAGAGCACACCCGTCGCGGCCGTGATTGACTCCAACGTCATTGGGATCGCCAAACCGGATCCTCGCCCGTTTGAACTGGCGTTCGAGGCACTCAACGAAAGCGCATCAACGTGCATTCACGTGGGTGACTCATTGCACAGCGATGTCGTTGGTGCGCGGGGTGTCGGCATGGAAGTGGTTCATGTTGATCCGCTCGCGCTGTGCGCCGAGACTGACCATCGCCATACGCCTTCGTTCGCGACGTTCGTCACCGAGTTACTTGCCTAGGGAACGAGGATTCGTATTGTGAAGGACGTGGAGTCGCGTTCATACTCAGACGGTGTTGTGACGATTCGCCGGTTGCAAACGAGTGACCTGGAAATGGACCTCGAGGCGAAGGACGATGAGCAGATCACCTGGCTGTGGGAACCGGGCCAGCGCGAATCGTGGGAAGCCATGACGCTCGATCAGCAACGCGCCCACGCGTTGCGCACCCTGCAGGCCGCTCACGACGGCTTTGGCGAGGGTCCAAAGTGGTCTTTCGCCGTCGACGCGCGCGACGTGAAATACGTGGCGTACGTGGACTTTGATCTCGCCAACAATCACGTGCCGCGCGGGGAGGCCAACATTGCGTACTCTTCGCATCCCTCGTACCGAGGCCGGGGCTACGTCACTCGATCCGTTCGCCTGCTCTTTCAATTTCTGCAAGAGAATACGAATGCTGAACGAGCGCACATCCTCGTGGATGTTCGTAACGTCGCCTCACATCGCGTTGCAACGTCAGTAGGTGGAGTCGCGGTTGAAGACCTACTAAATGATCGTGGCGGAGTGATGACTCGTTACATCGTTGAGTTAAAGAACAACAAGTTTTTGGCCGAGGATCACTAGGAACCTGAACCACCGTTTGAGTGCAGCAGTTGGCCATTGATCCATCCGCCTTGTGGCGAACAAAGGAACGACACGAGATTTGCGGCGTCTTCAGATGTGCCAATTCGGTGAAGTGGAGTCTCGGCCACGACCTGCGAGCGGATCTCGGGGGACATCCATCCGGTATCGGTGGGGCCGGGATTGATGACATTGGCCGTGATTCTGAGATGCGCAAACTCGTGGGCCGCGGCCAAGGCGATGCGGTCAAGTGCGCCCTTGCTGGCGCCGTAGGGGAGATTGTTGACGGTGTGATCACTCGTCATCGCGATGATTCGTCCCATGCCAGGTGCCATTCGGTAGCGCAGTCCAAACTCTCGTATGAGCAGCCACGTGGCACGAGCATTGACGGCGAAGTGGCGATCAAAACTCTCAATGGACGTGTCAAGAATCCCCGAGTCGACAGACTCCGCGTGGCACATGACGAGCACCGATATGGGTCCGAGCTCCGTTTCAATCTGGTCAAACAACGCGGGGACCGACTCCGGTTGTTCGAGATCGGCTTCAACCATCGCACTGCGGGCGCCAGATTCGGCGAACCGCGCCGTGATCGCCACCGCTAACTCGCCGTCGACACCCCACGTCATTCGTTTGTCGTACGCAGACCAAAAGCTGCAGCCCACGTCGAAGCCGTCGCTCGCCAATTTCGCCGCGACGGCGAAACCAATGCCGACGCGGCGACCGACGCCCGTAATCAAGGCCACGGGTGGGGTTTGGTTGCTGTCGCTGGTATTCGTCACTTCAATAGTATGAATCATGACCGGAGCAGGAATTGAGTCGGAGCAGAACGGACGTTACGGTCGGAGCTCGCTACGTCTCTGCGTTGAAAGACTTATGAATCCGTTGGACCGTTCCACGACCAGTGCGGCATCGGGGTGCCAGGCGGAACAACCGAACCAAACGGAGAAACCGAATTGACCTCGCGTGCGGCGGTCACCATGAATTCGTGCAGTAACTGGCGGAACTCGAGGTCGTAGGACATCCCGGCATCTTCGACCGCAAGATCGAAACAGGTCACGAACCGGTCTGCCATGTCTTCGTCCGCGCCGGACTCGGCATGAATCAAGAGCATGGCTGAATGCCCGCCGCAGGATTCCGAAAAGATTGGCGGCCCGCCAAAGACCTCACCGAGGTAGCCCGCCAATCGTTCGAGATGTTCGGGATGGCCGGGATGTGAAAACGGATGATTGAGCACCGGGTCCTCGAGGCAGCGATTGTTGAGCGCGGTCGCGAGCGCGAGGAACGCGGATGCACCTCCGGCGAATTCGTAGACGGATGGGCGGTCTTCTGTCATTGCGTCTCCTCTCGGTCACCAAGGCAATCCTGCCTCAGTGCAGAATCTATCCGACCAATATTTAGGTCCTGCATCAAAATAAACATCGCCTTCATTTATGGGCGCCTTCGCTCTGTGATGCGGCAGTTCGCGTGGAAATCAATGGGAGACTGAGCACAGTGCGACAACTCAGTGACGCCTCTGGCGAGCGATCCAGTTGAAAAAACTTCTGCCGTGGGCTCTGTTAGTTCTTGGCATGGTCGGGCTCATTGTGGCGTTCGCGGTCAACTCGTCTGACGCGCGACTCGCGGCCAATCAGGACTGGTCGCCATTTGTTCTGGTGACGGGGCTCTTGCTCATTGGCATGGTGGCAAATGACGACGGCCTGTTCGCCGCCGCCGGCCACCAGTTAGCACGGGTCTCGTCCAACGGACTGGTCCTTTTCATTGGTGCCGCCGTCATGATTGGATCGGTAACGGCCGTACTCAATTTGGACACCTCGGTTGCCTTCCTCACTCCAGTGCTGATCTACACGGCGCGCAGTCGTGGTGGCGGCGAGGCGCCGCTGCTCTATGGATGCCTCCTGCTCTCCAACGCCGGCTCACTGTTTCTGCCGGGGTCCAACCTCACCAACCTGATAGTGCTGGGACACGTGCGAATGAGCGGTGCCCACTTCTTCTCCGAGATGTGGGCGCCAGCGCTCGTCGCACTGATCGTGACGAGCATCGTCATTGCATTGCTCGAGCGCCGCGAACTTCGCTTGGAATCGACCGACCTCTCCGAATCGTCATCGGCAACATTGGGTTTGGGTCTCGCGGCGGTGATCGCCGCGGCGGTACTGGTGCTGGTGCTGCCTTCGCCAGCCCTGGCCGTAGCGGCGGTGGGCGTCATTGTCGTTGGTTGGCGGCTGATCACGCGTAAGGAGAACTTGGCCCACGTCGTTGAGGTGGTCGGCGTGCGGGTGCTGGCCGGTCTGTTTGGGGTGGCCGTGGCGCTGGGGACATTAGGACGCCTCTGGTCCGGCCCCGCCACGATGCTCAGCCACCTGGACACCTGGTCCACCGCCGGCGTCGCCGCCCTGGTTTCGGTCGCCGTCAACAACCTGCCGGCGGCGTCCCTGCTGGCGGCTCGAACCCCGGCCCACCCCTTTGCCTTACTCATCGGACTAAATCTCGGGCCGAACTTGTTCGTGAGCGGATCGTTGGCGTGGATCCTCTGGCTAAAAGCCGCCAGAATTGCCGGCGCTCGCCCGTCGCTCGCTCGAGCCAGTCGCCTGGGAGTCGTCGCGGTCCCGCTCTCGATGGCCGCGGCGCTGGTCATTTTGTCGGCCAGGGGACTCAACTAGGTAATTCGGCGAAAAGGTGAAAAAGGACCAAAAAAGACCCTCACTATTGGCTCCAAGCCCGTTTATTTTGGCAACGTAGTACCTCGTCAAGTGGTATTTAAGCTGATTTTTTGGCCGTTTTGCCGCCTTCTTGATGGGCTCTCCAACTAGGCTTTCATCCGGCAGCACGACTGCTTCGGAGTCACCCTCCACTGTGTGGACCACGTGACCAAAACCAAACTGCGCCCTCTGGTGGGGTAATTATCCCCCGCTGAGGTGTGTGCGGCATGCGAGCAACCCCGTCGAAAGACCGCGTGCCGAACCATGTGCCTGGACCAAGGAGAGAGCTGTGCGAAGGATCATGTTCGCTGTGCTGGTATCAGTGTTAACCGCAGTCGTCCCGCTGTCGTCAACCGCGGGCGCCGCGGTGCTCGCCAAGCCCCCCGGCCACAAAGTCGTCCTGGCGCCCCGTCGCGTGGTCGACACCCCGCTGCGCCACGCCCTGGTCAGAGTGGCCTCCTCGGTAAGTCTCAACATCAATGAACTGCGAGACGAGTGGCAGCAGGTGGCCATCTGCGAGGTATCAGGTAACTGGTCAATGGTCGGCCCCTCGT
>PMAL01000057.1:38748-41604 GCA_003152555.1 Acidimicrobiaceae bacterium | reverse complement strand
GGCGCCGGGGGCCTGACGTGACAGCTTTTCAAGCTTGCATTGGCTCTAGAGAATGCAGGGCTGTTCGTGGTCGGCGCTCTGACCTCAGATTCAATCTTCATTCGGAATTCTCTGTCACAAGTTCTGTCAAATGACTTCATCTCTCGTTGGAGAATTGAGTGCATTCACGCGGTCGCTCAGTATGTTGAAGTGCCGCACGATGTCGTCGAGATCGTTCTGGTCAGCGACTGATTCGCGCGAACTGGACATCACCATTTCACCTTGTCGAAGTAGGACTTCGCGCTGAGATTCGCATGTGGTTGCCTCAACCACCGCATCGAGCGAATCGAGAATACGGATGATGACGGCGGGCATACCGCGGGCCGCTTGGCGTATCTTGTCGAACGCTCGGTTCACCATCTTTGGGTAGGACCAGTCCGCCCCAATCAATCGGATGCGCCCTTCGTCATCCCGATAAACACGCTCGGAGAAGTTCCGACCCGAGACGCGACTGAGTCCTGATGAGATCCAGTCAAGGCAGGTCAAGGCGGTAAAGGTATCGTTGACGGCCGGCGAAAGGGCTCGAATAGCAATTTCCACCAATTGATCGATTGCGAACACGGGATCTTGCATCAAGGTGCGATGGGGTCCCGTCACGTGTGCCTTGTCCAGCGCCCTCTCCACCTGCTGCGCCGCGCCTCGGGGGAAAACCTTCGCGACGGATCTTCCGGCGACGATGAAATGGCCCGGTCGATATTCGAGGCGAATGACCGCGTCGACCAGCTTGGCAATTTTGGCGAGGTGCGCGTAACCAACGAATTGGAGGTAACCGCTCCTCGACGCGAGAACGACGCCGCCGCGATCCTCGATTGTCACCAAGAGTTCCGCAGGCTGTTCCGCTTGGAGACGACTATCGCTCCGGTACTCGTCCGCATCATCGACGTCATTCATGGTCGGAAACTCGGTATCGATCGCCGACTCGAGGTCTCGAGCAATGCCCGCAATGACGGCCGGCAATTGGATCGACGCCGCAATGTGGTTGATGAAGTAAATGAGCACCGCGAGGTCCAACAGGAGCAAGGCTTCGGCCACGGTGATACTGAGGTGCGGTACAAAATTGCCGTGCGGGTAGACGGTGATCGATCCTAGTGCCAGTACTGAGTACACGAACGTGGCGACGAAAACGCCCAAGGTGACTTGATTGCCCACGTCACGGACGAAGTTTCGCATCATGCGAGGGCCGAACTGTTGCGACGCCAGTGTCAGGGCCAGGATCGTGATCGAAAAGACCACACCGACGACGGTGATGATTGCCGCGGCGATGGCTATGAGCACTTCGCGTCCGGACTGGGAATTTCCGTTGCGCAGCCACGTTGGAAGCTCGATCTGATGAGAGTACGCAGCAGCGTCGATCTTGAACGTCACGATGAAAATTAATGTTCCGACGACGATGAGCACGGCGGGAACGAACCACAGCGTGGTTCTAAGTGCCTCCCAACGCCAATTTGGCAGCGTCTTTCGTTGGCTCGTCATTGGCACTCCGACCAGGAGTCCGCGACACTGACGCCTTCGAGACTGTTCGGCGCGAGCCCTGCTGTGCGCAGCGCGATGCTGTCACCGTCACGGGCTCGAGCGGCGCTGCCTGCTTTCGAGCGAGAACGAGAGAGGGCGTGAGCGCCACGAAATCTTCTGGTCATCGACGAACTCCCTACCGCCGACCAGTCTTCCCGGCACACCCTTACTACATGATCGGATTGTAGTCGAGCGGTTTTGCGAACTCGCCGCTACCGCGATTAAGTCAGTTGCCACGCCGGTTGGTTCCGCCGCTTCCCGGCATTCCAAGTTCAATTGTAATCGACAGGCGGGAATGCTCGAGAGACTCGCAATGACAAAAGCGCCCACCCTTGCGGGTGAGCGCTTTTGTAAGAGTGAAACGAATTAGTGGATCAGTACCTTCAGCGCGTCGTACTTCGATGCGTTGCCGAACGTGTCGTAGGCCTCAATCATTTGATCGAAGCTGAATTCGTGCGTGACGAACTTCTCCGCGGGCAGCTTGTGCTGAGCCACCAGCTTGAGCAGCATGCCCAGCGTGTTGGTGTTGACAAGTCCCATCGAAATGTCGATGTTCTTGATCCACAACTCGTTGAGTTTGAGATCCACTGACTTGCCGTGCACGCCAATGTTGGCGACGTTGCCTCCGGGGCGCACAATTTCGGTCGCCATGGTGAAGGTCGCGGGCACGCCCACGGCCTCGATCGCCACGTCAACACCGGCACCATCGGTGAGAGCGAGTACTTGCTCTTTCCAGTCAGCGTCACCGGAGTTGACCGTGTCGGTCGCACCGAAGTCCGCCGCCCTCTTCAGACGGGCACTGTCGAGGTCGATGGCGATGATCTTGGACGGGCCGTAGAGGCGCGCGGTCATGACCGCCGAGAGGCCAACGGGACCGGAACCAATGACGGCAACGACGTCGCCGGGACTGACCTGTCCGTACTGCACGCCGATCTCAAATCCGGTGGGCAGGATGTCGGAGAGCAGGATGCCCTCGGCGTCGGTCATGTCAGCGGGAATCTTGTACACCGAGTTCTCCGCGAACGGAACGCGAACGAACTCGGCCTGGGTGCCGTCAATCATGTAACCGAAGATCCAGCCAATGCCGGCAACGCCTTCGGGGTCGAGGCAGTGACTGTAAAGACTCTGGCGACAGTTAGCGCAGCGTCCGCACGAACTGACGCACGACAAAATGACGCGGTCGCCGACGGCGAGCTGGCTGACACCGGAACCGACTTCGGTCACGACGCCAATTCCTTCGTGTCCGAGAATTCGGCCGACCTCCACTTCAGGGACGTCGCCCTTAAGAATATGCAGGTCGGTGCC
>PMAL01000057.1:17832-38741 GCA_003152555.1 Acidimicrobiaceae bacterium | reverse complement strand
GCGAGATGCCAGTCGTGGGACGCCAATAACTCAGGTGCGAGCATTCCAATCCCTATTAATGAACCTATCGACGTCTCAAATTGATGGTCAAGGGTCATTAGTCCCGTTTTGGGGCCCTTCTGAGGGTCCAACGCGTTGCGTCACCGATGACCATCGTCGCTCTTGATTTGACCTGGACATGCACCTCAACAATGCTTCTGGTCGGCCGGGTAGGTCGTTGATATCAAAATCTGACGTGTCGGGACGATAAGGGACTTTGTGGCAGTTAACTCGGTGAAACGTTTGATCCCGTGGGCGCGGCTCATTTCATCCACGGCGCTCGCGATTTGGTGCTGAGGATGCGAAACAACCGGCGTGGGCGGCGTCACGGCCAGTGCGTCCAACACGGGGGTTCGGCCCAGCGTATTGGGTGTCTGGCACTGGTCGGATTCTTCGTTCTCGTCGCAATTGTCGCCACGGGACCCCCCGCACTGGCGTCGACCGGGGGCCGCGCGCACGCCACGTCGCGAAATCCGATTCCCGGAAACTCTCCTCTATGTCCATGGGTTGAAGCGTCACGCGAACACTTGCAAAGTCCCTCGGTCCTGGCGCTCGACGTGCTCAAGCGCATGACACTGAGTGAGAAAGCTGGCTTCGTTACGTTGCATCACGGTAACGGTGTCGAGAATTTCAACCTCGGCGTAGCCTCGCTGTGCATTCCGGCGCTCACGCTCACGGACGGTCCGGACGGGGTCGCGGGCGAGGTCCACGGTGTGACGCGACTGCCCGCGGCCATTGGCGTGGCCGCCACCTTTGACCCTTTTATTGCGAACGAGACAGGTCAGGTGTTGGGCGCCGAAGCGCGCACGAAGGGGATCGACGTTATCCAGGGGCCCGAACTGAACCTCGCTCGCGTGGCCCAGAGCGGCCGCATCTACGAGTCGTTCGGCGAGGACCCGCTGCTCACGAGTGAGATGGGCGTGGCCAACGTCGAAGGGATTCAGTCACAGGGGGTGATGGCGATGGCCAAGCACTTCTCGGGCTACACCCAGGAGACGGCCCGGGCACTGCTCAATCAAATTATTCCATTACGAGCGCTCAATGAAATTTATGACGCGCCGTTCGAGGCGGCCGTGGAGCAGGGTCACGTCGCCGGGGTGATGTGTTCGATCGGTCAGATCAACAGCGTGCACGATTGTGAGGATCCCTACCTGTATTCGTTGCTGCGCTCGTGGGGATTCGACGGCTTCGTTCGTTCCGACGAGCGCTCGGCGCTGCATCCCACGCAGGCGTTTGGCGACGGGCTCTCACTCACCAAGTCCTCGTCGGCCGCGGGACTCGTGCATTTGGTGAAGTCACACATCATGCCGGTGGGCGATCTCAATCGTGCCGTCATGACGGTGCTCACAAAGATGTTCGCCTTCGGCCTGATCGCCCACCCGCGACCGGTCATTATTACCAAGCCGGCGGCTACGCCCGCGCACAAAAAGGTTGCGTTGGACGCCGCGGAAGCCAGTGTGGTCCTGCTCAAGAACTCCGGTCCGGTCTTGCCGCTTGGGTCCACGATCCATTCGGTCGCGGTCATCGGTGCCGACGCCGTGCGTCAGGCGCAAAGTACCGGCGACGGCAGTTCGCGGGTCAGGGCATCATTCGTGGTGGCGCCGCTCGCGGCCATTCGTGGCGCACTGGGCACCCACGTGCACGTCTGGTACGCACCGGGCGGCGCCGTCTCGCTCAACCTGCAGCACGCGCAAGAACTTCACGTCGTGCGGGGCACGTCGTCCCCGCACGAGAAGCGCGTACGTATTGACGGTCACGCCGGCGAGATAAAGCTCCACGTCACGTCGCACGCGAACGTCACGTCCAACATCGCCACCGCGACGCAACCGGGTGCAACGGACGTCAAGGGTTGGAATCACTGGCGCGTTGTGCTGCACGCGCAGAAGTCCGGCACCTACGTGGTCACGATGCAAGAGAGCGGCGACACGTGGCTGTACTTCAACGGTCACCAGATCCTGGTTTCCAAGGGTCTGCACGCGTCCAACAACATGTCCACCACCGTTCGCCTGCACGGTGGTGACCGGTACACCTTCGGTGCGCGATGGTTCGCGGTGATGAACCATCCCTCACCGACGTTCGGCATCGTTGACGCCACACCGGCAATCCGTTCGGCCGTGGCGCGGGCGCGCACAGCGCAGGTCGCAATTGTCTTTGCCGGTGAGCCCAGCACCGAGGGCGCTGACCGCCCTAACTTAAGTTTGCCCGGCGACGAGAACGCGCTTATCGACGCCGTCGCTAACGTAAATCCCCGCACCGTGGTGGTGCTCAATACTGGTGGCGCCGTGCTGATGCCGTGGCTCGGTCGCGTGGCGGGTGTGCTCGAAGCCTGGTTCCCCGGAGAGGAGGATGGCACGGCCATCGCCAACGTGCTTGACGGTGACGTCGATCCCTCGGGTCGGCTCCCAATAACGTTCCCGACGAGTGAGGCCGAGCAACCAACGACGGCAGCAACGCAGTTCCCCGGCGTGGACTCGGTGGTGAATTTTGGCACGTCGACCTCGGCGCTCGACGTGGGCTACCGGTGGTACCAGGCGCACGGGGTCTCGCCGCTCTTCCCGTTCGGCTTCGGCCTGGACTACACGACCTTCACGCTCTCGAACCCAACGATCGAGCAGACGCCGAACGGGGTAGAGGTGAAACTCAACGTCACCAATACGGGCGAACGTGCCGGCGCCGACGTGGTCCAGGTCTACGTGCAGTATCCGAGTTCGGCCGGTGAGCCGCCCGACCAACTACGTGCGTTTACCAGGGTGGTGCTGGCACCGTCGTCGACGAGCAACGTCACCCTGGTAATTGCGCCACGCGGTTTTCAGGTTTTCCAAAATGGTTCGTTCATGACGTTGCCGGGTCGCTACGTCATCAACATNNACGACTTCGCGAGCGGGCGCGCGCAGCACCACCACGGTTATGACCAGGCCCACGGCCACAAAGATGGCGCCGATGAGGAAGGCCACGTGGTACCCAGCGACCAACGCGGACGCGGGGTTGATACCCTGGGTCACGAGCGACGTGGTCCGGCTGGTGGCCAAAGTGCCGAAGACCGCCAAAGCCACGGATGACGCGAGCCACATCGAGACGTTCACGATGCCCGATGCCAGTCCGGCGTCGGACCTGGGCACGTCAGCCATGGCGATGGTGAGTAACGGCACCGCCGAGATGCTCATGCCTAACCCAAGCAGCAGGAACGCCGGCAGGATCGACGTGACGTAGTTCGACTGATCCGTCGTGTGGGTGAGCAGCAATAGGCCAACAATGACGGCCGACATTCCGGGCACGAGCAGTTTCATTGGGCCGTAGCGGATGAGCAACCGGCTCGTGATGCCCAGCGACATGATCGCCATGGTGAGCGACATCGGCAGGAAGGCCACGCCCGTCTGCAAGGGACCGTAACCGAGCACCTTTTCCATGTACAGGGCGCCAAAGAAGAACACGGAGAACATGGCGGAGAAGCTGAGCCCGCGAACGACGCTGGTGGCGGTCAGACTGCGCAGCTTCAAGATTCGCAGCGGCATGATGGGACGCTCAATCTTCGACTCGAACGTGATGAAGCTGCTCATGAGGATTACCGAGATGGCACCGGCACCCAGCGTGTGCGGTGACGTCCAGCCGTAGGAGGAAGCCTTCACGACGGCGTAGATGCCCACGATGAGCGATGTCGTCATTAAGAGAGACCCCACGACGTCGAGTCCTTCGCGTACCCCCAGTCCGGCGTTCTCCTTGATGAGGAAGAAGCCCAGCACCAGGGTGAGTAGACCAATGGGCACGTTGATCACGAAGATCCAGTGCCAGTTGACGGCCTGGGTGAGCAGGCCGCCCACGAGCAGACCAATCGATCCGCCGCCGACGGCGACGAAGAGGTACGCGCTCATGGCCTTGGCCCGTTCGGCCGCGCCCGTGAACTCCGTGACGATGATCGCCACGATCACCGAGGTCGAAATCGCGCCGCCCATGCCCTGGAAGAAGCGAGCCGTAATCAACATCGCCTGGCTCTGGGCGAGGGCGCAGACGAGCGACGACGTGGTGAAGAGCGCGACGCCACTGAGGAACACCTTCTTGCGTCCCAAGAGGTCACCCAAGCGACCGGCGAGCAGCAGGAAGCTGCCAAAGGCAATGAGATAGGCGTCGACCACCCAGGTCAGGTTCGAAGGGGAGAAGTGCAGGTCGTGCTGGATTGACGGCAGTGCGACGTTGACGATGGAGGAGTCCAACGCGCTCATCAGCATGGCCAGACAGACGACGATCAGGGCGATCCAGCGTCGCCGGTCAGTAACTCCTGATGAAACGGTAAGTGAATTTGTCATTAGCGGTGTCCTCAGTTAGTAAGGTGGATCTACTGGGCAATGTATCTTTATCATCCAGAAGTAGATATAATCACTATATCATGAATATCGACACCTCGCTACTATTAAAAAATATGGATGAAAATCCGTCCACTGGACCCATCCTGTTGCTCACGCAACTCTCACGTCTCGTTTCGCGACGCAGCACGCCCGAGTTACTCGGTCAAACCCTGAAGGAACTGGCCGCGCTGTCCTTCCTGCGCGACTTTGATGAGTCCACCCAGCAGGCCCTCACTGACGGCCTCTGCATCGACGCCAATTATTGCGTGCTGCTGCTCAACGATCTGGAGGCGGCCGACTACGTGGAGCGCCGACGTGATCCCCTGGACCGGCGCCGTCACATCGTCACGATGACCGAGGAGGGTCGCCGAGCCCTGCATCGCGCGGAAGCGGCCCAGCAGACATTGGAAGACGAGATTCTGGTGGGGCTGAACGCCCAAGAGCGTTCGGAGCTCGCGCACCTCTTGCGTAAGGCACTCGACGGACACAGCGCCAATCTGCAGGCGAATGAAGTCGCCGCGTCCTCGGAGTCCGTCGGCAGTTGAGGTGACCGTGCGCACTGCGTTGCCGCACGTCGCACATGCGTACTAAATCATTCCACCGTCGGCGTAGATGACCTGGCCGTTGATCCAGCGCGCCGGGCCCGCGAGAAAGGCCACGACGCTCGCCATATCGTCGGGCACACCCATTCGGCCCAGTGCGGGGGCCTTCGAGAACCGGGCAATCGCGGCGTCGTCCTTGTCGTGCAGGAACATCGACGTCGCCGTCGCCCCGGGCGCGAGGGTATTGACCGTGATGTCTCGATCGCGCAGTTCTTTCGCGAGGATCATGGTGATCACGTCGACCGCTCCCTTGGTGGCCGCGTAGGCCCCATACGTCGGCACGGCGCGCCTAATCACGGACGTCGAGAAGTTGATGATCGCGCCACCGGCACGCACCCGTCGCGCGGCCTGTTGATCAACGACGAACGTGCCGCGAATGTTCGTGCGAATAATGCGGTCCAAGTCCTCGAGGTTGAGTTCGGCGATGGTCGAGAGAACCAAGATGCCGGCGGTATGGACAACCACGTCCACGCCGCCAAAGTGTTGTTCGGTTTCGTCGAATAACGCCACCATGCTGGACTCATCGGCGACGTCACCCCCCAGCGCAATGGCCGAACCGCCCGCGTTGGTGATGAGCTCCACGACTTCTTGGGCCTTCGCCCGATTGGCGGCGTAGTGGACCACGACGTGCATCCCGTCGGCGCCGAGGCGTTCGGCCACGGCTCGGCCGATCTCACCCGATCCGCCGGTGACGATCGCGACCCTGGCACCCTTCGACACGTTCATTGACATGTTGTCCCACCCTTCTGGTACTTGGGCAATGCTAAAAGGGCGAACTGAGATTCCGTGCTGAGCGTGGCTAGGGTCACTAACTTCGTGAGACGCCAGAACTCCGTGTGGCTAACCCACGGTGTGCGGCTGAATGCCCGCAATGACAATGTTGACGAGTCGCAGCAGACTCACATCATCGTCATCCGAATGGCTCGCGGCGTGGCAACTGCCCATCACCAGATTGAGCATGTCGGTCGTGGTCACGTCGGCGCGCACGGTGCCCGCGTCGACGGCCAACTGGCGCAGCACGTCGACACGGCGGACCAACTCTTCGACCTGGTCGGCGAGTTTCGATTTGATGTCGATGCCGGCCTGAATGAGCGACTCAAAGAGGTCCTGCTTGTCTGCCACCTGGGTCGCGAATTCACGCAGGAAGTTAAACAGAGCCTGTCCGGGATCTTCGTCGTTGGCGTACCGGTCCGCAATCTCCAGCACGTTGGAGATTCTGGTCACCACGATGGCTTCGTAGAGCGACTCCTTGGTGGGGAAGTGACGATAGAGCGTGCCAATGCCCACGCCCGCGCGCTCGGCGATCAGGTCGATGGGCACCGTCACCCCGTCGAGGGCGAATATCTCTTCGGCGGCCAACAGGATCTTCTCGTGGTTCCTCACGGCGTCGGCACGCATGGGCTTGGTCATCTCTACACCAACGGTCGCGTCCATTGTCTCCATATTGCCCGAAGTTCCACTCGCCGCGTGGTCGCTCCCGACATGAGCTTCAGACATGAAAATCGCCTCCTGGCGGAATAGTTGACAAACGGAACCATCGTTACTATAGTGGCATTTATCCGGAACCATAGTTCCGATTCAAGTGTCACCGCCCTGGATTCCAAGGAAAGTTCGCTCGAGAGATTTGAGTTCGCGCAGGCAGTTCCAACAGAGAGGTGACGTAGATGTCGTCAGAGACAGCTATCGAAGTACTACCGAAAGACGAGCCCCAGCTCGATCCCAAGCGCTACTGGTCGCTCGCGGTCATCGCGATTGCCCAGCTCATGATCGTGCTGGACGCGTCAGTTGTCGTCGTGGCGCTGCCCTCGGCCCAGCACGCGCTGCACATCTCTGTCGCGAACCGCCAGTGGGTGCTCGGCGCCTACACGCTGGCCTTCGGCAGCTTGCTGCTCCTGGGTGGTCGCATCTCTGACTACCTGGGTCGTCGTCGCATGTTCATCATTGGCCTGCTCGGCTTCGGCGTCGCCTCCGCGTTAGGCGGCCTCGCACAGAACCAGGCCATGCTCTTCAGCGCCCGTGCCTTACAGGGCGCGTTCGCCGCGGTCATGGCGCCCGCAGCCTTGTCCCTCCTGACCGTCACCTTCACCGAAGCTCGCGAACGGGCCCGCGCCTTTGGCGTCTACGGCGCCGTCGCCGGCGGTGGCGCCGCCATTGGTTTGGTCCTCGGCGGCATCCTGACCGAGTTCGCCTCGTGGCGCTGGACGTTGCTCATCAACGTGCCCATTGCCCTGGTGGCCGCTATCGCGGCGCGTCAAGTGATCACCGAGAGCAAGGCCGAAGCCCGTCACGGCTACGACCTGCCCGGCGCCATAACCGCGACCGGGGGGCTTTTCCTGCTGGTCTACGGATTCACCATGGTGGCCTCGCATGGCTGGGGATCGACGTTGACCGTCACGCTCTTCATTGGTGCGGCAGTGCTGCTGGCCGCTTTTGTTGGGCTTGAGCTTCGCTCAGCGCACCCGTTGCTGCCCATGCGCGTGGTCTTAGAGCGGCGCCGCGGTGGATCATTGCTCACCTCGTTGCTGGTGGGTTGTGCGCTGTTGGGCACATTCTTATTCCTCACCTACTTCCTCCAGGGCACGCTGGGCTACAGCGCGTTGAAGACGGGCTTTGCCTTCCTGCCCTTCTCCGCCGGGATCATCATCGGCGCCGGATCAGCGAGCCGGATCCTGCCGCGCACCGGACCGCGAACGCTGATCGTCACGGGACTCGCCATGGCGACGGCCGGACTGCTGTGGTTCAGCCGCCTCCAGCCGCACAGCACCTACGCGCTGCACGTGCTCATACCCGAAGTCGTGGTCAGCATTGGCATGGGCTTGGTCTTCGTGCCCATGAACTCAACCTCGCTCTACGGCGTTGACCCCCAGGATGCGGGTGTTGCCAGTGCGCTCGTCAATACCACCCAGCAAGTAGGCGGCGCGCTCGGTACGGCGTTCCTCAACACCATCGCCGCGTCGGCCACGGCCGGATACCTCGCGTCGCGCATCGGTGGGTCGCCGGCAGTGGTCCAGCTGGCCGCGGTCCACGGCTACACCACGGCCTTCGAAGTGAGCGCCGCGCTGGTCGCCATGTCGGCCGTAGTGGCCGCCATATTCATTGGGCCCAAGAGCAACCACGTGCTGGCGGGCGAGGGTGCCGATCCGATGGCCCTCGAGCTTGAGCCATCTTTCTCCGTGTAATATGTACTTTGTTATGGATTACTGACTAGAACAGGATCAACTGAGAGAAATCTGAAAAAAGACTCGACTTTCGACTGTTATCGATATATCGTTATAGTCACGTAACTATCGAAAGGATACGATAATGAGAAATCGAGATTTCAATCAATCGCCAAATGGGCGATCGAGATTCACCGGGATCGGTGATGGAGATCAGAATGACAGTCGCCCGTCGCGCCGAATTGGGCGTGGTGGACGACACGAAGGCGGCCACAACCACGGCCACGGTCGTGGCGGACGCGACGGCGAGACCTCAATGAGGGGCGGCCGCGGTCGTCGGGGCGATGTNNACGCAGGGTTTATGGCGTCCGAGTCCCGGCTCGCTCTACCCGGCCCTTCAGCTACTTGAAGACCAGGCACTTGTGCGCTCCGAGACCGAAGAAGGTCGTCGTCAGTTCACGCTCACCGACGAGGGGCGCGCCGAACTGGCGAAGAACCCTCGCGCTGCAGCGCCCTGGGAAGCCATGGTTCGCGGCGCCGATCAGGGCGACCTGTCGCTACGCACCGCCGTGCGCCACGTCATGATTGCCGTTCGTCAAGTGGCCGAAGCGGGAAGTGCGGACCAAAAGGTTCGTGCCGAAAAGCTCGTCGTTGAACTGCGCCGACAGTTGTATATGTTGTTGGCCGAACCAACGGAGCCCGTTGCCGAGCAGCCCGTCGCTGAGTAAGTAGTAAAGCGCCGTACAACAGATCGCCGTTCGATTCCATCACGGCGTCGAGCGGCGATTTTTTGTTTCGGCGCCAAACGTCAGTCCAATTAGGCTTTCTGCATGTCTGACCAGAGCGAGCAACTTCCCATGCTGGTCCAGTCACTGTGGCGATACCCGGTCAAATCTATGCAGGGCGAAACCTGTCAAGAACTCGACATGGAGTCGAACGGCGTTGCGGGGGACCGAAGTTGGGGTGTGTTGGACCTCACGTCCAACACCGTCATTTCGGCCAAGCGTGACGGGCGACTGTTGGAGGCGTTGGCCTCACTCACTGACGGCGAAGTACGGGTGCGACTGCCCGGCGCGCAGGAACTCGACCCCGGCGACGTACTCGACGAGAATCTCACAAGATGGTTGGGACGTCCGGCCAAATTGGTCGAAGCAGTGTCGCACGGCGTCGCCACATTCGAAGCGCAGGAAGATTTCGAGCGCGATGACTCAAACGTTGAGCAGTGGGAGGGAACGGGCGTTTCGTTCGTCGACGAAAGCCCACTGCACTTGCTGACGACGGGCGACCTCGAGCATCTGAGATCGGAGCGACCCGATCTGCACTGGGATGTTCGTCGCTTCCGTCCCAACGTGGTGGTTGACGCAGTTCACTGCGGGCTCGGCCCCGTCGAAGCAGGCAGACGAATCCGAATTGGTGACGTTGAGATTGAGTTGTGGAAGGGCTGCACCAGGTGCGTCATGACGACGCGTCTGCAACCCGAGGGCCTCGATCGCGAGCTCGATATCTTGCGTCACTCCATCAAGTTCCACGACAACCAGGTGGGGCTGCGAGCGTGGGTTGTTCGCACCGGCACCGTGCGCGTGGGCGACGAAGTGTGTCTGGTTGACTGAAGGTGGATGGCCCACGTCGAAGTAAGAAGAAGGGAATCTAAGTGAAGATCGCGATCGCCGGTGGCAGCGGGACGGTCGGGCGCTATGTAGTTGAAAGTGTCACGAAGTCCGGTCACGAAGCACTGATCCTCAGCCGTTCGTCAGGCTTTGACTTGGTTGGTGGCGTGGGTCTGGTCGACGCCTTGGCGCGCGTCGAGGTGATCATCGACGTGTCGAATCCGTCAACCACGAACGGAGCGAAAGCGTCGTCCTTCTTTACTGCGGTCACAAAGAATCTCCACGCGTCTGGCAGCCAAGCGGGCGTACAGAGATTTGTATCCCTGTCGATTGTCGGGATCGACAATTTCCCCTTCGGTTACTACCAGGCAAAGTTGGCCCAGGAAGAGGCCGTGTTCGCCGGACCGCTCTCGGCAAATGTCATTCGAGCGACGCAATTCCACGAATTCGCGGCGCAGATACTGCATCGAACGAAGCGCGGTCCGGTCGCCGCAATGCCCATGATGCAGATTCAGCCCATTGCCGCTCGTGCGGTGGGCCAGGTCTTGTGCGAGGCGGCGATGTCTGCGCCATTACAAGAGATCAGCGAGATTGCGGGACCGCGAGTAGAAAGCCTGGTTGCCATGTCTCGCAAGATCATGCGCGAGCGAGGTAGTCGAGCAGTTGTCATTCCGATTCGGGTGCCCGGCACCGCCGGCAAAATGATGCGCGGGGGAGGACAACTGCCATCGACTGGAGCCCAGCTCGTCGGTCCGACATTCGCGGACTGGCTACTCACGACAGACGCCAACCTTCCGCCGCTCTAATCGACGGGGACCTACGGCGCGACGATCTCGGCGACGCGCAACATCTGATCACTGAGCGGTGGAAGACCAACCTGCGTGGCGAGCAGTCCCGTCGACACCCGTTCAATGACGCCCCACTCCCATATCGCCGTCGCATCAAGTTGGCAGCGGTCGGCGAGCCATAACGCTCGATCAAACGGATCGCCTTCTAAGAGTTCGAGCGGATCCTCGCGCATGAGAACCCCGAGCTCGTACTCGGCGTCAGCAAGCAGACCATCGGGGTCAATCAACTTGAAGCCGTCGCTCGATTGCAATGTGTTCCATTCGTGCACATCGCCGTGGACCAACAGGGCCTGCACCTGAAGGAGTGGCCGATGATTTTCGGGCGTTACTACTCCGGTCCTATCGACGGCTCCGCGGCAACGGGACGCTCCGGATCCCTCACTCCCGGGATGAGGATGACGACAAGGCAAATGATCGTGGACACCAGGCCACTGATGAATAGCGTTTCTCGAATGCCAATGCCCGCCGCCACGGCGCCGCCGAGCAAGATGCCCAGCGGCCCCAAGGAAAAGGCCAGCAAATAGACCAGTGAGGAAACCCGTCCCAGTACGTCGCGGGGCACAAGTTCTTGCATCATCGCGACCCAAAGGACGTCGCCGTAGATGAAGAGACCAATTTCGATGGCGCTCAAGAGTCCGACCACCCACACGTTTGGCGCGAAGGCCATGGCGAGAATGGCCAAGCCCCCAACGGCGTAGGCAGTCCACAGCACCGTCACGCGTAGTCGCGGTGCACCCATTCGCGCTACGACAAGTGACGCCAGCACGCCGGCGGCGCCGCCGGCGGCGAAGACCAAACCGAGCGACAGGGCACTGCCGTGCAGCACAGTGCGAACCAGCAGCGGCAACAAGACCGTGAGCGGCGTCATGCCGACGAAGTTGGCGAGGGCCGCTCCGAAAAGCGACGCAATAAGCCAACGAGTTTGGCGAACGTAAGTAATCCCCTCCATGGCTTCGGCGAACGCGGAACCGTGGATCTTGGCACGTTGCGTGCGGATGCGCATCGCCAGCAGGCACACCGCCGACACCACGAAACTGATCGCGTCGATACCAAAGGACCAGGCGTAGCCAATGCCCGCAACAATGAGTCCTCCGACCGCCGGGCCAATGAGTCCTTGGGTCAGTTGACCACTCATTTGACTGAGGGCGTTTCCTTGCACCAACTGACTTTCGTCGAGCAGTTCGGGCAGGATTGACATGCTGGCCGGTCCGAAGAAAGCGTCGGCGGTGCCAAACACCGCTGACATCACTATCAGTTGCCACAGTTGAAGACGGTGATTGGCAATGAGCAGTGCCACGATACCGACGGCGATCCCTCTGACTGCATCTGACGCGAGCATCGCCAGTCGCTTCGGGACCCGGTCGACAACGACACCGCCTAACAAGGCAAAGCAGACCGACGGTACGGCGCGGGCCGCCAAGACGTAGGCGAGATCGATGGGACTGTGCCCAATTTCGAGTGCGGTCAATGCCAGCGCAATGGTGAAGACACCATCACCCAGCGACGAGACGGTTTGACCCGACCACAGCAACGCGAAGTCGCGAACCTTCAAGGATTCAAAAGCTCCCGGGGTGCGGTTCGATATCGACATAGTCATCAATACTTCCACTCGATTTGGTCAGGCGAGATTAGACATTTCTGACGATTTGTTTACGCTTTTGATGAGAGCATTGATCCATGATGCTGCCAGTGTCCGATGTTGCCGTAGTGGCTCTCGCGTTGGGTCAACTCGAGTGAACGGACCTGTATGAGTGAACTACGAATTATCAGTCTCGTTCCCTCAGTCACCGAAACCCTCTCGGTGTGGGGATGTACCCCGATTGCCTGCACGCGATTCTGCGAGCGCCCAGATCTACCGCGCGTGGGCGGCACGAAGAATCCTGATATTAAAAGAATCATCGAACTCGCGCCTGACCTGGTGGTGCTCGATGCCGAGGAGAATCGTCTCGAGGACCACGACCAGTTGGTGGACCACAAGATCGCCGTGCACGTATTGCACGTGTTGTCACTGGCCGACGTCAACCCCTCGATGTCGTCACTGGCCGACCGTGTCGGCGCGCAGTGGAGACAAATTACGTTGGCGTCGGCAATACCATCACGGGCCCGTGCCTTTATTCCCATCTGGCGACGACCGTGGATGGCCTTGGGTACTCCCACGTACGGCTCCTCGATATTGAACCATCTCGGCATTACGAACATCTTTGACGGTGAGGGTTCGTACCCAGCGGTCGACCTTGAGGAGGTTGCTCTGCGAGCACCGGACGTCATTCTTGCGCCGAGTGAGCCTTATCCATTTGCAGTTCGTCACGTCGCGGAACTCGAGAAAGTCGCGCCCACCATGCTCATCGACGGCCAGGATTTGTTCTGGTGGGGAGTGCGAACTCTGGAGGCCCTCATGCGCCTTGAGCGGAATCTTGAAACATTGTGAGCGTTCAAAACGCTGGTAGTGGTCTGGTTTGAAACGTCGCTTACTCTTGGCGGAGCGCGATGGCCAGACTCGGCACGAAGAATGACGCAAGGTACAACGGCCAGATCCTGATGCCGTGACAGAGGAAACTGACGTCGCCGCCATTGAGCGCCTCGAACGATTCCTCTCGACTCGAATACCGGCCCGCCCTTATTCGTAGAGTGTGATGACCAGGTTCGAGCGAATGTTCGACGGACTCATGATTGGCGAGGGTTCCGATGCTCGTGCCATCAAGCACAACCTCAAATTGACCACGCCGGAGTTCGACACCGAAACCAACTTTTCGAGTCACTTTCAGCTGTGCTGACACCCTCTAATTCTACTGACGCATCGCGCAATTATGCGATCGTGGTCTCGTTTCGATATCGCTGTATCGCCACGCCCGACCAGATGATCTCGGCGATACCGAAGGGCCACGCGCCCGAAAGGAATCCGTACACGCTCGACAACAGACAACCAAGTGCGAAGAGGGCGATGAACTGACGACTTCTTCTCTCCAGCGCGTACATCACAATCATGAAGGTCACCGCGCAGACGCCATAAATCGTGACTGCCATGTCAACTCCTTTTCACTAACGCAGCAGTAGACACCGCGTTGAGTTTTTAAGACCTTAGGGGTGCAGTCCGTCTTCGTGCGACGCGTGCGTGGCTGGCTCCAATTGGAACGTGGCGTGCTCCACTTCGAAATGCTCGGTGAGACACTTCTGGAGGGCGTCCAGCACCTGGGGAGCGTGGCCACTGTCAAAGCAGTGATCTTCGACGACGACGTGCGCCGACAGCGTGGTCTGTCCCGACGTGACCGTCCACGCGTGCAGGTCGTGGATGTCGAGCACGTGTTCCACCTCACTCAAATGCGAGCGAACGTGGACGAGGTCGAGGCTGTCCGGCGACGCCTGCAGCAGAATCTTGCCCGCATCGCGCAATAGCCCCCACGCCGTCCAAATCATCAGTAACACCACGAACAACGAGGCAATCGGGTCGGCTCGATTCCACTTGGTGAGGATGATGATCAAACCGGCGACCGCGGTGCCTATGAAGGCGTAGAGATCGGTGAGGATGTGCGCGTAGGCGCCGCGAATGTTAAGGCTCGTTCGATTGGACCTGGACAGCACCGCAGCGACGGCGACATTCACCGCGGCCCCCACGAGGGCGACCGTCAGCACCACGGCGCCGTTGACGTGCTGGGGCGTGACGAGACGTTGTATCGCTTCGACGGCAATGAGCAGGGCAATGGCGATGAGCGTTACGCCGTTCACGGCCGCCGAGAGAATCTCGGCACGCTTTAGTCCGAATGTCCAGCGTCCCTCGGAGGGCCGCTTCGCGAGACGAACCGCCCAAGCACTCATGCCGAGCGCGGCCACGTCGGTGAGCATGTGTCCTCCGTCGGCCAGCAGGGCCAGCGACCGGCCGAAAAACGCCGCGAGCACTTCCGCGACCAAGAACACCGTTATGAGACTTAACGCCAACAACAAATAACGAATATCACCGTCACCCGTCATGGCGTGCGCGTGAGAAGAGTGCTTACGACCTTCAGTCACGAGTGCCACTAGAGGAGGTGAGCAACTGCCAAGTCATACACCCATTGTCCCACGGAGCGGGCAGATGAGAGACCCGAACCGTGGGACGATGGGACCCGAGCCCTTGCGGTTGTCTAACCGCTGCCCACCGAGGTCGCGTATTCCACGGTGTTCGATTTAATGGTGTCGCGATACCAGCGGTAACTCTCCTTTAGGAGGCGAGTCCCGGAGGGAAAGTCCACCCAGACAATGCCGAATCGGCGCGAGTAGCCGTAGGACCACTCGAAGTTGTCGAGCAGGCTCCACACGAAGTAGCCCTGCACGTTGACGCCGGCGTCGATCGCATCGTGCACCGCGGAGATGTGCTCTTGTAAATAGGCCACCCGATTGAAGTCGAGCACGTTGCCGTTGGGATCGACGTAGTCGTCGAAGGCGGCGCCGTTCTCCGTGATGTAGATCGGCACCGTGGTGTACTCGTCGCGAATGCGAACGAGCAGTGACGTGAGGCCGGAGGCCCCAATCTCCCAGTCCATCGCCGTCTTGTCGCGCCCCGGTGTCTCCAGCGACTTCAAGTGCAAGTCGGGGAACTGTTCGGTCAACGCCACGCGGAATCCGGCGACTCGAGCTTCCTGCGCGCGCGAGTCGTCAACGACGGTCGACGGGAAGTAGTAGTTGACGCCGAGGAAGTCGAGCGGTTGGCTGATGATCGACAGGTCGCCGTCTTGGACAACCGAGAAGCCCGGTTCGAACTTCTCGTAATGCGCCAACATGTCCTCAGGATACTGACCGTGAAAGACCGGCTCCAAGAAGAGTCGGTTGAGGTTCCCGTCGGCGCGACGGGCCGCGGCGATATCCAACTCGTGATCCGAACCGGGTCGGTGGTCGCCCAAGTTAAGCGTGATGCCCACCTTGGCTGATGGCACCGCGGCACGGAGAATCGGCACCGCGAGACCGTGGGCGAGCAAGAGATGGTGATTGGCGGCCGCCGCCTTGCCAATATCTTCAATGCCGGGCGCGTGGCGCCCCACGCCGTAGCCGAGCCACGACGAGCACCACGGTTCGTTGAGCGTGATCCAGCGCTCGACGTCGTCATCCAGAGAACGTGCGACGATGTCGCAGTACTCGGCGAATCGCTCGGCGGTATCTCGCACGCACCAGCCACCGGCGTCTTCGAGTTCCTGGGGCAGGTCCCAGTGATACAGGGTGACCGTCGGCTCAATGTTGCGGCTCTTAAGCCCATCGACGAGTCGTCGGTAGAAGTCCAGTCCGAGCTGGTTGGCCGGTCCCTTGCCGGTCGGTTGAATCCGCGGCCANNGTCTTCGTCCACGCGGTGATAGTGATCACAGGCCACGTCGCCGGTGTCGCCGTTCCACACGGCGCCCGGGGTATGGCTGTAGGTGTCCCAGATAGAGGTACCACGTCCGTCGGCCTTCACGGCGCCTTCAATCTGGTATGAAGCGGTCGCCGTTCCCCAGAGAAAGCCAGGTGGGAAGAGTCGATTGAGACTTTGGGAATGCAAGTCAGGGTTTTTCACTGTAGGTACGTCTCCTCGTTGGGGGTCAATATACGCTCGATTACCTCTACGCTCGGCCCCGGCCAGGTTGGAGTATGGCGGGGCCGCGCGCAGAGGAAGGCTTTAGGGGCCTTCTTGAAATGCAGCCTTCGCGTGCGGCCCCATACCCCTCAGGGAAGGTGGCGGGGCCGCACGCGTCAGATAGGTCTTAGACCTTCTTCAGGTGCATCAAGATGTAGGGCAGTTCCGGGTCACTGGGCGAAGGGTCCATGTAGGGATTCTTCGCGGTCACCCAACCAGTGAACTTCGCCGTGCTGTAGACGTTCCAGTCCGCGCCGTACAACAACGGGGCGACCGGTACTTCGGTCGTCATGATGTTGTCCAACGCCTGCGTGGCGCTCTTGACGGCACTGACGTCGGCGGGGTTCGTTGTTTCCAGCGTGGTGAGCGCCGTCTGGGCCGCCGCGTTCTGGTAACGACCGAAGTCGGCCGAGGCGTTGGTGGGACTCGGCGCCACGAAGGTGCTGTAGTCCAGCCAGTTCTGGAACTGCGTGAACGGATTGCTGCCGCCCGCGCCCCAGTGGATGGCCGTCTGGAACGTACCGGCCGCCAAGTCGGTGTACCACTGTGAGGCCTGCACCCCGTCGACGGTCGCATCGATGCCCTCAGCCTGCAACTGGGTGGAGATCAACTGCGAGTCGGCGTAGTAGTCCGAGTAGGCAGTGGGGTCTTCGATCGAGAAGGTAATTTGCGTACCGTTCTTCGCGTAGAAGCCCGCCGCGTCCTTGGCGTAGCCGTCGGCCGTCAGAATCGACGCCACTTTTGCCGCGTCACTGGTGGGCGACAGGTCGTTAGCGTCCGTCGCCGTCAGGTACGCCGCCTGGTTGGGCAAGATGAGCCCACTGGACGACGTCGCTGGCAACTCGTAGCCACTTTCACCTTCGGTACCAAGTTGCGCTCGGTCGACTCCCGCACTCACCGCGGCGCGAACCTGGGGGTCGCTCAGTGGACCGGTGCCGGTCACGTTAAAGACGAGCCCTACCGTGTTGCCACCGGCAAAGAAGTAGTGGTTGGTCTTGGGATTCTTGTCGACGAAGATGGTCTTGATGTTGGCCAAGTCGTTACCGGCCCAGTCCAACTGACCGTTGGCCAGGGCGGTGGTAGCTGCCTGGTTCGACGCGTAGTAGGGGACGTTGACCTGTGAGGCCGCCGGCTTACCACCCCAGTACTTGGGGTTAGCCGAGTACTCCACCAGCGTTGACGAGTAGCTCTTCAACACGTATGGTCCGGTGCCAATTGGCTTGGTGATCGTCGCCGTCGCCGGGTTGGCGATCTTGGACCAGATGTGTTGGGGCACGATCAGGGTGGTACCGGCAATGGCAATGATGTCCTGGTAGGCCGGGGCCGTGAAGTTCAACACCGCGGTGTAGGTTCCCTTGGTCGAGGCCGCATTGGACATCGCGGGCACGCCGGAGTAGTCGGCCGCCGGGTTCTTCGTGATCAGGTTGAACGTGTAGGCCACGTCCGCTGCCGTGAAGGCCTTGCCGTCGCTCCACTTGACCCCGTGACGCAGGTCGAAGGTCAGCGTCTTGCCGCCGTTGGACCACGTGTACTTGGTCGCGAGCCACGGGTACTGAGTGTTCGCCTTGAGGGCGTCGAACTCAATCAGTGGTTCGTACTGCAGTGACTTGACGTTCAACTGTGCGGCAAAGGAGTTGGCGTTAAAGGGGTTGAAGTTCTTGGTGAAGGTAACCCCGACGTTGCCCTCCTCTGTCAAGATGCTGGGTTTGGCCGAAGACGCCGACGCCATACCAACACCCAAGATTCCGAGCGTCGCGCATGCCATCGCCGTTGCGGTGATTGCTATTTTTCTAATCATTAGTATCCTTTTTCTTGTCCAGTCGGTTTTGGCCGACTTTTTTTGACCGTGTGGGTCTTTATTGGTACATCCGAGGCCGGCTGGACGCTTTTTGTAATGGATGTCACTACAAAGGCGACCGGTTTCTGCCGTTGCCTGAGGGCAGTGGTCATTTCTTCGTAATAGTCCCTCCTCTTTGAGAATCAGGTAGCGCTAGGTCTACGATTTCGCCCGATTTGCTGTGTAGCCAGCATCTCGAGACATGACCGTCACCGACGTCGAACATCGGTGGCTCTTGTGCCCGGCACACGTCCATGACGTGGGGACAGCGGGGGCTGAATCGACAACCGGTCTGGGCGATCGATACGTTCGTGTGGTCGGCCCGCTCCGGTGTGACCCGTTCCGGGTCCGCGGGGTCGGGCACGGAGGCGATGAGCAGCTGCGTGTACGGGTGCGTCGGCGCATCGATGAGCGCCGTACCGGGGGACTGCTCGACGACTTGACCGGCGTACATGACGATCGTCTCGTCGGCGAGGTAACGGGCCGACGCGATGTCGTGGGTGATGTAGAGAATGGCCAAGTGCTCGGTGTCGCAGAGTCCGCGCAGCAGGTTGAGCACGCCGAGGCGCACCGAGACATCGAGCATCGAGATCGGCTCGTCGGCGAGCAGGATCTTGGGTCGTACGCACAGGGCCCGGGCGATGGACACGCGCTGCAACTGCCCACCGGAGAGTTCGTGCGGGTAGCGGTCCATGAAGCGCTCCGGCGGTTCCAGTGAGACGCGTCGCATCGCCGCATCGGCCAGCTCGTCGACGTCCGCCTTGGTGGCGCCATGGATCAGCAGCGGTCGCTCCAAACTGTGGCGCACGCGGTGCACGGGATTGATCGAGGCGAACGGGTCCTGGAGGACAAGTTGGACCTCGGAGGCGTAGTCCAGGGTTCGCTTCGAGTGCACGGGCACTTCTTTGCCGTTGAGAAACAACTCACCCGAGGTCGGGACCACGATGCGGGCCAGCATTCGCGCGAGCACGGACTTGCCCGATCCACTTTCACCCACCACTGCGGTCACGCGACCGGCCTTGAGTTTCAGACTCACGTCGTCTACGGCGCGCACGATGCGCTTGGGTCCGAAGAATCCAGTTGTGCTGCGCATCGAGAAATGGCGGGTCAGGTTGCGGGCCTCTAGTTGGGCGGACGAGTTGCCGTTTTCCATCACGAGACCTCCTTCGCGTCCGGTATCGCCAAGGTCTGAGAAATGGTTGACGGCAAGACGGCGACTCGGCGGCCAAGTGGCTCGGGCACCGTCACACCGGCGTCGCCACTGTGCAGCCAGCACGCGACTACGCGACCGGTGCCGTCCACGGACTTGAGCGGCGGCACGTCAGTGACGCATCTGTCCATCTTGTAGGGGCAGCGTTGGTGGAAACTGCAGCCGGTGGGCATCTCGGCGAGGTCCGGCGGTGAACCGGGAATACCTTCCAATTCAGCTCGAGCGCCGTGCAGCGGCGGTGACGAGTGGAGCAGTCCCAACGTGTACGGGTGGCGAGGTGCGGAGTACAGGGCCTGCGCGGGTGCGCGTTCGACAATGACCCCGGCGTACATGACGGCGATCTCGTCGGCGAGTTCCACCAGCAGCGAGAGGTCGTGGGTGATGAANNGGATCTGGGCCTGGATCGTGACATCGAGGGCCGTCGTGGGCTCGTCCATGATGACCAGTTGGGGATCGAGCGCCAAGGCCAAGGCAATCATGATGCGCTGGCGCTGCCCACCGGAAAGCTCGTGGGGGTAACGGGCCAGGCGGTCCTCTTCGAGTCCGACCATCTTCAACAGCTCCACGGCTCGGGCTCGACGCTCCGCCTTGGACATACCGGGACGGTGGGTCTTCAAGATCTCCTCGAATTCTTTGGAGATGCGCAGCACGGGGTTGAGCGCGCTGAGCGCACTTTGCAGGACAATCGAGACCTGCGACCAGCGAATCTTTCGCAAGTCCTTCTCGTTGGCTCTCAAGAGATCGATCGAGATTTCGTTGCCCTGCTCGTCCTTGCCGAGGTTGAGCTTCACGTCGCCGCCGGCAATGACGCCCGGCGCACGAAGCAATCGGGTGAGGCCATAGACCAAGGTCGACTTGCCGCTGCCGCTCTCGCCGGCGATGCCGAGGATTTGCGATCGATGCACATCGAGACTGATCGAGTTGACGGCCCGCACGGCGTTGTCGCCCCATCCGTAGTCGACACTGAGGTCCTTCACCTCAAGCACGAGGCCGTCATTTGGGGCCGACTGAACGGTGGCGAATTCCGCGAGGTGGTCACTCACCGGAAGTGCCTTCTCGAGTTCGAGGGATTGGGTGCTCACCGGATCACTCACTTGCTACTCGTTGGGGAGAGTCGGGCCGACGTGATCGACGGACGAGCGGTGCGAAGCACCGGAGTAAAGCCGAGGCGCGGTCGACGGGGCAGTCCGGTGCGCCGGCGCATCTTGGAGGTCAGGCCGCTCGCGCGAAGCCGAGGGTTGATGAATTCGTCAATGCCGAAATTGAGCAGGGCGAGCCCGGTGCCCACCAAGGCAATGCAGATGCCTGGCGGCACGAACCAGTACCACTGACCAGCCAAAGGCGCGTTGTTGGACTGGGCCCAGAACATCATGGTGCCCCAGTTCCATACCGCGGTGCTGGTGAGTCCCACGTAGGCCAAGGTCACGTAGGCGCCGATGGAGTAGAGGATGGTGAAGAGCAACGAAGAGGCCAGGACCGGCAGGAGATTGGGTGCGATTTCTGAGACCATGATGCGAATCCGGCTCTCGCCAATGATCCGTGAGGCTTCGACGAAGTCCCGGTTGCGCAACGACAGCGTTTGCGCGCGCAATACGCGCGCACCCCACGCCCAACCGGTGAGGCTGATGATCAGTCCAATGACGTATTCATTAGAGCGCCCGGAGACGGGCAGGTAGCTGTCGATCACGAT
>PMAL01000057.1:704-17801 GCA_003152555.1 Acidimicrobiaceae bacterium | reverse complement strand
AGGATGTCTTGGCCGAGGCTCGTGGTGCCGAACCAGTGGGCCGCTGACGGTGTCAGGTTGGGCACGAAGCTATTGGCACTGGGGTTATAGGGCGCGATCCACGGACCGATGACCGTGAGAATGAGGAAGAATCCCACGATGAAGAGGCCCAGCAATACCTTGGGCGAACGGGGCAGACGAAGGGCTCTCATACGGCCGCCTCGGTTCGCGTCCTGGGATCAAGTCCCAAATAGACCAGGTCGGCAATGAGGTTGGCCGCCAACACGGTCAACGTGATCACCAGGAAGATCCCCTGGATGAGCGGATAGTCCTCGTTGAGCACGGCCTGCAACAAGAGGTTGCCAACGCCGGGGTAGTTAAAGACCAGTTCGACCAAAAGGTCGCCCGACACAACCAGTCCAATGGCCAGGGAAAGATTGGCCACGCTCGGCAAGACCGCATTACGGGCAGCGTGCCAGATGACCTTGCGACGCGGGAGTCCCTTGGCAACGGCCATCAAGACGAAGTCCTCGCCAATCATGGTGATCATCATGTTGCGCATGCCCAGCATCCAGCCCGCGACGGAACTGAGGACAATGGTGGCTACGGGCAGCTCCCCGTAGCGGATCAGACTATATATAAAGGTCCAATTAAATCCCGGCGTCAGCGTCGGGCTGTAGGCACCCAGCACCGGGAACCAATGCAGCGTGCTGCCGAAGACCAAGAGCACCACGGTGCCCAGGAAGAAGTAGGGCACCGCTTGAAAAAACGTCGCGACCGGAATGACCGTGTCAAAACGAGAGCCCCGCGTCCAACCGAGCATCGCGCCACCGAAGGTACCGATGAGGAAACTCAGGATCGTCGACACGCCGATCAGTCCCACTGTCCACGGTACGGCGGCGCGCAAGATGGTGCTCACCGGAGAGTCCAGCGTGATCGACACACCGAGGTTGCCCGAGAAGAGTTGAGTGATGTAGGTGCCGTACTGTTGCACGAGACTCTGATGGAAACCACCAAACGACAATTCAATCGCGTGCACCTGTTGTGGAGTGACTCTACCCTTCAGTTCTCCGATGAGCGTTTGGACGGGATTGCCCGGCATGAGTCGGGGAAGTATGAAGTTGACCGTGATCGCGACCCACGCGGTGATTGCGTAGAAACCGAGCTTACGAAGCATCATTCGCACGGCTAGCTGACCTCACTTCGAAGGGTCACTAATTCCGCGAGCGGTGACTTGACGTCGGTTTCGGTGACGCAGCCGCAACTTCCACGGACAACGAGTTCGGTCGGCAACACGACCGTTCGATTGACGACCTCGGAGCCGTCGAGCATGGCTACCAACGCGTCAACCGCGGCCTCACCAAGGAGGCCCCCCGATTGACGAATCGTCGTGAGAGGCGGAGTGAAATATCTAGTCAGCGTGATGTCGTCAAAACCGGTCACCACCACGTCGTCGGGAATCTTTAGTCCCGCGGCGTTGAGCACGTAGATCACACCCACGGCCGTCTGGTCATTGGCGCAGGCGAAGGCCTGCGGCAAGGGCTCCGAGAGCCTGAGACGTGCCTGCATCGCCTTTTCACCACCAGCGGATGTCCAGTCTGAGTCGAGCAGGTCCACTTCTTTGAGTGTGGCGCCTAACTCTTCGATTGATTGGCGAAACGCATCGACTCGAGCGACGCTGTCGGGACTGTCGTGAGAACCAGCGACGAAACCGACGCTCGTTATTCCGTGCACCTTGACCAGATGCTCAGCCAGCGTTTGCATGGCATTCTCGTTGTCGACTCGAATGGTGACCGCCGATGGAGAATCTCCTTTTCCGGCCAGCAACACGACGGAAATTCGCTTTGCTAAGTACGCCAGGTCTTCATCGCTCTTAAGGACGCGGTCCAAGAGGATAAGACCATCGACGGTTCCGGTGAGACTTAAGAGTGCAGTCATGCCTGAAGGATGCGCGTCGTAGGCGCTACTTAAGAGCAACGAGTAGCCATGTTCGGCCGCGCGCGTCTCCGCACCTCGGATGACGATATCGGTATAGAGAAGGCTTGCTTCTTCAACCCCGAGCACGCTGCCGTCAACTGGGGCGCGCATGAAGACCAATCCCAATATCCAGTGCTTGCCACTTGAGAGTCCTCGGGCAACCACATTGGGTACGAAATCAAGTTCATCCATGGCCGCCATGACTTTGGCGCGGGTGGCCGGGCGGACCGAGTCGAGCGAATTGATGGCTCGACTGACCGTAGCGATCGAGACGCCAGCGAGTTCCGCCACGTCGTAAATCGTTGGTGGTGAATCAACCATCTTGCCCTTAGCTCCCCCACTGGTTCGCGATGACCGAAAATGTAACCGCTTACCGTAACCGCTTACAGAGTACATACGAGACTTGTCACTGTCAAGTCACGATCCGTTTACCTTTGACAATTATTCGGGCTTGCCAAAAGGTTTTCTGGTGACTTTGTTCGAAGCAGAAGGCTTCGGAGTGAAACACATCGGAAAACGTGGAGATTTTGGTACCGATCTGGCCTTGATGTCGGGTGACACGAAGACAGTTGTGCAAGCAAAGCGATGGATAGGCAGCGTTGGACCCGGAGCGGTAAAAGAGGTCGCTGCGGCGCTCGCCCGCTATCGAGCCAGAAATCGATCGTCACCATTCCTCTTACACCGTCGCAGCGAGGCAACTAGCGAAATCGAATGACGTGGACCTCTTGGATCGATCTGACCTAGTGAACATGATGGCGAAAAAATCCATGGTGCCAACTAAGATGGGATGGGCACGTTACCGGAATGAACTTCGTGAAGGCCTCCCGTTTCTCGTCAAAAGATTCTTGCTAGCCGTCTTTCTATTGTTAGGTGCTCTAGCTGCAGTCAGCAATTTGTCTTCCAAATCTCGAAAGCGTCGAAGGCGCTAAGTAGGCCGTCAATTACTTAGGGATTGTTGGCTAAAAATCGTCGACGAAAGAGCCATGATTTGGATTTCTCAGACGAGTCAATCAATCATTAGTGCAGTCGGTCGACTATCTGATTGATGAAAAACGCGCCCAACTTTTGGTCGACGTAAGCTGCGCCGATGGTCGAGCTTCGATTTGGAATCTACGAAACGATAATTTCTGAAACTCTTCAGCAAGAGTTAACGTCCGATATCGAAGAACGCGTTAAAACGAGGCCACTTAAGTCTGGAGAATCGTCAGATCGCATCGCGCAATATTTTGAGATTCTTTTGCATCGTGTTATCGAAAGCATTCCTGAGCAGGATCGAGTTACCCGCGGTGTGGAAATTGCGAACGATTTGGTGAACAGAATTTCACAGTTGGTTGGCTACGGCGGAAACGATCAGATTACTCAGCCCGCGGAAATTCTTAGATCTATTCGACAATTGAGAATTGACGGAACACCAATTGACATTGTAGATCCGTTAATCCCGCTTCGTGATACGGCACTACTCACGAACTCTCCGGGAGAACCAGGGTTGTGGAACCAATTGCTCGCAGAAATTGATTCGGCTGATGAGATTGACGTAGTGATGGCATTTATTAGGAAGAGCGGCATACATCCGCTTCTTGGAGCGCTCGGTCGTCATTGCGCAAGTGGAAAAATTCTTCGGGTACTTACGACGACCTATACAAATTCAACTGAAAAGGCCGCACTAGATCAACTCAGGGAACTCGGAGCCGAGATAAAAATTTCTTACGACGTCACGTCGACTCGACTCCATGCAAAAGCGTGGTGCTTTTATCGCCATTCTGGATACGCGACTGCCTATGTGGGCTCGTCGAATTTAACGTATTCGGCTCAAGTGACGGGACTTGAGTGGAATATTCGCATTTCGGGAACACGGAACCCGGACATTATTTCAAAATTCGGAGCTGTATTCGAAAGCTATTGGCAGAGTAACGATTTCATTTCCTATGACCCGAAACAGTTCGAAGAAGAGACCGCGCGACAATTTAAAAAGACCGGTGATCAAGTCCCTATTCTTCCTGGTCTTGGACTTCGCCCCGAGCCTTTTCAAGAGCGACTCCTCGAACTGATCGCAGTTGCACGTCAACAAGGACACCATAGGAACTTATTGGTTTCTGCTACAGGTACTGGAAAGACTGTGATGGCGGCTGTGGACTACGCCCGACTACGGGAAAATCTCCCACGTGCACGATTGCTNNATGCGCGATCCATCGTTTGGAGAGAAGTGGGTAGGAAAGTCACACCCAACAGAATTTGAGCATGTGTTCGCATCGATTCAGATGCTTAGTGCGCTCAATCTGAGTAGTTTTCCAGGCGATCATTTTGACGTAGTGATTATCGATGAGTTTCATCACGCTGCCGCTACTTCGTATGTTCGACTCTTACAACACGTTGAGCCTCGTGAACTCCTCGCATTAACCGCGACTCCCGAACGAAGCGACGGGCAAGATATCTTTCATTGGTTTGACAATCGCATAGCTGCAGAACTCAGACTATGGGATGCAATTGATCAGGGGAGGCTTGTTCCGTTTATCTATTACGGAGTCCACGACGGCCTTGACCTAACAATGATTCCTTGGCGTCGGGGACAAGGTTACGACATCGTCGCACTTAGCAACCTTTATACGAGTACAGATTCGTGGGCGCGTCTCGTTGTCAAACAACTTATAGAACACGTTGAGAGTGCCGAATCAATGAGGTGCTTAGGTTTCTGCGTAAGTATCCAACATGCACGATTCATGGCTCAACACTTTAACGCCAGCGGAATTGCTGCGACTGCGGTGTGGGGCGAGAGCTCTGAGACTGATCGAACCGCGGCTTTACGCAATCTTCGCGACGGGAAAATAAAGGTGATCTTTTCCGTGGATGTGTTCAACGAAGGTTTGGACTTGCCGAATGTAGATACCATATTGATGCTTCGGCCGACGGAGAGTCCGACACTGTTTATGCAGCAATTGGGCCGTGGCCTTCGCCGGTCAAGAAACAAGACAGTCTGCACCGTGTTGGACTTTGTCGGCACTCATCGAAAGGAATTTCGCTACGACCGAAGATTCCTCGCTCTTCTTGGTGGCACGCGAAAGGAATTGGAGAAAGCGGTGAATGCCGGATTTCCTTACATGCCGGCGGGCTGCTTTATGCATCTTGACAAAAAGTCAAGCGAAATCGTGCTGAAGAGTTTGCGTTCTGCACTGCCCTCCGTGTGGAAAGCGAAAGCAGCGGAATTGCGAGAGCTAGCGCAACGCACCGAAAACGTTTCACTGACGCATTTCCTCGACGAGTCTGGACTCGAACTTACGGACATTTACGATGGCCAAAATGATCACGGGTGGTCGGCACTTTGTGAACAAGCCGGCATATTGACGAAATTACCTGGAGATCAGGAATTGCGCCTTCGTCGTGCGATCGGTCGCTCATTGCATATTGATGATGCAGAACGCCTTGACTCGTATCGAGCGTTTTTGAATTCCGATGTTCCTCCAGTGCTTGATGCTCTCACTAGACGTCAATATCGACTCTTACGAATGTTGATCAATTGCATGACTGGTGGAGTGCTTGCGCGCGACGCAACGATGGAGGATGGCGTTCAACTTCTTTGGTCTCACGGGCAGGTGCGTTCGGTGTTGATTGAGCTTCTCAATGAATTGGATTTGAGACGAACTCACATTAATTACGACCTTGATAGTCATTCTGACGTGCCGCTCCAGGTGCACGCTCGCTATACGCGAAGGGAGATACTGGCTGCTGTGGGGGAAGGGAAATCCACAGAGGTCGTCGTGCCCGAGTGGAGAGAGGGGGTGCGCAGTTCAAAATCAAGTCGGACTGAATTGCTTGCTTTCACTCTCGACAAAAGCAGCGACTCGTTTTCGCCATCAACTCGGTATCACGACTACGCAATTAGTTCCTCACTAATACACTGGGAGAGTCAATCGACGACCTCCGCTGATAGCCCAACGGGGCGGCGATACCGGGAACATGTCGCGGAGGGACGCTCAATTTACCTCTTTAGTCGCCTTCGAACTAACGATCGAGCTTTTTGGTTTCTTGGTCCTGGGACCTATCGGGGCCACGTGGGTGAAAAGCCGATGGCCGTCACTTGGCAGCTTGAGTATCCATTGTCTTCCGACCTCTTTGTTCAATTCGCTGCCGCAGTTGCTTAGAAATAGAATGTCTGAACGTTTGGTCCCGAGGAGACTCTGTCCTTGAGATAAAAGTACGCTTCGACTTGTGCTGGCATACATCGCTACGAAGTCTCAGTTTTTGCTTGATGCACCTCAAATAGAGGATTTCATCCAGGAATCTGTCGCCAAACAGCTTGGACTTCACATTCGAAGTGATTCTTCCGAATATGCAAGCTGGCGAAACTCATTGGGAAACGCGATGTTTCACGTAGTTAATACAAATGCGATTCCCAATGACGCAGGTATCGCCATCGAATACAGACTTCACGGACGCCGCCAACGAATTGATTTCATGATATCGGGCAAAGATGAAAATGGACTTGGTCAATTAGTTCTGATTGAACTTAAGCAGTGGTCGAGAGTCGAGTCATCGGATCTCTCGGAACACGTAACAACATACCTTGGTGGCTCCGTTCGAACCGTTCCGCACCCTTCGTATCAAGCTTGGTCATATGCGCGACTCCTCGAAGACTTTTACCAAGTCGTTTCGTCTGGTTTAGTTCGAATATCGCCATGCGCTTATCTGCACAACTGTGATGACAAGTCAGTCATTCGGGATAATGCAATGAACGACCTGTTGCTTCGCTCTCCGGTATTCATGAAGGGTGAGCGTGCGTCGCTTCAAAGTTTCATAGAGGAAAGCATCGTTGAAGGAGACGACAGTGACGCGATTCGCAAAATTGAAGCGAGTCGAATCCAACCCTCAAAGATGCTGGTCGATTCAATCGCTTCGATGCTTCTTGGGAATGAAGAATTTGTCCTCATAGATGAACAGAAGACTGCCTTTGAAGTAATCATGGCGCGCGTCAGTGAAATCCCAACTGGTGAACGTCTTGTTCTTCTCATTAAAGGAGGTCCCGGGACAGGAAAATCAGTAATCGCGATCAATGCTTTGGTGAAGCTCCTAGAACGAAACTTTAACGCTCGCTACGTCACAAAGAATGCGGCTCCTCGCGCTGTTTACCAAGCAAAACTAAAAGGGAAATTCAAGCGGGCAGAAATTGGATCACTATTCGTTAGCTCGGACGCGTTCTATCAAACGGATGCCAATTCTTATGACGCCTTGATTGTTGATGAGGCTCATCGCCTCGTTGAGAAGTCTGGACTCTATAAGAACCTAGGAGAGAATCAAATAATTGAGATAATCCAAAGTTCGCGAATCTGCGTTTTCTTTGTTGACGAAGGACAACTTGTCACGTGGCGTGACATTGGAAATCTCGAAGAAATACGAAGGTGTGCAGGTTCTCTTGGGGCCGCAGTTGAAGAGTATGAACTGGAAGCCCAATTTCGATGTGCTGGTTCTGACGAATATTTGAGCTGGGTGGAAATGGCAATGGGTTTGGTCCCTACCGAGAATGTCGACCTTTCTGCTACTGAGTACGAGATTGACATTGTTGATTCACCGAGCGAACTGCGAGACCTCGTCTTCCAGCGCAATTCGGCGAACAATCGCTCGAGACTTTTGGCCGGTTATTGCTGGAAGTGGATTAGTAAACGTGAACCTCAACGATTTGATATTGAATTTCCTGGGACTGATTTTGCAATGCGATGGAATCTTGATCGAGACGGATCTGCATGGATGATTGCGCCGCACTCCGTTAACGAAGTCGGTTGTATTCATACGAGTCAAGGGCTTGAAGGTGATTTCTTTGGTGTCATTATCGGGCCCGATGTGGCCCTTCGAGAAGGGAGATTGGTGGGCGTGCCAGAAAATCGGGCGTCAACGGATCAGTCTCTGCGTGGATACAAGCAAGCGCTACTAGTTGACGAGGCATTCGCGCGCGAGCACGCTGACAAATTGATCCGTAATACCTATCGAACGCTTCTCACAAGGGGAGCCATGGGAACCTTTATCTACTGCACTGATCCGGAAGTCGCCGAGTTCTTGCGTGAAAAGTTACGAGAGGCGCACGTTCGACAATGATCGGCGTAAGTGAGAAGGAGCATTTTGACTGAGTTCGACGACTTGAAGTTTTCACTACAAAAATTCTCGTCTCTCCGGAAATGGGAGGAGTTTCATACTCCAAAGAATCTGGCGATGGCCTTAGCCAGTGAAGCTGGTGAGTTACTTGCCGAATTTCAGTGGCTAACTCCTGAAGGATCCATGGCAGGCGCATTGACATCGACACAACTCGGGGCGATCAAATTGGAGATGGCAGATGTCTTCCTCTATCTCTTGAGTCTCGCTGATTCGTTGTCCGTTGATCTTCTTGAAGCGGCTGCAACCAAGATGTCAATTAACGAGACGCGGTTCCCAGAGGTGAAGACTTAGAGGCCAAGCATGCGTGCACGATGTATTTTGTAATTCTTCACATTTTTAGTGGAACACCTTCTTAAAATGCCATGAAAGGTACTCAAGAGAGGGACGGTTATTTTCTGCCGACGGTAGGGATATTGTCGATCCTTCTTTTGAGTAGAACTCGTTTCCGTTTCCAAATTCTGTTCGAAGTCGCCGACTGACACAAAGTCGGAAATCTTGATCAATCGCTAAATAGCCTCGATCAAACATCGTGTGCACGTCTGATCTTAAGAGAAGTCCATTGTCCACGCGATGCTGACCTCCAGCTGCTACAGGAAAGATATGAGCTGCCTGCAATGTTGGAAGAATCTTGTGATCGGTAATTGCGCAACGGCGAACATACGCTTCTTGGACAATTGCTTTGAACGCGTTCTGGCCGAGCCGAGGAGTCATTAGTCGTGGCTCACCCTGTGTGGGAGTGAGATTCTCAAGCGAATTGGGTGCAGCGGAATCAACGATCTCGTCTGCTAGTAAGTGATTTGCCATCTTGTCAACCACGGGATCTTCACCTGGGAATTCGTAGCCTTTACCCTGCACAATGTTGACTGAAAAAGAAGAAGGACTTGGCAAATCATTGTTATGCGGGAGAAAATTCACGTTGCGCAGGAGGATGCAACCAATTTCGCGATCGCCGATTTCCCCGAGCGTCTCTCCAGTAATTCGACGTATTCGATCAACGAGTTCTTCCGGTGACGCAACACCATTTCCGGGGCCAAAAAACTCCCAAGCTCTACTGATGTTAAGCGAGACAAAACCTTCGAAAATTCCTCCTCCCACTATGCGATTGTGGGGGGTTTTTGTCTTGAAAAGAAAGGGCTCTCCAGCTTGCAAAACCTTAAAGATTCGAGATCCATAAGGTCGCCAAAAATTTACCTCGGCTAAATCAGGTCGGGCTGACAGAAATTCAAACCAGGCTTGGTCAGTTACACCGACGTAAGCCTTCATGGTCAAAATCTAGCGTTAACTCAATCTGTTTGAGTAATTCTTCATATATCTCTAGGTGCCAACGTAATACTTGTCGGCCACCGAAAGTGCTCGATCTAGCCTCTCAAGTCCATCATGTACCTCTTCATTTGTGACGTTGCAGGGAGGTACAACGTGCAGACGATGGAAGTTATTGAAGATGAGCAGTCCCTCATTTCGACACGCGGCCAAGATTTCATTCATTGCTGGCGATCCTCCACCGTACGGCGCGAGGGGCTCTTTAGTGGCGCGGTCCGAGACCAGATCAAGAGCAAAGAAAACGCCAAGTCCACGGATGTCGCCAATGACTTTGTGTTTCTTAGCTAGTTCTTCTAGTTCTGGTCGTAGGACTTCGATGCCAATTCGCTTGGCGTTTTCAATCATGTGCTCGCTCTCCATCACTTCAATAGCGGCGACAACTGCGGCACACGCCAAGGGGTGACCAGAATATGTCAGGCCCCCTGGATACACACGATCGTTGAAAGACGCGGAGATCGCTTCGTTAAGAACAACGCCGCCCAATGGTATGTAGCCGGAGTTCACACCTTTGGCGAAGGTCACCAGGTCGGGTTTCACGTGGTAGTTTTGATAAGCAAACCATTCGCCTGTGCGTCCGAATCCACACATGACTTCGTCGGCGATATAGACAATCCCGTAACGATCACAGATATCGCGCACGCCCTTTAGGAAGCCTTTTGGTGGCGGCATTATGCCGGCGGTGCCGGGCACGGTCTCGAGAATGATGGCGGCAAAGGCTGTCGGACCCTCGAAGAGAATCGTGTTCTCCAAACTGGCCAACGCGCGCTCGCACTCCTCTTGTTCGGTCATGGCTCCGTAGACCGAACGATAGAGAAATGGCCCAAAGAAATGGACGACACCCGACGTGCCGTTGTCGTTGGGCCAGCGACGTGGGTCACCGGTGAGGTTGATCGACGTCGACGTGCCACCGTGATAGCTGCGGTAAGTGGCGAGAACCTTTTGGCGACCAGTAAAGAGACGGGCCATGCGTATGGCGTGCTCGACGGACTCGGTCCCCCCATTAGTGAAGAAAACCTTGGCTGCACCGTCGAAGGAGTGGTCGAGAATCAGCTCTGCCGCGCGATAGCGAGACTGGTAACCGTGTTGAGGAGCGATGGTGCAGAGCACTCCGGCCTGATCTTGTATGGCCTTCACCACCGCGGGGTGTTGATGGCCCACGTTGGTGTTGACCAATTGCGACGAGAAGTCCAGATACGTCTTGCCATCTATATCAGTGACGTAGACACCGTGAGCGTCCTTGATCATGAGCGGATCGATGGTGGACTGAGCGGACCAGGAGTGAAAGACCGAAGCTTTTTCGCGTTCCTTGGGGGTCAGAGTTGAGCGGTCCGTTGACATGTTCTATTCCTTTATCTCTTAGGGAAACTGTAACGTGCGACGGGAGTATCGCCGTCTCCACTAAATACTCGTGGAAGTTGCAGTGTTGTTCGGAACACGTAACTGGAATGTACGACGAGCTGGCAATTTTTCCTGGTCAAGATCATGGCCGGCGATTCACACGTAACTCGAATACGCCCGGCACGTGCCACTCGGTAGAAAGGACGATCGGATGGCCATTTCTGTTGAAGTCCACCTCGCTGATTTGCTGAAGGGCGCTGCCCACCTTGACTTCGAGCAATGATGACAGTCGCTGATCGGCAATGACGGGCAAGAGGACCGCATTCGCGCTGACAACGGGCTCACCAATTGACAAGAGCAAGTCGTAGAGCGAACGGTTGAACTTTTTGTTGGATACGCCGGCGACGAACCGTTCGGGCACGATGTCAATCGAATAGACCACGGCGCGGCCGTCCGCCGTGCGCACTCGCTCGAGCGAGCGGACTAATTCCTTGGGTTCGAGGTTGAGTTCGTGCGCCTCGGTCTTGGTCGCCGGACGGGTCTCGATGTCGAGGAGCTCCACGCCCGGCTTCATTCCCGCTTCGGCAATCATGTGGGTGTAACTGAGCGTGGCGTCAAGGGCGTGGCGTGGTCCCGGCAAGCCAACGACGTAGGTTCCGCTGCCGTGGCGGCGTTCGAGGTAGCCCGTCGTGACCAGCGCCGCAACTGCCTCACGGACCGTGAGCCGGCTGACGTCGAAACGTAATGCGAGTTCCTGTTCGTTGACGAGCTTCGCCCCCACCGGCAATTCACCGTTGGTCAGGTCCTCAAGCAGACCGAGCCGGACTTCTTCGACCCGGCTGCCTCGCGCGACGGTGGTTTTGCTCATGCGTGGCTCGCAACCTCCAGCACGTGGCGCACCTGCGCGGTAACGTCCGGGGCGCCGGGAAAGAGTCCGTCGAAGATTGCCGAGCCAATGGTGAAACCCCACGCTCCCGCAGACGACAGCATCTTGATTTGTTCGTCGCGCACGACCGACCCGGCCGCAATAACTGGCCTGGCTGACGCAGCCACGACGGCTCGGGTTAACTCTTCAATATTGGCGGTCTCGTGTCGGTAAGCGAGCAGGTCCAAGCCGTACACGCCTGACCGCGCGGTGAGTGAGGCGGCACTGGTCGCGATCTCCTCGATGCTGCCTTCCAGGATGCTGGGGTGCCCAACTACGCGACCGGGGAAGGGACAGTAGCGAACGTCGGAACCGGCCAAGAGAGGCAAGACGGCGTCGGGTTGGGTGCCACCGAGCACCCAGTCGACGCCGGCGGCCAGCGCCGCGTGAACGGAGTTGACCTCGTCCTCGCGAGTGGTCGAGACGACTTCTAACATGACTTCAAATCCGACTTCATGCGCAAAGTGCGCAATTTCTCGCTGGCGCTCGGGCGTCGCGCCCACGTCCTTGAAGCCAATGTAGTGAAGACCGGTGTCGCCCAGTTGCTCGACGTAGTCAAGCGCATCCTCAATGGTGCTGTCAGCGTGCGTGAGCATGAAGATGAAATTGATCATGGTTGGTCCCGTTCACTAGGAAGAAGGTCAAGAAGTTTGTCGATAACGAAATCGGGCTGCACGCCACTACGACCTATGTCTTCGAGGCTGGAAACGCCCGTGAGGATCAAGACGCTCGCCATGCCGAGTGACTGTCCCATGGCGATGTCAGTGAGCAGTCGGTCGCCCACCATGACCGCGTCTGCCGGCTCAATGTTCAGTCGACCTAATATCGCACGACCCATATGCGCGCTGGGCTTTCCGACAATGGCCTCGGCGGTCGCGCCCGTGCAGGCCTCAACGGCTGCCAGCATGGCAGCACAGTCCGGCAAGCCTCCTTCGGGCGTGGGACAAAAGGGATCCGGGTTGGTGGCAATGATCACCGCTCCATTGTTGACCGCTCGATATGCGGCGAACAGTTTGGCGTAGGTGAATGTCCGGTCGAAGGAGACCACGACAACATCAGCCTCAAGTGGATCGCCGGTGACCTGGAAACCAGCGTCTCGCAGTACGTCGTCCACCAGGGGTTCGGCGACCGTCAAAATTACGGCGCCACCGTGGTTGATGTCGAGGTAGTCAACGAGGGAATCAAGCGGCGTCACGATGTCGGCAGTTTCGGTGGGGATGCCGAGGCCCGTGAGCTTGGCCGCGTAGGACTCCGCTGTTTCGAGCGGCTTGTTGGTGACGAAGACCACTCGTGAGTTCTCGCGCAGTGTCGTTATTACCTTTTGGGCACCATCAAGAAGGTGGTCGCCGATATACACGGTGCCGTCGAGGTCTAGGGCGTAACCCTTGTAGAGACGATCAATCGGTTCCACGATGATGGTCTTGGTCACGAGGCCAACTTATCGAGTTCACTCAAGACCGCCGTGACGTCATCGGCGTTCCAGGCGCCGATGAGCACGGCCAAATCCATTACGCAGAATCGGTCGCGCATGAGGTGACCTTTAGTTAGGGCCCACTGCACGACCTCCGGGCCCGGTGCCGGGTCAAGTTGACTGAAACTTACAGGTGCTCGCGCGTCCTTCAGCATTGAAGTGACAAAAGCGGCTGGCTTCAAAAGTCCGTCAACCTTTTCGTCATTGGTGGACCACTCAGACACGATTCGGCGAATGTCGTCCAAGTGGAGATGAGTCCACGTTGATTTGCGTTCGTAGGCGGCCCAGCATTCTTCGGCCAGTGCTCCCGAAGGATCCAAGTGCGCAAACGCACTGAGCACGTCCATCCGTGAAGCGACATTCTCAGCGCTCACTTCGGCATCGCCGCTTAAGAGCCGTTCGCGCACCCGCTGCCAGATAATCGCGGCGACCACACTCGCCACGCCCACCTGTGATCCATGCGAGGCACTTGGCACGTGGAACGCATCGGCGTGCATCTCCAGGAGATGGCTGATGAGGTGTTCAGTGCCAGATGACGGAGCCGTACGGCCAGCGACACCCATCGCGATGCCCCCGCGGGTGAGACACGACGCCAACACTCCGACAGCTTCTGGGTCACCCCGACCGAGGTCACTCGACACCTTCACCAGTTGGTCGAGGTCTCGACGCATCATCGTGACCAGTGTCGGCGAAAAACTCGTGTCGAATCCCACCGCGTCTGACAAGTACCAATCCGCTGACGCGCTGAACATCGAGAGCTGATCGCCGAGGCCCGAGCGGGTCATGGGCAGGGGAGCGTGCGCTACGACGTCTGGATCGACGATGAGGGCGTCCGGCCAACGACTAGGTGTCGTTCGCTTGACGCCGCTGATCAGGAGCACACTCTGGTCATCGGCAAAGCCATTCACGCTGGCGGCCGTTTGGACCACTACGTGGGTGAGTGACAACTCATTGGCAATCACTTTTCCAATGTCAACGACGGTCCCGGATCCGACGCTCACGAGTGCTTGCGGTGATGTCCGGGTTACGGCGTCGATGGCACTCGCCACCGTCAACTCATCGGCTAGGACAATCGCACCCTCTTTTTCGCGCGCGATACACACGTGCTCGATCTTGTTGTTCGAACGAACAACAAGATCGAGCACAACGTCAAGGACGTCAGCGTCATGGTAGCGCTTGGGCGTCAAATCGGAGAACACGGTAATTCGTGCGCTCGCGTCGATGCCGAGCCGAAGAAGTATCTGCGGCAGTGTCGCAATGGCGCCCGGGCCACTCACTATCTCGCGGAGGCCAATTTCTCTCAATGAACTAGCTTCAGGCGAAGTGCGAATCAACTCGCGGAGTTCACTCAAGTCATCGACAGTGATCTGCTCGGTGCTCACGCCAGCACCTCCTCGACACCGTCAAAGAGGGCCCGGTAGCGACCATAGGCGTCGTCATAAAGAGATGTCCTCTTAGGGTCTGCAACATACGGCTCATCGGACAGCGTGACGGTCCGGTTCACCGCTTCGTCCAGGTCGCTGAAGATCTTCGCCGCAACGCCCGCGAGCAGCGCAGCACCGACAGCCGTGGCGTGATGCGTGAGCACTGGACGAACTGGACGGCCCGTCACGTCAGCCTTAATCTGAAGCCACAGTTCGCTGATCGACCCTCCGCCGACAACTCTGATCTCGTCACCGCCCAACCCGAGTGATGCGAACCGGTCGGTGATATCGCGAAGGGCAAACGTGCATCCTTCCAACACAGCCCGGGCCATGTCGTTCGCCGTGTGCGACATGTCAAGTCCGGCAAAGGCGCCCCGCATTTTCGAGTTCCACCGCGGTGTCATGGCGCCAGAGAGTGCGGGTATGAACAGCACGCCGTTGGAGCCGGCCGGTGCGTGAGCCGCGAGATCAAATAGTTCTGCTTGAGGTACTTTCAGGATGTTTTCGGCGAGCCAGAGGGTGCTGCCGCCGGAGACGAAGCCGGGGTTCTCCACTAGGTAGAAGCCCTGGAGGGCGTGCGCGTGGGTTTCGACGAGGCCGTCATAGTCGAGCACGAATGAATCGGTCGCGACGGTGACTGGCTCCGCGGTTCCGGTGACGTCCGTGATGATTCCTTTGGAAATGGCGCCGGCGCCGATGGAGCCCGCGTGTTCGTCGCCGGTGCCGACCAACACTTGGCAAGATGTCGACAGTCCTATTCTCTCGGCAGCACCTGAGTTGAGCGTTCCGACGACTTCGCTGGCTTCTCCAATGCGGCCCAACTGCGCTGCGCTGAGCCCGGCCGCGTCGAGCAGTTCATCGGACCATCGGCGCAGTCGCAGGTCGTAGAGCAGGCTCGATGACGCGTTCGCGTGATCGATGGCGAGCTGGCCGGTGAGGTGGTGCAGTAGATATCCCGCCGCCGGGGGAAAGGCAAACGCCTTCGCGAAAATCTCGGGTTCGTGATCGCGCAGCCACATGACCTTTGGTCCGGAATGCGACGAGTCGGGTTGGAGACCCGTGATCTCGAAGAGACGCATTGGTCCGACCTTGCGGGCTAGTTCGCTTGCTTGGACGTCGGCCCTTCGATCGAGCCAAATGATCGCAGGTCCCAGGGCTTCGCCTTCGCGAGAGATAGGTACGACACCGTCGACTTGACACGCCAGGTTGAGCATTCCTATTTCACTGCCGGCGACTCCGGCGTTTCCCAAGACCTTGGCGATAACGATGGCAATTCCCTCTTCCCAGTGACTGGGGTCCTGCTCCGCCCATCCTCCCTGAGGATGCGACATCGTCAATCCGTGTGACCCCGAACTTCGTATCTGTCCGTCAGGGTCAATCAGCACCCCCTTGATGCTTTGGGAGCCGAAGTCAATGCCAATGACGTACGTCACGCGGCGCCGCTCACCTTCGCCACGGTGGCGACGAGATGCTCACGGTTCACGTCCACGGTCCCCCCAAAAGTCCGCCGCCCCGTGTTGATGGAGCCACTCGCTAGTCAATTAAACCTCTCTTGAACCCTAGAGTAAGTCATCAGATGACTTTGGTCAAACGATTCTCTTGACATTTTTTCGACACGTCTCACGTGGCCGATGAAATTTTGATGCAACGGAGCCACGTGAGTTTTTCGAATTGACGAGATCATTAGCCCATCAATTAACACATTTACCCAACTTGGTGACGCCCGCACCAAGATTCTCCCTGACCGAATGACGCAGAAAGGTGAGAAATTCTTCCAAAATGGTTTGACAGAAGTCATCAGATGACTTACTCTTAGTCAAAATTACACGGCTAGCGAGGGGGCTTCCTGTGACACAAATGGACCAGACCGATAAAGAACTAGGTCTGAAGGCAGATTCGGTGAGTTTGTGGGGCGACTTCGTTGTTTCCATCGCAAACGTTGCACCGTCAAGCAGTGTGGCCTACACACTCGCGATCTTGGTAGGTTTTGCGGGCCACATCGAGCCGCTCGCGGTGCTCATCGTTGGACTCATGATGGGAGCGTGTGCGGTTGGGTACGCAAGTCTGAACCGATGGCGAGCGCACGCGGGCGCGCCTTATATATGGGTAGGCGAAGCGGTTACTCCTTCCATTGGAGTGGGTACCGGTCTGCTCAACGTGGCGGTATCGACCTTCGCCAACGTGGGCAACATCACTTTGGCCGGCGCGTACTTTCTGTTTGTCGTGGCGCCAACTGGACATACATTCAATGACTTGACTACTTGGTTGGTGGCCACGGCCATCATGGGAGTCCTGGTGTACCTCGCCATTCGAGGCATTAGGCCGTCAGTGCGCCTGCAATGGGTGTTTGTCTTCATTGAGTACACCGCGATGATCTCCTTTACGATCTTGGCCCTTATCCACGAAGCGTCGGGAGCCGGCGGTGCGACATTGCCGTCGATCCATGACTTCGCGTTCTCGGGAGCTCACAACGGAATTGGCGGCTTTACGGGACTGGCCAAGGCGGCCGTTCCCTGCGGCTTCCT
>PMAL01000057.1:0-624 GCA_003152555.1 Acidimicrobiaceae bacterium | reverse complement strand
GTTATCGGAACCTGTCAGATTCAGATGACCGAGCCCAGTCGCGTGCTCTACGCGCTAGCTCGCGACAAGCTCATCCCGAAGGTCTTTGGGCTCATCAACAAGAAGCACCAGACCCCGTGGGCGGCGCTGCTGATATTGGCCGCAATTCCTCCGGCGCTTCTAATCCCGTACTTGGTCAATTCGTCGGCCAACCACGCCATTGGTGACATCATCAGTTCGGACGGCATGATTGGACTCTTCATGTACTTCGTCGTCGCCTGCGCCAGTGTCTGGTTCTACCGCGATCACTTGAAGCACAGCGCGAGCAAGTTGATCATGTTGGGTGTCATCCCCGTCATCGGTGGACTCTTCATGGGCGTCGACTTCTTCTACGGCTTGTCCAACCAAGCTTCGGTGGTGCGAGTCGTGGCCGTGGTGATTCTCGTCATTGTGTTTGGTCTCGGTTTCCTAATCAGGGGAGTGCGACCGAATTCGCCGTACTTTGCCGAAATCAAAGAACGACGTGCACAAGGTATTAAGGGATCGGACGAATCTGGCCGGACGCACAATACATAACGTTGAGATCAATGAATCGCCTTTAGTAGGGGGGATGGTTCAACGTCGCCAGGTTCCTAGGAACCTGGC
>PMAL01000174.1 GCA_003152555.1 Acidimicrobiaceae bacterium | reverse complement strand
CCCAGGTAGGTTTCGGGGCTCGTCTCGACCGTCGGTGTGAGGTCTGGCACGTTCGTGGGCGGCGGTAACTTCAGGTCGGGATTGGCCTTGGTGAGGAGCGATCGGATTAAGTCCTCGTCAGCGGTGTAGTTGCCCTCGCCGTAATCGACGTGTCGGATCACTCCGTTCGCGTCGATCAGATACTCCCCGGGCCAGTAATTGTTGCGGTACGCCGNNTGCACGAGTAGGTCCAGAAGTCCACCAGTACGACGTGACCGCGTAGGGCCTTAAGCGAGAGTGGCTGGCCTTTGGCGGTATTCAGCCACGTCGTGATGCCGGTGAACTGCGGCGCCGCACCGCACTTGGAGAGTCCCTGGGAGTATCCTTCGGCGGCGTACTGCTCGCACGTCGTGAGAGACCCGTCGTTAGAGGGCTTGGCGTAGGTCAGGTTGTTGAGTTGTTTGAAGGCAAAGGAGTTGCCTTCCACATGATGTTGCAGTGCGTTGGTGTAACCCGGCACCAGTTTTTGGATGCCGTTGGTGAGGTTAAAGGCCAACGCCCCCGCCATGAGAATGAGCAAGACGCCGCCCAGTGGTCGAAGTCGTCGGGCCCGCTTCGAGAGGCCGCGATTGCGCTCAATTAATCGATCACCGCCGAGCGCAATGGCGAGCAGCGGCACCGCCGCGCCGGCGGCAAAGAAGAAACTTAGGAGCACGCTGTAGAAAGTGGCGTGGTGCCGGGTGCCCAGCACCGTCACCGCGGTGAGCACGGGTCCGGCGCAGGGAGCGAACACGGCCCCGAGGCCCAGACCGAACAGGAACGCGGAACCGTCGCGGCGTGGACCGCTGCGCGTAAAGCGAGCGAACGGTTTTTCGAGCAGCCGCTCGAGATTGGGGATGAGCAGCGCGACGCCGTACACCAAGAGCAACGCCAAGCCGACGTCGCGAAGCAGATTCTGGGGCAGCCCGAGCGAGCTGAGCACGGCCGAACCCACGGCGGTGATGAGTGCAAAACTGACGACGAGACCTAACACGACCGCGACCGCGCGCCGCCGGCGCGCCGCGAGCGGACGTTCTTCGTTGGTTACCGGATCGGCCCAGCCAACGAGGACGACCGGCAGGATAGGCAGGATGCACGGCGAGATGCCGGCAATCAAACCGGCGACAAATCCAATGAGCAGTAGGACAATCACGGGTGTACGACGAGTCGCATTGAAACCACATTACGGGTGCGTTAAAGCCCGAGTCAGCGCGTGAGTGGTTCAAAGTCCATACATTTACGAGTAATTTATGTAGGTGATTGAGTTCGTTGCGATGACTAACGAGGGACGTCATTTCTCCAAGCAACGTCCGATTCGCATCTCGGATTGCGGGCCGGATGGCCACCTTCGCCTTGACGGGGTGGCCCGGTACCTCCAAGACGTGGGCACCGACGACTGGGACGACGTGGGTAGCGGATCGTCGTTTGTGTGGGTCGCGCGGCGCACCGCGTTGCGCCTGGCGCCGGGCGGGCGCTGGCCGAGGCTCGGAGAGGTTGCGCAACTAATTACGTGGTGCGGCGGCACGGGCGCCGCGTGGGCCGAACGGCGCACGAACGTGCTGGTGGATGACAAATTGAGGGTTGAAACGGCGTCACTGTGGGTACCGGTCAACGCGGCGGGCCAGCCCCAGAGAATCCCTCAGAGCTTCATTGACCTCTACGGCATCGCGGCCCAGGGCCGCAAGGTCTCAGCTCGCGTCTCGCGCAGCGTTCCTCCCGATGGGGCCACGTCACGGCCCTGGGCCCTTCGACGTTCCGACATCGACGTCATTGACCACGTCAATAACGCGGCCATCTGGCAGGCCGTCAACGAAATTGTGGATGGTCCCGTCGAGTACGCGGTGCTGACGTTCCACGGCGCGGTACTCGAGAGTGACGACGTGAGCCTCGTGAGTGTGCCAGGCCAAATGTGGCTGGTTGTGAGTGGTGACGTGCGAGTGTCCGGAGAATTTACACCGGCACGTTAACTGGTCTCCGGCTGCCGGTCGCCAGGATGCAGCCCACGAGCACCAGCGGAAACCCCACGATGATACCGGCGGTGAGCGGCTCGTTGAGCATGGTGATGCCGAGTACCACGGCAATGGCGGTATTGAAATACGTAACCACGACGCTGCGCGAAGACCCCACTTCTTTAACCAACTCAAAGAAGACCAGGAACGCCGCCGCGGTGCAAACCACCGAGAGCACGGCGACGCAACTCCACGTCTCGCCCGAGACGTGATGGGGCCAGTGCGCGATGCTCCACGGCACCCAGCAAATGGCGACGAACATCGTTGCGCCGGCGACGACCACCGGACCGGGCACGTGGGTCAACTTGGTCGCCAGGATGATGGGTCCCAACGTGTAGCCCAACGCCACCAACATCATGAATCCGATCCATTTGATGGATCCTCCACCAAGGTCCAGACCCACGAGAAAGGCCACGCCGAGCGCCCCGATAGCGAGGCCCAACAGTCGTCGGCCCGTGATGTGGTCTTCGGTGCGGCGAATCCGTTGGGCCACTACCGCGAAGAGCGGCACNNGACATCAAGAACCAGGGAATGCCGAACTCCGCCACGCCGAAGGTGGCGATCCAAACGAAGTTCTTGCGCAGCACCGGCAACTGTCCACGTGACGCAATGAGTGGCAGCAACATCACGGCCGCGGGTAGCGTGCGGCCCAATACCAGCACGCCGGGGTTGAGGTGGCGCACGGCCACCCGGATCAAAAGGTAGGGGATGCCCCAGATGACGGCCATGGCTAGAAAGAGGAGCCAACCGCGCTTCGACATGGAGTCATGCTACTAGGCAAGAATTTTATTTGCACTTTTCTCACCCCGTGTGCATAAAATGTCATATGAGAATTGCCATCGTTGGCGCGAGCGGATACGCCGGGTCGGAGTTGTTACGCCTCAGCGCGTCCCATCCTGATCTTGAGGTCGTGGTCGCCACGGGCGAGACGAACGCCGGCCGATCGGTCGCCGAGTTTGTCCCGGCCCTCGCTGGCCTATACCCCTCACTAAACTTCTCGCCGGTCTCGGCAATATTCGAGACCGATCTCGACGTGGCATTCGTGGCGCTGCCTCACGGACACAGCCAACATCTCGTGCCGGACCTTCTCAAATCCGGCGTGCACGCCGTGGACCTCGGCGCTGACTTTCGATTGAAGAATGCCGAGGACTACGTGACGTGGTACGGCAAGGCCCACGCGCAACCCGCACTGCTCGCCACCTCGGTCTACGGGCTCGTCGAACGCCACCGCAAGGACTTGGTCGACGCCACGCTCATCGCGGTGCCGGGTTGTTATCCCACGGCGAGCGCTCTGGCGCTCGGACCATTTCTGGATCGTGGTCTGATGGACAACACCGGCATCATTGTGAACGCATTAAGCGGCGTCTCGGGAGCAGGGCGCGCGGCGAGCGACCGAGTGCACTTCGCGCGTCTGGCCGGCAACGCGGAAGCTTACGGACTCTTGACTCACCGCCACACGCCGGAGATTGAGCAGGAACTCGGAGCCGAGCTGCTGTTCACGCCGCACCTCATCCCTACGAGCCGAGGTGTGTTGGTCACCGCCTACGGGCGATCTATCTCGGACACCCTCACCTCGGACAACGCGCTGGACGTGCTGCGCGAGACCTACGCCGACGATCCTTTTGTCGTCGTTACGCCCGAGCCGCCAACGCTCAAGGACACGGTGGGCAGCAATCTCTGTCTAGTGAGCGCACGAGTCGACAGCCGCACCGGATGGATCGTGGTGATGAGCGCGCTGGACAATCTGATTAAGGGCGCGGCCGGTCAGGCAATTCAGGCGTGGAATGTTGCGAACGGTCGTGACGAGATACTTGGTTTGCCGTTGTCGGGGGTGACACCTTGACCTGCGTCGTGGTCAAACTCGGTGGACACGCCTTCGATTCACTGGAACCACGTTCACCCCGTCTCGTAGAGCTGGCCCTGGATATTGCCCAGCTTCGCGCTGCCGGCACCGACGTCGCGGTCATGCACGGCGGTGGCCCCCAAATATCGGCGCTGCTCGACGAGCTCCGAGTGAAGAGTCAATTCCACGAGGGTCTTCGAGTGACCGACGCCACGACGATGGGCGTCGTGGCCCTGGCGCTCGGATACGTGAACTTGCAGATCACCGCGGCCCTTAATCAGGCGGGGCTCGACAGCGTTGGTCTCTCCGGCGCTGACACCACGCTGTTGTGCGCCTCGTCGCTGGGTGAGCCGTGGCAGCGCGTCGGTTCGGCGCCCATGGTGCGCGCCGACATCGTCACGACCCTCTGGCAATCGGGCGTCACGCCCGTGATCAGTCCCATCGCTGTCGACGAGAGCGGCGACCTACTCAACTGCAATGCTGACGTGGCGGCCGGTGCCCTGGCCGGTGCGCTGGCCGCTGACGTGCTGGTACTGCTGAGTGACATTGACCAGCTACGCACCGACGTCACCGATGAATCCTCAGGTCTCGCGACAGTGGTCCGCGTGCAAATTGCTGAGCTACTGGCTACCGGTAACGCTCGCGATGGCATGCGACCAAAAGTGACGGCCGCGCTCGACGCGCTTGACGGAGGGGCCCGGCGTATCTTGCTCGCAAACGGCACGCGTCCCCACGCACTACGCGATTCGCTCGCGGGTCGCATCCCCACCACGGAGGTCCTTACGTGATCAAACACTTCGAGACAATTGAGCAACAGGGTCAGGACGATCTCGCGGCGATCTACCAACTCGCCCTCGCTGCGTTCGATGACGAGACGTTAAAGGGCCAGGGGGTGGCCCTCGTCTTTGAACACCCCAGCCTGCGTACCCGGGCTTCATGTTCCACCGCGGTGCACGAACTGGGCGGCTACGCAACTTTTTTCAGCGATGAGGAGATTGGCCTCGACAGCCGCGAGAGCGTCGAGGATGTTGGGCGCACCCTGGCCGAGATGTACGCCATTGCTGCCTTGCGCGTGCGCAACCACAGCGTTTTTGCGCGTATTCGCGCCGCGACAAACGACCGCCTCGCGCTCATCAATCTGTTGAGTAACGAGGCGCACCCGACGCAGGCCGTCGCCGACGTGCTGACCCTGGCCGAATACTTTGCCAACGGCGACGTGAGCGCACTGGCGGGGCTCAACGTGGCCTACGTGGGCGACGCCACCAACGTGACGCGTTCGTTGGCCGTGGCGCTGCTGCGACTGGGCGTCAACGTCACGATTGGCGCGCCGGACGACTACCAGTTGCGGACCCAGGGCGTGGAAGACCCGTTGTTGGTGAGGGCCGGGGGAGCGCTGCGCCTCACCGATTCGCCCAATGACGCGGTCAAGGACGCGGACGCGGTCTACACCGACGCGTGGATCTCCATGGGTGCCGAGAGTCAAGCCGTAAAACGACGCGAGGCGCTGAGCCCGTACCGAGTTGATGGGGCGCTCATGGCGCACGCGAAGGAGGGTGCGGTGCTGCTGCACTGTCTGCCCGCGCACCGCGGCGAGGAGATCACTGACGAGGTGCTCGACGCGCCGAACTCGTTGGTGTGGCGACAAGTATTTCATCGTCGGTCGGCAATGATCGGCATCCTTCGGTGGATGAAAGAGGAGAACGTATGACCAAAAACCAGCGCCAACATCGCATCGGTGAACTACTCGAACGTGAAGTGATCTCGACCGCGGCCCAACTGGTTGCCCGACTGCAGGCCGAAGACATTGTGGCAACGCAGGCAACGGTGACCCGCGACCTGCAAGAGCTCGGCACCATTAAGGTTCGAGACGAGCACGGTTCGAGACGTATCGTCATTGCGATGGCGCCCAAGATGACGGCGGCGCCACTGGATCACCTGCGACGCATGATGGGTGAATGGGTGGTCTCCGTTGACTACTCCGCGAACCTAGTGGTGTTGCGCACGCCGCCGGGCTGCGCGCACGTGGTCGCCTCGGCACTGGACCGTAGCGTGCTCGACGGCGTGCTCGGTAGTGTGGCGGGCGACGACACTGTGTTGGTGATCGCCGGCGAAGCGCGCGGTGGCGCGTCACTCGCGCAGGAGTTTCGGATGTTGGCTGGATTTAGCGAACCGCTCGTCGCGGTGAAGAAGGGAACGTAGTCATGGCCAAACGGGTAATCCTGGCCTACAGCGGCGGGCTCGACACCTCGGTCGCCGTGCGCTGGATGATTGAAGAGTGGGGTGTTGAAGTTGTCTGCGTCNNGCCCGCTACGAGGGCAAGTATCCATTGGTGTCGGCCCTCTCGCGTCCGGTTATCGTGCGCCATCTCGTAGACCAGGCGCGCAAGTTCAACGCGAGCGCGGTGGCGCACGGGTGCACCGGCAAGGGCAATGATCAGGTTCGCTTTGAAGTCGGAACTCACGCCCTGGCCCCCGACTTAGAAGTGCTCGCCCCCGCGCGCAATTGGGGTATGACGCGAGAGGCGTCGGTGGACTACGCGATCAAGTGGGACGTACCGGTACAGGCCACCAGGGAGAAGATCTACTCAATTGACGAGAACTTGTGGGGCCGCGCCATTGAGTGCGGCGCCATGGAAGACCCCTGGGCGCAGCCGCCCGAAGAGCCCATGACGCTCACGCGAGTGCGCACGGATGAACCCGTGGAGTTAACCATTAGCTTTGCCGCCGGTCTGCCGGTCGCGATCGATGGCGTCGCACTGTCGCTGGCGGACCTCATCAAGATTCTGAACGACCGCGTCGGTTCGACTGGGTTTGGCCGGCTCGACATGGTTGAAAACCGCCGAGTGGGCATCAAGAGCCGCGAAGTGTACGAGTGTCCGGCGGCGCTCGCCATCATCGCCGCGCATTCGGATCTCGAAGACCTCGTGCTCGAGCGCGACGTCCACCACGAGAAGGCCCGATTGGAGATTCGCTGGGCCGAACTGGTCTACGACGGCATGTGGTTCTCACCGCTCAAAGAGGCACTGGACTCGTTCATGCTCGAGACGCAGCGTCACATCACGGGAGACGTTCGCATGCGATGTGAAGCGCCCGGCTTCATGCGCATTGTGGGTCGTCGCAGTCCCCACGCGCTGTACGACTACGGACTGGCGACCTACGACGCCGGTGACAAATTCCAGCACGCTGACTCCGAAGGGTTCGTGAAGATCTACGGACTGGGCATCAAGACGTGGGCCGGGCGCCAGGGCGCCAAAAACGCGACCCCGCCGCACCCATGACGCTCTGGAGCGGGCGGTTTTCGTCGCCCATGGCTGCGTCCCTCTGGGACCTCTCTGAGAGTTACTCCTTTGATCACATCCTCTACGCCCACGACGTCGTGGGCTCCAAGGCCCACGTTCGCGGACTGGAGCACGCCGGGCTCCTGACGAGTGAAGAGTGCGAAGCGCTGCTAGTCACGCTCGACGCCATTGCCCAGGAGTTCGCTGATGGTTCCTTCGTTCGTCACGAGGGCGACGAGGACATACATATGGCCATCGAACGTCGGGCGACCGAGTTGGCGGGTGCCACCGGCTCCAAACTACACACCGCGCGCAGTCGCAATGACCAGGTCGCGACGACCCTGCGACTCTTTACCCGCGACGCCGTGACCACGGTCGCGAGGGACTTGATCGACTTGGTGAACGCGCTCAGGGAGTTGGGCTCTCGCTACCCAGGCGCGTACCTGCCGGGTTACACCCATCTGCAACGGGCCCAGCCGGTGTTGTTGGGTCATCACCTAAGTGCCCACGGCTGGTCCCTGCTGCGCGACGTCGACCGACTGCTCGATACTCGTGAGCGCCTTAACGTGTCGCCGCTCGGCGCGGGCGCACTCGCGGGCACGTCGCTTCCCATAGACCCTGCATTCACCGCGGAGTTGCTGGGTTTCCGCGAAGCGTTCGCCAACTCGATTGACGCGGTGAGCGACCGCGACTTCGTCGCCGAAACGCTCTTTGATATCGCGCTCGTCGGCATTCACCTATCGCGTATGGGCGAGGAGTTGGTGTTGTGGACGAGTAGCGAATTCGGATTCGCCACCCTGGGCGATGACTACACGACGGGATCGTCGATGTTGCCCCAGAAGAAGAACAGTGACGTCGCCGAGCTGGCGCGGGCCAAGAGCGGGCGGCTCGTGGGCAATCTCACCGGACTACTCGTGACATTGAAGGGATTGCCGCTTTCGTACAATCGTGACTTGCAGGAAGACAAGGAACCACTGTTTGACTCCCTCGAGCAGGTCTTCTTGATGATTGCAGCGCTGCGTGGGACGTACGGATCAATGACGTTTCACAGCGACGCTGCCCAACGCGCGGCCGACGATCCGAACCTGGTCGCCGTTGACATTGCCGAACGGCTGGTCGAAGGCGGCGTTCCCTTTCGCCAGGCCCACGAGCAGGTTGGACAATTAGTGGGTGAAGCGGCGAGGCGTAACATCACGCTCGCTCAGGCAGTTGCCCAGAACGACCAGTTCAGATCGTTCGCTGAACTCTTCGCGCCCGGTGCGTCACTGCGCGCTCGCACTACTCCCGGAGGTTCGGGGCCCGCCGCCCAACCCGAACAGGCCGATCGCTTGCAAGCGGCGATTGATCTGGCGACGTCAAGACTCATCTGACGTAGTTCTTTCGGGGTGACATCGAAAGCTCCGGTTACATTGGAGATACATGTCACCGGCGTCCGCGACTCATCTCGACTCTCCGCCACCGAAGCATGTCGCCGTGGTCGGCGCGGGAATGGTGGGGCTGTCAACGGCGTGGTTCCTGCAGGAACACGGTGTGGATGTCACCGTGGTCGATCGAGTGGGAGTCGCCGCTGGATCTTCGTGGGGCAATGCCGGATGGCTGTCGCCGGGGATGGCAATTCCTCTGCCTGAACCGGACGTCGTGCGGTACTCGTTCAAGGCTCTGTTTGACCCCAAGGCGTCGCTCTCGGTGCCACCGACATTGGATATCGCGTTGTGGCGCTTCCTCGCACGTTTTGCGAGTCGGTGCACGCACGCGCAGTGGCGTCGCGCGATGGAAGGCTATCTGGCGGTAAACCGCGAGTCCCTTGACGTCTTTGACGAGCTCGCTCGCGGGGGAGTCGCCGCGACCACGAAGAGTGCGCCCATCATGGCCTGCTTCGAGACGCGCGAGCAGGCGGCACATTTGCGCCGCGAGATTGAGAACATCGCCGCCGTGGGCCAGTCGCTTGACGTGAGGGAGCTGTCCGGTGAGACCGCCCGTCACACTGTCTCTCAGATAGGCGAGCGGGCGCAACTGGTTATCCAGATCAATGGTCAGCGCTACCTGGATCCCGGTGACTTTGTCACTCGACTCGGCGACTCGGTGGTTGCGCGGGGCGCAACGTTGCGCGCGGGGTTTTCGGTTCGTTCGTTGCGACAGGGCGCCACTGGCGTCACGATTGAAGGTGTGGGTGGCGATTCGTTTCGCGCGGACGCGGTGGTGCTGGCGACCGGCGCGTGGCTCAACCAACTCGCACGCCCCTTCGGAATTCGCATGCCGGTGCAAGCGGGGCGCGGTTATTCGTTCAGTGTGACGACTGACGAGCCCGTTGTTGCGCCAATTTATTTGCCCACCGCCCGAGTTGCCTGCACCCCCTATCGCGACGGACTGCGCATTGGCGGAACAATGGAGTTCCGCTCCGCGGACCACCCAATAATCCAGGCCCGCGTCGACGCGTTGCTGAGATCCGCCCAGCCGTGGTTGAACGGCGTCCATTGGAGATCGGTCAGCGATGTCTGGGTGGGCCCGCGACCCGTGAGCGCTGACGGCATGCCGCTCATTGGGGCGACCCGCTCGCCAAAGGTCTTTGTGGCAGGCGGGCACGGCATGTGGGGCATCACGCTCGGTCCGGTCACGGGAAAACTGCTAGCGCAACAGATAATCTCCGGCAGCGCGCCAGATGCCCTCAGTGCTTTTGGCCCGCTGCGTTAGCTCGACCCACTACGACGCGGGGCACGATGACCTTGGCGCGCGCTGCGCAATTATCCCTGTGTCACAGTGCCACGGCATTGTGTTTTAGTAGGCGCGAAGCGCCGAGCAAGGAAACTTAAAGTGAAACCAGATGCCTGAACGCCTCCTGACCCCATCGAAGATCACGGCGTGGCTGGAGTGCGGCCATTTCCTCTCGCTGCGTAATCTGGCCGATTCGGGACAGCTCAGTATTGAGCCAACACCTATGGGATCGCTCGCAGAGTTGCTCGTAGAAAAGGGCTCCACGCACGAACGCGAGTGCTTATTGGACTTAGAGAACCGTGGACTCTCGGTCTACCAAGTGCCCGGTCGCAATCCCGACGAAACCTTCACTCAGTGGGTTACTCGGATTGGAAACCCGATGCAAAAGGACTACGACGTCATCTATCAGATGCCCTTCGTTAGCGACGGCATTCGCGGTATTGCGGACTTCCTCATTCGCGTCGAGGCGGGGGCTGACTACGCCAACTACGAGCCAATCGACGCGAAGTTAACGCGGGTTGAAGGAAAACCCGGTCACGTGCTGCAGCTTTGTTTTTATGCCGAGGCCATCGCCGCGCTGACGGGCGCGTCGCCCCGGCACATGCATCTCTGGCTGGGTTCGGGTGAGCAAGAGACACTCACGGTCGATCAGTTCAGTCCCTACTGGCGGCGCCTGCGCCGTCAATTGGACTCGCTGCTCAACCAGGAGATCACGACAATCGATACGAAGCCCGAGCCGTGCAATCACTGCGAGATATGTGAGTTCTCAGGACGGTGTGAAAATGAATGGCGCAGCCAGGACTCCCTCGTCTACGTCGCGAACATTCGTCCGCCGGAACGTGCGGCAATGGAGAGCGCGGGCGTGCGCACGGTGGTCGAACTGGCCAGTCGCCGTGATCCGGTCGCGGACGTGCACGACGACAACCTGCAACGACTGCGTCGCCAGGCGGCCCTGCAGTTACTCTCGCGCGAACAACCGCTCGCGGCGCCGTATTTCGAATTGGTGGAGCCCAGTGATGATCCCGTGTACGGACACGGCTTCAGTTTGATGCCCTCGCCCGACGACGGTGACGTGTTCTTCGACTTCGAGGGTCATCCGTTCTGGACGGCCCAGCACGACCTTTTCTTTCTCGCCGGACTCTACCTGCGCGACCCTGACGCAACGTGGCGATACGACCCGAGATGGGCGCACGACCTTGATCAACAGCGCGCAATGATCAAGGAGCTCGTGGAATTCTTCGCCCAACGGCGCGAAGAGTATCCGTCGATGCACGTCTACCACTACAACCACACGGAGCGTTCATCACTCGAGCGGCTCACGAGGGGGACGGAAACGGAGATCCTCTTCACGCAGTTAGCCGAGACCGGACTCTTCGTGGACCTGTACGTCGTAGCGCGCAACGCCATTCAGGTGGGCACCGAGTCCTACGGCCTCAAGTACCTGGAGCGTCTCACGGGCTTCGTCCGCACGGGTGACATCGAAGGCGGGGCGGGCGCCGTGGTGGAGTACGACGAGTGGATGAAGACAAAACAACCACAGTTGCTCGATGACATCGCGCGTTACAACTGCGAAGACGTGCAGGCGACGAAGGCGCTGCGAGATTGGTTGCTCGAACAGCGTTCCGACGAGTTGGAGTGGCGCGACGCCATAGTCGACGCGCCAGTTTTCGAACTAGACACCGACGAACTCGTAGAGGGACTTAAGAAGTTCGGCGAGAGGAGTCCAGAGCATTTGTTGGGTGACCTCTTGAACTACTGGCGCCGAGAACGCTCGGCGAACACCTCGCCGATATTTGCCCAAGCGGCGTCGGACTTCGGTGCGCTCTACGGTGACCGCGACTTCATTGCCAATCTGAGCTTTTTGGGTTTTGAAGAGAGCACCAAGAAAAACGGGGACGTCGTCAAACACGCGCTCTTTCGTTGGCCCGAGCAAGTGGTCGATACCACCATGTTCAAGCGTCAAGTGAACGTGCTCTATACCGGGATCGGTGTCGAGCACGGCTACGGCTACATCTCAGAACTGGACCACGATCGTCGGGAGATGAAGATGACCTGGCGCGAACGACACGAAGAGGCCGGGGGACTGCCTCGCGTGGTGGCGCTCGACGACTACGTGTCACCATTCGAGAAGCCTGGTGTGCTGTTTCATTTGGCCGAACAGATTCTTAATCCAACACCAACTGATCCGCCAAGTGCAGTTTCGCTGGCGCTGCTGGGTCGCGAACCACCGAGGTTCACGCCCGGCTACGGTCCCGCGGACGGCGTATTCAGCGACGACCTCGACCAAACACTGCAATGGGTGAACCATCTCGACAACAGTTACGTCGCTATCCAAGGACCTCCCGGCACGGGCAAAACCTACAGCGGTGCGCACATCATCCATGAGTTGATCACGGCCGGCAAACGAGTTGGTATCACCGCGATGAGCCACGCCGCCATCGACAACTTGTTGCGCGCCACCCTCGAGGTTTTTAGGGAGAACGGAACCATCGACGCGTTGCGCGCGGTCCGTCAGAATTCTCGACAATCCGATACCCGTCTCGAGGGGGTTCGCTACAACGCCAAGAGGGAGGAGCTGGAAAGCGAGAAATTCAACCTGGTGGCGGGTACGACGTGGCTCTGGGCACGTGCCGGGCTTCGGCCCTTTCCCGTGGACGTGTTGATTGTTGACGAGGCGGGCCAGTTAGCGCTCGCGGATGCGATTGTGTCGGCCAATGCCGCCCGCAATCTGATTCTCCTGGGTGACCCGCTGCAATTGGCGCAGGTGTCGCAGGCGGAGCACCCTGACGGCTCAGGGGCGAGCGTGCTCGAACACGTACTTGGTGAGCACGCCACGATTCCCCCAACGCTGGGCGTCTTCATCTCTGAGACCCGGCGCATGCACCCCGACGTCTGCGC
>PMAL01000068.1:7860-10901 GCA_003152555.1 Acidimicrobiaceae bacterium | reverse complement strand
TCCAGAGCAGATTGGGACCGTCAACACGCAGTGGACTGATCGTGGCATTTGAGGTGAGCGCAGGAATGGCGCCCGGTACCCGGCACCACAACGTTGCCGACGGGTAGAGGCGATAGAGATCCTCGCGCGGTGTCGCAGGGACTTGCATCACCGCGAACAATGAGCCGTCGGCGGCCAGGGCGTACGAATTCCCCTGGGGCGCACTATCGGGTGCGTAATTCATGTTGGGCACAAGGGGCAGCGCCACGTTGGACCAGGTCCGGCCCGAGGTCGTTGATCGGAGCAGCGAATACTGCGAGGAGGGGTCAAGCAGCAGCAGATCATGACCGGAGGTGGCCACTAGCTGCTGGGAGGAGCAGCTGTTGACGGTGGTAATCCAGGATGAATTGGTCCACCGAATCCGCGAGGATTGCGTGGCGCCCGGAGGGCCGAGCAGCAGCGATTGATACGAACCGCTCATGTTGCAGTTATTCCACTGATCAGCACCGAAGGACACGCACGGACCCGCACTCGGGCATCCTTGCGTTGACGAACTCCACGTTGCGCCGCCGTTGGAAGTAACTTCGGCGACTGAGTAACCATCGCGGGTGCCCGAGGGGAATTGTCGGTTCTGATTCACGTCATCATCGAACAGCGCCAGGACGTGGTCGCCGATCGTGGTGAAACCGCCAAAGGCCTCTATCGTCATTCCTTTTGGGACGGGGACGGTGTGCCAGGATGCGCCGTCGTTCGTGGAGTAGAGCGGCGCGATGTAGACCGGAGGAATACTGCCGCCTTCCGCAGAATCAAAACCCGCGTAGATACTGTTTGCAAATGTTGGGTCAAGCAGCACGGTGGAGCAATGCGTCGATCCGATGTTGGCTGAAATCCTCAGGGTTGTGCCGCGAAGCGCCGCCGGCACGCCGGACGTAGGAATCGACTCCTGCTGGGCACCATCGGTGACCACCAGGCCCGACGGCAGACACCAGGCAACGAGGTTTGAGCCGTCTTTCGGCGTAATGGCAGAAAATCCCGACCACGTTGACGACACAGTAGGAACTCGTCCCAAATCCGCCCACGTGGTGCCGGGCACTACGTGTAATACCCGCGGTGTCACGATGATATTGATTCCTCCATTTTCCGAAAGTGGGACGTACGAGAGATTTCGATACGTTCGGTGGGGTGAACCGGCCGCTACCGAGATGGAGTAGCTAAAGGGGTTGCGACCGATGAGCGACTGGAGCGGTGCCCAACCCTTCATGATTATCTTGTCGCCGACCTGGGCTTTTGAAGAACTCAAGGTCATTGTTTCGCACTGTTTTCCGCTCACGCATCGTTGGGGAGCAGGAGCGTTCAATTGCAGGGTGGCGCTCGCTTCCGCGGGATGCAGAGCGCAACCGGAGATGTCCAGCAGGCACTCGATCCCTACTTGATACGAACCCGAGATGAGTGGGTGAACAGAGACTACGCCGTAATGGTGAACGAGCCAGGCCGTTTCGGGAACTTTGAACTTGGCTCGAAACAATGTGGGTGACAACCAATGCAGTTGAATGCCCTCATCTTGAAGTCCGACTTCACAACCGTCCCAACAGATCGTGGGGATGGACTGTTTCAGCGCTTTCGTTGCCGGTTGCTTTAAGTGTCCGAACACAGAAATCAGTTTGCCGGGCGTCGCAGTCTTTGAACCGAGCGTCAGGGAGACACTGTTGCCGGCATCGGGTGAAGTAATCGTCGCGGTGGGCGGGTGATAAGACTTCGACAAGCCGTAGAACTCGGCTTGCAGCGACGCCACCAATGTTGAACTGTTCAGCGACGGCACACGGAAACACGCCGTGAAATCACCATTCAACGACTGGGAGACGTAATCGCCCTGCAGACCGCACACGGACGATGGAGGAATGAACGCGGTGGGAGCGGGCGTACCCTTGTACGGCGGCGAAGTATTTTGCGTCGTGCCACAGCTCGCGAGCACGAGGGCGGCCGACGCAATGACGACGCCGAGAAGAAAGGAATTCTTCTTTTGTAGCTTCTTCACCGCCACCGTCTTTCCGTATATAGACGCGTTCGGTGTGTCCGATGGTCTTTGAATCCACCATAACGAGGCCGGTGCGCGAACGGGGTTGCGATGGCATGAAGATGCTCAGGCGACCGATGCCGCTTCGACGCGACGTGCACTCCATGATCTCTTTGACAATTCTCATGGTACTAGTTATGGTAGTATCATGAGAGTTTTTCATTCGAGTCCTGAGATTGCGGAGACACTGAGAGGCGGGTCCGCGCTCGATGAAGTATCAATCGATCTCCTCATCAAAGAGGCTCGCCAGCGTCAGCGACGGCGCTGGTTCGTATTCGCCGTTGCACTGATTGTTGTGGCGGTGGCGTCCACGGTCACGGCGGTTCAGATGACGAATTCATCAAAGTCCAAAAGCGTGCCATCAACGTCGCTCAAGAGTTTCGAGACCTTGATCAAGCACGGGTCGCACGAACGGTTCGTCGCGACCTACCGAGTGCGCGACTACACCCTTTTTCCTGCGGGCACAATTGTGTACGCACAAATTCCCAGTCCACCCGGAACCGGGGCGGTCATGAACGCCGACGGTTATTCCGGCACCGGTCGATACGCGTACGTGTACAGAGGACACGGTCGCATCGTGCAGTGGATTCAAGTCGGGACGAACGTCAGCGCGTGCATGCGGCTTCCGGCACCGTACTTCACGCCCCTTGAGTGCGACCGGTCCAGCCCCTTTGTTCCGTCAAACGGATACGCCGAAGAGGGCGTGGGATTGATCCAGTCGCAGGTGCAATCGTGGGATCAACTCACTCGCGTGCCCGCCAGAAGTTGGACGGTCACTACGCAGCAGTCGAGCGATTTTGGATCGGTGCAATGTTTGACACTTTCGCAACTCAGTACGAATACCTGTATAGATAGCCAGGGAATTGTTGTCTCGTGGACCAACTGGAACGGCGCGACCACTACCGGACGGGTGTCACTCGTTGCTCTTAACCTCCATCCGACTGCTCGAGACTTCCAAACCCTCATTAAGCCAACGAGTAAGTTCTTT
>PMAL01000068.1:0-7814 GCA_003152555.1 Acidimicrobiaceae bacterium | reverse complement strand
AAATTTCCCTGCGCCGCACCCGCGTCCACCGTCGCGCTCGTTGGGCGACGCGGAGTAGGGGCGTCCTACGTCTATAGCGCGGGCGCATCCCTGCTCGTTGAGTATCTCGTGCAGAGCACGTCGCTGTTGCCAATCTACGAAGGCGCGCGGAACTCATTGAGAAGTGACGTATCGTGCAAGACGGTTTCGGTCGGGGTCATGTTCACGTCAAGTACCAACGACGGGAAGGTCCACGTTCCCCCTTTTGGGCAGTGGGGCGACGCCATGAAGTTTTCAAACTATTCCTCGGGCGTGCACTCGCAGCGGGGATACCTTTTCGCTCGTAAGGGTACGTACTTGGTGATCGTGGCCTACGAGAACCCCGGACAGTTAGACGTAACGACGCTCGAGAATTTCGCGCAACGCGCATTGGCCAAGTTGAACTGATTTCACGCAGTCATAGTCGCCCGTTTTAGACTCCTGTCGTGACTGAATTGCGCAAGACGTTTGATGCCGTTGCTGACCTGTACGACCGGGTGCGTCCTACGTATCCCGAGGCACTCTTTGATGAGTTATTCACGCGACTTCCTGATTCCCCCGACGTGCTGGAGGTCGGTCCCGGTACCGGTCAGGCCACGGTCTCGCTGCTCGCGCGAGATGCTCGGGTCACCGCAGTTGAACTTGGTGCCAACTTGGCATTGCGACTTCGTCGCAAGTTCAACGATGAAGACCAGCTAAAGATCGTCGTGTCAGGTTTCGAGGACGTCCAGGTGACGAGCCACTCCTTCGATCTTGTGGTCGCGGCGACGGCCTACCACTGGATTGAAGAGTCCGTCCGTCTGGAAAAACCGATCGACCTTCTTCGGCCTGATGGCTGGCTCGCAATCATTGACACCGTCAACATCTCCTCGCCATCGGATGACGGCTTCTCTGAGCGCTCTCAAGCCATCTACGACAAATACACAGACGGAGCCGATGAGCCGCGACCGCCATTGGCGCACGAGGTCACGGGATTTATGTTCGAGGCCCTAGAAAAGTCTCCGCTGTATGAAATACCACAGCGGTTCTTGTACCCGTGGGATCAAACCAACGATGCGGAGACTTTTGGTGATCTGCTGCGCAGCTACTCAAGTAACCAAGCCATGCCTGAAGCGCAGCGCGAGTCATTCGTTGGCGAAATGGTTCGACTCGTAAACGACGAGTTCGGGGGTCGTGTGACCCGACCGATTGTTATCGCGCTCACGCTGGCTCAGCCGAACAGAAAATTCGTCTAGGAGTCAGCACCGTCGCGGACCGGGTCCGATTCGTGGTCGTGCCCGAAGTTAAAGCCCGCCTTGAAGACGGCGACGCAACTGCTCACTACTTGGGCGTCGTAGAGCGTGCCCGAGCCGGTGGTGATTTCGGCCAGTGCCGCCTCAATACCGAGCGCCGGTCGGTAGAGACGGGGCTGGGACATGGCTTCGACGACATCGGCCACGGCCATGATGCGCGCCGGCATGATGATCTGCTCGCCGCGCAGCCCCAGTGGGTANNATTTCAAACTGCTCCGGCGTGAGGCTGCCCGGAAAACTGAGAATCTCAGGAGGTACTTCAATCCGGCCTACGTCGTGCACTTCACCACTCTGGTGGATGAGTTTCACCGTCTTTTCGTCGATGCCCAGATCGGTGGCAATGGCGGCGGCGAGCGCACCGACGTGAGTGTGGTGGCCCGCGGTGAATGAATCCTTGGTTTCGATGATGCGCGAGATGGCGGCGAGCGTTCCGTCCAGCGCCTGTTCGAGTTGCTTGACCGCTCGCACGTGGTTGGCTCCAAATTCGGCTTCGCGGGCGATGCTCTCGAGTCCGATCACCGTGAGTTCGTCAAAGACGTGGGGCCGCCGGCCGTATATCGTCAGCACCGTCTTACGTGGTCCCAGCATGATGGGTATCGCGATGACCGACGCGATGCCGAATTGGGCGGCCCGCTGGCGCCAAGCCGTTTCGAAGAAGGCGTGCGTGGAAAGGTCATTGGCGACCTGGGTGACCCTGGTGCGAAATGCGGTCGCTACCGGTCCCTGACCAACGGCCCGCGGGCCCATATGAGCGAATGTTTCCTCGTGCACGTAGTCAGTGGCACCGGCCATGTGCACGCCAATCATCTCTGGCTCATTCTCTTCGGCGCCCAGCACAAAGGCCACGAGCGCGTAGCCGCCGACCTCGACGAGCAGATCGGACACCTGATCTAAGAATTCGTCCTCGTTCTCAGCCTGGATGACCAATTTGTTCATCTCGTTCACCAGGCGCATGACCTGCTGCTCCTGGCGGCGAATAGTGACGTCGGTCAACGAGCACACCTCGCCGCGCAGTTGATCGTCGTGGAATATCGGAAACGTGTTGATCGAGAGCCATTTACGGGCTTGCGTGGGTGTGTCAATGCCGACAATCACGTCGCAAATTGGTTTGCCGGTCTGCAGTGTCACCAGTCCCGGCTGCTCGTTGAGTGGAAAGAATGATCCATCTTCACGCACCGGGTTCCAGCGCGAGTCGAAGGGAATCTGGCCCTTGATGTTGGCCGCCGAGAAATTAAGCAGTTCCTGGGCCGCCCGATTCGAATCAATGACCACGCCCTTGTCGTCGCGCAGCAGCAAGGCAATGGCAAACGTGTCGAGGAATCGACTCGAATAGACCAGGGGCAGCAAATCGCGGTGGGGGTCGAACTGTGATTCGTCAGTAGTCATTCACAGCTTCCTCGCGAGGCACGAAACTGGAGCACGCGCCAGACAAATATCTTAAGTCGCTCCGTGGCAAATTGGTGGAAGCGCGGACCGCTTTGACCGCTGCGCCAGTGTTGGACGCGGCTCATTTCTGACTGAAAAGTTCACAAATTGCAGAGTGCATCTACCCTGCGGCGTCATCTGGGCGGACATGTTCTCCAAACGGTTAGTTTGAAGTTATTCGCATCGCGTTTATTTCCTCAGCCGTACCCCGTCGCTGCGGTATCGCTACGTTCACCGGGGACCTGATTGCGGCGGTGCGGGCGGCCGACCCGTCAACGACCTGTCGCATCGCGGCCATTGAAGAGCCGGGCGTGCTGCGTGCTTATAAATCGGACGTGCGTTGGCGCATCCATCAGGGCGACCCCGACAGCTACCGGGCGGCCGCACGCTCGATCAACCTGTCCAACGCCGACGCCGTCAACGTGCAGCACGAATTCGGTCTCTACGGTGTCTGGAAGCCGCAGTTGGACAAGAACGGAGAGCCCGACGGCGAGTACACCTACGACGACCACCTCTCGGTCTTCTTGCAGGAACTGCGCAAGCCCGTCGTGACTACCCTGCACACGGTGCTGCCCAAGCCCAACGCCGCCATTCGCAAGACCATCCGTTCGATCAGTGAATTGAGCGATGAGTTAATCGTGATGGCTGAGACCGCTGTCACGTTGCTGCATACTGACTACGGCATCATCGCGCCACCGCGAGTGATCCCCCACGGCACGCCCACGATCGTGCCCCACGGTCGCGCCACGTTCAAGGCCAAAATGGGTGTCAAGGGTCGTAGTTTGATCTCCACCTTTGGCTTGGTCGACCCTCGCAAGGGACTCGAGTTCATGATCGAGGCCATGCCCAAGATCGTCGCCGAGCATCCCGATGCGCTCTACCTCATTGCCGGCCGGTCGCACCCCGATTTACTGCGCGATCAAGGCGAGGACTACCGCAACAGCCTCATTGCCCTGACCAAGTCGCTCGGCGTGAGCGAACACGTGGCCTTCATTGACCAGTACATGTCCCAGCACGACATCATTGAGCTGCTGCTCGCGACCGACGTCTACGTGACGCCTTACCTCGATCCCAACCAAATAACGAGTGGCACGTTGTCCTACGCGCTGGGCGCCGGCAAGGCCATTGTCTCGACCAAGTACTTGCACGCGGTTGAGGCGCTCGACGAGGGCCGAGGCACGCTGGTTGACTTTAAGGACTCGGAGCAATTGGCCTACGCGGTCAATTCCATTTTGAACAATCCCGAACTCAAGCAGTCAATGGAACAGTCCACCTTCGCCTACGCTCGCGAAGCGACGTGGCCGCGCGTTGGCGAGGCTTTTCTTTCAATCGCTACCGAGATGGTGGCCGACCACAAGACGCGCACGCTCAGTCAAAAAGGTGGCGAACGCAAGCGTTCGTCGGATCTTGGTCGACGGGTCGCCAATAATCCAATCATCAGCGTCCTGGAAGTCACGCCGTCGCGTCCCGGTATGGAAGTCATGTCAGTGACCAACGCCGCGGCCGCCCAGGTGGGCGACGAAGTGGTGTTGTTGCTTCGCGTGAGCGAACGCCCCATGCCCGGCGTTGACCCGCCCGAAGACGCGTTGACGCTCGACCTCACGGTGTCGGACCCGCGAGTCCAGTCATTGGGCGAGGGCTACCTCAGTGACGACGTCGTCTCATTCGCCTACTTCGACATGTCCAGTTCGCCGTCGCGAGTGGTCGACGTCTACCTGCCTCGAGCCCTCACGGGACTCGACCTCAGTGATCCGCGTCGCATTAGGTTTCACCACCCCACGGGTGGCTTTAGTGCCGCGACTGACGACTTCAATGACTTCCTTACCCAGATGTCACACTTGCGCGTCGCGCGAAGCCGCGACGGTCTGCACTTCGAGGTCGACGAAAAGCCCTCGGTGTTGCCGGTGAACCACTTTGACGAATACGGCTGCGAAGACCCGCGCGCCACATTCATCGATGGGGCCTGGCACATCACCTACGTCTCGGTCGGGCGCATTGGTATCACCACCAGCCGACTGACGACCACGGATTTCACCTCCTTCGAGCACAAGGGCGTCATGTTCCTGCCCGATCACAAGGACGTGGCACTCTTCCCCGAGAAAATTGGCGGGCGCTACGCCGCGCTGACGCGTCCCATGCCCCAGTCCTTCGGTCGCACCGTCGGCATGTGGATTGCCTTTTCTGACGACCTCGTGAGTTGGGGCGACCACCGTCCGGTGGCGCGATCCCGGCCCGGTCTCTGGGACGAGCTGCGCATCGGCGCTGGATGCGTGCCAATGCGTGTTGCCGGAGGGTGGCTGGAGATCTATCACGGTGTCAACCGCGATTCGCAGTACGCGCTGGGCGGCATGTTGCTCGACGCCGACGATCCCTCGACGGTGCTCGCGCGCTCGTCCGAGCCCATCCTGGTGCCGACCGACACGTACGAGACCACGGGCAACCTCAAGAACAATGTCTTCTCGTGTGGACACGTCGGCATCGATGCCGGCACCGACGCGATCCGCGTCTACTATGGCGCGGCCGGCAGCGCCATCGCGGCGGCCGACTTTCACATCGACGACATCCTGGACCAACTGCATCCGTGCTGAGACAGATTGCCCGATTGGGGCACGCCGTACCGTCGATATCGCCGCGCGCGTGGGCCGTCGCGGTCTACGCGCGCGCGAACGACGACACGGTGGTCGCGCGCGAGGCGGGCTTCGAAGGCGTGGCCTGCGTAGACGACGCCGCACGCGCGCTTGAGCTCTACTGCGAGCTGTGGAACCGGACCCGACTCGACTGGACGCTGGCCTGGTGCGAGGGGTTGCTCGACTTCGTGCTGGCGATGCAGGACGAGGACGGGCGGTGGGTCAATTTCATCCTCGACTGGCACGGATCTCCAAATCGAGTCGGCCGCACGTCCGTCGCGGGCGGCAGTTTTTGGCAGGCGCGGGCCATGCTGGCCCTGGCCAAGGCCGCGCTGGTATTTGACGATCCACGCATTGGTGACGCGTTGGCGAGGGGACTGCCACACCTGACCCAAAATCCTGCGCCGCCAGACGTGCGCTGTCTGCACGTGTTGACAGCGCTCGCTCTTCAGGCGCGCGATGAACGCGACGACTTGCGTCAGGTGCTTTCGGCGTGGTGCGATGAACTGGTGGCCTGCTCACTGGGTGTCGTGCTCATGAACGACGCTCTAGAACAGGGCGAACCTCATTTGTGGGCGCACTATCAAGAGGCCGCGCTCGCCGACGCCAGCGTGTATTTGAATCGGCCGGATCTGCTCGACGTTGCGTGTCGAAGTGGGGACGCACTCTTCGCCGATCTCATTCGCTCCGGATTCGATCGTCCACAAACAAGTCCCTACGATGTCGCGACATCCTTCGATGTCATGATGCGATTAGCCAATGCCAACGGCGACAAAAAGTATGGAATCTTGGCGGACGAAGCGCGTGAGTGGTTTGGTGGGCGTAACCCCGCGGGTAAACCGGTCTACGACCGTGAGAAAGGTCGTGTGGCGGACGGCATCGATGCGGGTCGACTTAACGACCATTCCGGCGCCGAATCCAATATCGTGGCGGCGCAAACGTTGATGGACGACGTCGCCGAACTCTCGAAATCGCTCGACGTCAAAGAAGTTGGCGGCCCCGGTTGGACATAAGTTGTCTGGGCGTTGTGAAGGCCCGGGACTAGCCTTTTTCAACGCCGCGGAACCGCGGGTATTTCTCAAAGGCCGGTGAAGAGGTCAGGGCTAATGGATGATCTAGATAGTCGTATTTCAAGGAGAATGTCCGTGGGGCAAGATACTCTTTCACTCAATTCCCAAGCAGCATTGGGAGATTTGGTGGCGACTACGAGGCGTGGCGACGACGACCATCAAAGCCTCCTAGATTCGCTCTTTAACTCTGATCAATTTCTCGATTCGCTGCCTGCGGGTCTCTTCCTTCAAAACGCCCAAGGCCGTCTGATCGACTGCAACGACCTGGCGACTGCCATCTTGGGCGCGACGCGCGAAGAGTTGATGATGCGCGCCTCCGATGACCCCGAGTGGATCAGTGTGCGCGAGGACGGCTCGCCGTTCCCGAACGATGAACAGCCCGTCAACGTGACCCTGCGCACCGGTGCGCCGTGTTCGAACGTCATCATGGGCACCAATAATCAGCGCCAGTCTCGGCGCTGGGTGTCTGTCAATACGTTCTTGGTGGACCTCGAAGACGGACCACCCGGCGTGGTCTCCTCATTCGTTGACATCACGAGCCAGCGCCGCAAGGACCGTTCACTCAAGTTGCTGACCGAGGTGAATCGCGTGATGATGTTTGCCCACGACGAGGCCAGCTGCTTCCAGCAACTGTGCCGGGTACTCGTCGAGCACGGCGACTACGCCCTGGCGTGGATCGCGATCATCTCTAATGGCGAGGATGGTGGCGACGTGGGCGGGGTGAACGTCGCGTGCGCCGCGGGAGCGACGGACTATCTCTTCGATCGCATCGAGGGGTGGTGGGGCTCGACGGAGAGCGGGAAGGGTCCGCCCGGGATTGCCTTGCGGACGGGTGAAACCCAGGTGGTCAACGACCTGGTCCAACACGCGTGGAGCGAACGGTTCCAGTTGCGCGCCGCAAAATACGAACTCGGCTCGCTCGCCTGCATCCCGTTCAACTTGGGCGATCGCGGTGCGACGCTCAATGTCTACGACCGGAGCCTCTTCAATTTTGACGAATTGACGGTGATGGGTCTCGAGGAGATCGTGCGCGAAGCGGAGTTCGGGATTTCCCACGTGCGCTCGGTCCAGCGCACCGAGGCCGCGCTCGAAGAGACGACCGAAGCCATCAACGCGCTGCGCGCGACGGAGCGCGCCCGGGCCGAAGCCGAAGAGCGATTCCGTCTCGCGTTCGAGAACAACATGGCGCCGATGCTCACCAGCGACCTCGGGAATCGATTGACGGCCGCCAACGAAGCCTTCTGTCAGATGCTCGGACGTTCGAAGGAAGAACTCATTGGCTTCACCACGGACGACTACACCTTCCCCGACGACCTCGGTCTCATGGAGGAGAATCAACTTCGCTTGACGTCGGGCGAAGTGGACCAGGTACGTTACGTGAA
>PMAL01000184.1 GCA_003152555.1 Acidimicrobiaceae bacterium | reverse complement strand
GCCCTGAAGCGTCGAGAATCGTCAGAAAGTTAATGTGAGATGGCGGAAGACTTCTTGGGCACGCGCTAAATCAAGACTTCATCGCCTCGTCTGCAGATTGAATCAAGTTGTTGGCCCACCTCAGCATTGACTTGGCCTTATTTTGACCAACAATCATCGTGCCGTAATGGGCATTGTCCTTTTCGTTGATCAATTTCATTAGGTGCTGGCTCATGTTGCGACCATTCGGGCTAATTGTCTGGAGCAATTTTTCAGCGTCATGATGATTCTGACCACGTGATCGCTCCTTGAGTTTGACGCAGCACACCGCATCGGAGGCTGCGATTCCGGCGAGGACGGAGAGCGTCGCCGCCGCCGAAGCGGCCCCNNCATCGCTGGCATCGTCGAGGCACATCGCGGCGACCTCAACGAACTTCTTGGCCTGAGCCAATCTCGCTCGGGCCTCTGGTCGCCCGCAAGCTTCCCTAGCTGACGTCTTCTTGACCATCATGCATCTGCCCCAGTAAACGCCATGGCGCTTTCGCTGCCCCGGATAACTTCAAGATCATGCTCCCAATTCGTCAGAATGGGCTCTCGCGCTGCCACCAGTCGGTTCATCTCCTGCGTGGTCAGTGACAACATTTGGGCGTGGTTACCAGTCCAAAGTTCAATCTTTTGGGCGAGATTTGACACGAATTCATCCGGGCACTCTTCATCACTGACGATCAGTACGTNNTTGAAGAATCTCCATCCCGACGGGCGGCTGATCCGAAGAGGCCGACCACCGTGGTTTCAAAGTTCCACGAGTCAACTTCAGAGCCAATTCTCTCGACCAGATGGCCGTGGAGAGTTGCCAGAGATTCAATTGCGGAAGCGGCCAGATGGTCACGATTAAGTATGTAACGACCAGAGACTTCGTGTACGACACCCGAAATCACAAGTCGCCCAAGCACAACGCGTATGCCGGGAAGAGATCCACGCGAGCAGCGTCGATAGATTTCAGTCAGGCTCATCGGAACGCTCACATTTGCCAGGGTTTCAAGAACCGGCCCATCCAGGCTCGGAATCACGCAGCTAATTGGACTTCTAACATCCATTTCGGTTCCTCCTTCTAGTCCAGAATACTCCGCGCATTCTATTATTTTGTAATTATTGCATTATTTTGTAGTTTGTCTACTATCTTGTAACGCCTCCGGTCCGTAGAGAGTCGCCGGCTGACGTCAACGAGCCGAGCGACGAGGCGGTGGTTCCCAATCCATCAACTGCGAGACAAGTGGCAGCGGGTGGCCATCTGCGAGGTACCGGGTAATTGGTCAATGGTCGGCCCCTCGTACACAGGCGTTGGCTTCGCGAATGGCACCTGGTCACAGTACGGAGGGCGTCGATTTGGCCCCCTCGCCAGTGACGCGTCAAGGGACCAGCANNCGGCTGCTCCCCGTACGGCTGGCAGTCGATCTTTGATCGTTGCGTAGACGCGACATCAGTCTCACTCTCACGGGCACTGATCATTTGCTACAGATGCGAAATCCCTCTTGTGATTCATGGATGATAATCTCAACTGGTTCAAAAGCAATATCGCCTCACGCCGCACTTCGGGGATGCATTGCTCGCTTTCGATCAAGTAGCCCGCATCAGCATCCGCTCGCTGGCGTACCAACAGGTTTGGCAATGGCATCAAGTTGCCAATGTGAAGAGTGCGCACCAAAACCTTGCGAGACGCTGACGTTGGCCCTTGATCCATTGCTCAACGTCTTGACCCAGTTCTGGCTCGGCGGATTGGAAGCCCGCGAATGCGCAACGATCGACCAACCCAATTTCTTGAGTCGAGGTTCCATGTAGGAGACGAGAGCTGACAAACCCTTGGTCCACTTGAAGCCCGCTTGGACGACGACCTGCGACCACCCTTGAGTGCCAGCAATGCCATCGCAACTCTCTTGGAAGGGTTCGTCCCTGATTGCGTAGGGGGCCATCAGCGATTGGGGTATCTGGTTGACCCACGGCAACGCGGCCGTCCCATAGCCCGGAAGTGAACTTACCGTCGGTGTGAGTTGATCCATCACTCTGCTCCCCGGGTCTCCGCTCGCAGCGTTCCAACTCGTGAGCGCCCAAATGGCAACGGCCATCAGGAGCACTAGCGAGGCGCCCAGTGTCCAAAATACTCTTCGTCTGACGGGTCGCTTCATCTCCAAATCATTGCAGTCCCCATCCAATGTCTTTCCTCATCCGCGGGTATGAGACCACGCGACCCGCTCTAAGGCGCGCTGGGTTTGCCTTCCTCCAGTCACGGTGGTGGCGAATTCTTTACGCAGTTGTCAGAAGCAACAGGATAAAAATGAGGTATCCGCCAACGATGAGCGCGCCCGAGCGTCTGCCGAGTCCCCGCTGCATGTACGCCAACACGAGCACGATGACGGTGAGCAACAAGTAACTCGTCGCAGTGAGGTTCCCCGCGAACGAGGGAGCGGCAAGCCCGATCAGCGCGCCAGGGATTAGGAGCCCGACGACCACGTTGAGGTTGTTGCTCGACAGCGCGGTACTCAAGGCAGCGGCACCACGACCTTTGTTAGCCAGGTGGACAGCTGCGACGGCGTTGGGCAAACTCGTGACCGCAGCGAGAATCAGGCCGCCCACTATGGCGTCGGAGATATGGAAATCCCGACCAAGTTCCGACGCGCTGCGCTCCATGGCGACACTTGACAGGACGACAATAATTAGCGCAACACCCGCAATGAAGACGTCCGCCGGCCGTCCTCGCGATGGTCGAATCGCGTCTTCGAGACACAATTCCTCCTCATCGACCGCGGTGGCGAGCCACGTTGCCAAGCGCTTTGGAAACGGCATGTGTACATCCACGTGGCCATGCAACGCAAGG
>PMAL01000107.1 GCA_003152555.1 Acidimicrobiaceae bacterium | reverse complement strand
AACTGATATCTGCTCGGGGATTTTTCCCAGGAAAGACAGCGCCCTTTCGATCGCTGCCAGCTCCAATTCGATACCCAGGCCGACCGAATGGGCCATTGCGAACCACACATCGGGTGTTCGATAAGGCATTGCGTGGAATCGTGCAAGAGCTTCGACTTCGATCAACGCACCTGTCGACAGCGAATAGATGGGTTGAAAGACCATCGAGAATGCTCGTTGATCCAAGGTCTTGCGTAGTAGTTCCTCATCGAGAGCTTCGCCGACCGATCCGGGACTCAAAATATTTGCGATATACCTGGCCTTTGCCGAGATGCCGGCCGATGCCGAATCGACCACTTCGTCACCAGGGCCAAACATAGACGCCGTCGATCGCGAAAGGCTCCTCGAAGTGAAGACGACCGCACCCACAAACTCAGCGACCTGGTTCAGAAGTGCGACGTCGGCCGCCGTGAACGCTTGTGGCATTGGCGCATTGACCGTGAGGACACCCAATCTCTCTTCGCCATGGCGAATTGGAACACAAACCAACGAAACTGCGTTCAAGCGTCGACACGCCTCCCGGTCGACACGATCGTCGTTCTCGGTGTCTTCGCTGTATACGGCAATCCCAATGCGGACCGCAAGGCCCGAAAGGCTGCCGTCGAGTTGCACAGTCGCTCCGACGGCATCAAGCCGAGTGCCTGCGCCGCGTATGTAGGTCAGGGTTCTCTCGTCGTCGACCAGCCCGATCAGTGCATTTTCCACGTTCGATATGAGCGAGAGTGTCTCGACGCAGACCCGTTGCATCATTTGCATGGGATCAATGGACCGATGGACCGATTCAAGAAGCTCCGTGCGCATTCGCATCAGACCCCCCCGCCCTTCGATTGTTTCGTTCCTTCCGAGAAGTTCGTCGGAAAATAACGACCATTCGTCCGAGATTTCTACGTCCGTCTCACTTTCAGCATACTTTGCCACGGTCGAAACCGGAGTCTTAAAGGCGCGAAAGATGTTTGCATCAACGATCAATGGGTGCAGCTCGCCATCCAATGCGTGATCGTAGGCACCGAAGTGGAGCGTCTTTGTCCCGAATGAGGAACCTAGCCAAGGGACGCGGCAAGCGGGCTGACCACCATCAAAATTCTTGTTGTTGCGCTTGCGTGAAACCATGCGAAAACGATGCTGCCACTTCGAAGCATTCCACCTAAATGCACGCCACACCCTTCGACGGTTTGATGTTGAGGGGACACGAACCTGATTCGGACGTTTCCGACGTCCCTATCACCAATCCCAATTCTGAATGGTGCGGCTGGAGGTGCGGCTGGAGGTGTCTGAGTTTTTGAGATAATGGTGCGGCTGGAGGGATTCGAACCCCCGACCCTCGGTTCCGTAGACCGATGCTCTAATCCGCTGAGCTACAGCCGCAATGTTGCTGGCTAACCATCGTAGCCGACCACCGTTCTCCATCGCTAAGTCGTTCTCGGTACCATGCGTGCATGACTAGAACTTTTTCTGACGAACTTCCTGGTTTCATTAACAAGGCTTACGATCCGATGGTCGACATTCGCCACGACCTCCACGCCCACCCGGAACTTTCGTTTCAGGAGCATCGCACAACCGAAGTAGTACGCAACCGTTTGGTCGAGCTCGGCTGGGAGTTGGCAACGTGTCCCACTGATACTGGAGCTGTCGCCACACTGCACGGTGCCCAGCCCGGCAATCGGATCATGCTGCGCGCCGATATCGACGGTCTGCCCGTTGATGAAGAACGTCAACTCTCGTACACGTCAGTCAACCAAGGAGTCATGCACGCCTGCGGTCACGACGTGCACACTGCCTCATTGCTCGGAGTGGCCGACGTGCTGAGCCAATTTCGCGAGGATCTAGCGGGCGACTACACGCTCATCTTTCAGCCGGCCGAAGAGAGCCTCGGCGGAGCCGACGCCATGATTGCTGGCGGTGTATTAGACAATCACCCCGCCGACTTTGTTATTGGCGCTCACGTCACGTCCATTCTGCCGGTGGGGTTTGTGGCGACGCGACCGGGAGTCTTAATGAGTCAGGCGAATGCGCTGGTAGTCAACATTGAAGGCAAGGGCGGCCACGGGGCGATGTCGACGGTAGACGGAAACGTGGTGTTGGCAGTGAGCGCCCTGGCCCCGCGTCTCGGCGAAGTTGTGGCTGGCCTGGAATTCGAAGGCGGTATCTGCGCCTGCTCGGCCGGAGCCATTCACGCGGGCACCGCGAACAATGTGGTGCCGCGTCGCGCGCAGTTGCGCGGCACACTGCGCACGTTCACGCCCGACCAACTAGTGGTCTCGCTCGAACGGCTCGGAGCCATCCTGGACGAGATTGGTGACCACTTCAACGTGACGTGTTCGCTATCACTCGACGACGGCACGCCGGCCGTGGTCAATAACACCAACGTCGCTCGCCGAGTGATCGAGAGCGCCGGCAAGGTCGTCGGCGCCGCGAACGTCTTGGATTTGCCACCGGTGTCGCCCAGTGACGACATGTCCGAATTCCTCAATCGCATTCCGGGCAGTTACATGTTCATTGGCGGCGCGTTGGCNNTTTGGCGACTCCCTGCAGTGAGACGTCGTTGCCGTGAATGACCACCAGAGTCGGTAGATCGGCGAAGGTTAAGGGCGCCAATCTCTTGGCGTTGCCGCCCGCTAAGTGCACCGTACTGGCGTCGAACTCCTGGGCGAGGTCGCCGATCGCGCGAACCACGGATTCGCGCCACACGACGTCGTTCTCAGCTCTCGCACGCTCACCGAGCTCCTCGTCGAATGTCCGCCCGTCACCGGACGATCGTGCCCCCACGCTCTCCACCTTCTGCAATGCTCCCTCGATCATCAGCGCGTTCCCCAAACCGGTGCCCAGCGTTAACACCATTTCGGTACCCAATTCTCGGCAGCACCCGAGTGCCGCGAGATCAGCATCGTTCACCACTCGCACGTCTCGACCGGTCGCGTCAGCCAGGGCCCCTTGAATCGCGAATCCGCGCCACAGTTCGTCGAGCGCAACATCAACGTCAGTCGTAATTCCTCCCGGACGAGCGAGATTAAAGGCATCCGTGACCCGACCGTTCTCGATATCACCGGGAAAACCAATACCCACTTGGCAGCACTTTGAGCGAGCAATCTTCGCGCTCAGGACTTCGACCAGTTGTGACGGCGTGCAGGGGTAGTGCGTTCGGCGCCGGCGGACGACTTCGAGCAGTGCGCCATCCTCGTCGACGTGACAGAACTTCATGTTGGTCGCGCCGACGTCAATCGCCAAGATCTTCTCGTCGATCGAAACCCTCGTGGTCACCATGTGCGAATCGTAGTTACATCTATCGCTCGCCGCGTTTTCGCAGGCGACGACTGCGCCACCACGGACGAACGTGCACCTCGAAGAGCGGACGGCGGCCGGATACCACCAGCGCGGTACCCGCCGCGCGTTGGCGCAACGGCACCGTTCGTGTGTCCTCTTTGGCCACGACCATTTCCGGGAAGTACTTGCCCACGGTTGGATCAGAGAGGCCACCCATGACGATGCGCGTCGTGTGGTTGTTGACAATCGTGGGCGCTCTCGCACCCCATCGGGCAACCAGCTGCGCGAAGTCCTGGACAACCGTCACCAACGTGACGTCGAGTCCGCTGACGGTGGCGGCCAACTGATCGAGTTCATCGAGCGGCGCTACGGTCGCCGCCTCATCGAGCACGAGCAGAAGTCGACGCTGACTTCCCTCGTCTACTAGTCGGTGTTGCTCTTCGAGCACCATTCGCAGCGCACCGCGAAAGAGCGATTCATAGTGTTGCTGCTCACCGCGCGGGCTGCAGAGATAGAGCGTGTTGGCGCCCGCAACCACCGAGCGAACGTTGGCGAGCGGTTGGCGAAAGCGCCACGGCAGCAGCATCGTTTCGGCTGTTGTGAGCACGCCATCGAGAGTCTTGTGTTCGTGATCTAGGAAGGTGCGCAGCAGTTCGCTCGCTTCGCTCGTCACGGCATTAGACATCCACTGGTCGAACTTTCGATTCTCGACGAGCGCCGCGACGTCGAAAATGCTCTGCGATCGCTGGCCCGCCATGACGAAGAGCGCCGCGACCAACTTGGTGGCGAGTGCATTCCAGAAGTCCGTGTCGCCTTGCCCCCGTGCGCCGATCGTTAGGTCGCGAGCAACGCGTAACGCGTGACGCAGCGACGTGACACCCTCCAAAGGATTCCACGTCAATCCCGAGTCGCGGCCCGGCTCAAGAATTTGCACGTCGCCTAAGGAACGGCGCCAGCGCTGCGTGGATTTGACCACGTCACTCTTCACGCTGGTCACCACTAACGCGTCGTTCCAACGAAGCAGCGCCGGCATCACCAGCGATGAGGTTTTCCCGACTTGCGTCGGGCCCACGATAAGCAGCGAGCTCTTGGGCATCAACGTTGCCTGACGGCCCAAGCCAATACCCTGGAAAGTGCGTTGACCCAGAACCGGCCGGTCATTGCGCGTCACGACGCCGCGTGGTCACGCATGGCCGAGTCCGTGTCAATGAAGCGGCGGTCGCGATCGTCGGGAATGACGCGCACCACCGAGCGAAAGGCGCCGTAGCGCACGAGCGCCGCTCCCTTGGGTAGTGCGGTCAGGTATTGCTCCTCGCGTTCGTGCAGGCCGAGGGCGACCGACATCTCGCGCGCCTCATCGGGCGGTTGGCGAAAGAGCAGCGCGGTCTCGCACTCGCGCAGCAAACCTTGGGCCCGTTCACGCTGTGCGCTGCCCGCGTCGCCCGCCGCGGCGACATCGGTCCAGCGGTGCAGCACCAGGATGTGACTGAGACCGCGCGACCTCGCCAACTTCCATGAACCCTGCAACCAGCGAAGCGCGTGGTCATCCGACAGCAACGCCCAAGCCTCATCCAGCACCAAATAACCCAGCTCCCCTTCGGTCGCCACCACCTGTTGCGCCGCCGCGACGGCGCTTAAAGCCGCCACGGAGAGTGAATTAGACGACCACTGCACCGACAGGTCGAGCACAATCAGTCGGCCGGAGAAGACCAACGGATCACCGTCGCCATCAAAGAGTCCGGCCAGATCACCATGGATGAACCGGTACAACGTGAGGGCGAGTGAACGCTGCGCCGAGTACTGCGCACTAGCGATGTGCGTCTCTAATTGCCCGTAGAGCGCGCGCAGCACGCGGGCCGGTCGCGAGGCCGGGAGTTGCTGCCACACCTCATCAATGACGTAATGCTGGTCGCTGGTGAGCGGCGAACCCTGCGCACTGGCGACCAGGGCCCGCAGCAGATTCCGACTCTCGCGGTCGTCGTCGGGGAAGGGACTGCACCACCCGTCACGGCCGAGCGTGACCGGCGACACCCCGTAGGAGGCGGCCAATTGCTGGTACTCGCCCTTGGGGTCAATCACCACCACTCGTCGCCCGCGCACCAGCGCGCGATCGAGCAGCATCTTCACCACGGTGCTCTTACCGGCCCCGATCGATCCGGCCACAATCATGTTGGGATTGGACACCAGTCCGGCCGCGTACGCGTCAAACGAATCGAAGACAAAATCAAAGCCCCGTAGGGCCTTGCCGAGCGGACGACCTATGAGTCCTGTGCCGGCGTCGTGGGCCGGAAGCCGCAAACTGTAGAGATCGTTCGAGGTTGACCAGTGGGTCCACGGCCGACTCACCAGCCCGGTCCGCCAGGCAGTTGGTGGCAGTACCAGAGCGCCTGGCGACCTAGTCCGCGCTCACAACGAAGTCCCGCGTCGTGGGCGCGGCGTTGCACCTCGTCGACGCTGTGGCGCAACAATCGCTCGGACGTTGCGCCCACGCGTACGTAGACCGCGCAGCGCAGTAACGCTCGACCACTCGCGACAAGGACCTCACGCTGGGCCAGGCGCTCAAGCGATCGTTCGGCGCGCGCGGTACGGCGAAAGCCAACCGAGCGCGAGGCCGCCCCGTCGCTACCGGTGCGGTGCACCGCGCGTTCAACCATACGATGGGCCCGTTGTCCACTCACTACGTCAAAGTGCAGCGCGACCGTTACGTCCTCACTCGACTGTTGTAATCGTTCGAGTAGGGCGCGGCCATCGGGCACCGCCGTGAAATCACGGACGCGCAGTACCCGAACTAGTCCACTTGCTGTTCGCAGGTAGCTCCAACGCTCGAGTAGCCACATCGATCTCTTGGCCTGCGAAAGACCAATGATTTCGAGCAGAAGTTCACTGCTCTCGCTCCAGCCTTCTGGCGCAATGGTTTCCTCTCCGAGTGACAAGAGGGTGTCACCACCTTCGCGACTCGAACGCACGTGTAGACCCACGTGGACGGAACGGTCGCTCGTCGCCTGAGCGTCAGCGAACGCCGCCAAGTCTTGGGCGCGCACGACGTCGTGACCAGAGAGATCGAGTCGTCCGCGGTGCTGCAGTGAAAATCCCCGCACGGTTACGTGGCCCCGTGCGCGCAACGCGAGTGCCGTGCGCTCGGGCACAAACGAGACCTCCGCCCAGCGGGAGCGGCCCAAGTAGCGCACCGCCACCACAACCAATTCGCCCACGGTCAAATTGTCGTGCCCCGGCAGCGCGCAGATGAGCAGCACCAGTCCCGTGATGAGTTCAACCACACTGCTTTGGTTTCGAACCAGCCAATCGCCGGCGAGGCCAATGCCGATCACAACGACAACCGCTTGATGACGACGAATGCCAATCCATCGGGCCTGACCGTCGGCGTCGCCGAGCGCGAGTAGCTCACTCATCGAAGTGCCAACCAACAACGGGACCCATCTCGTCGGTGTGGTACGCCACGTGTCCGCCCCTTACTTGTGGTTCGCCGATCGGCGGCGGAAGCTTCGGACCGTTCCACTCCGGATCCGGCACGTCCGTGGTTGTCTCCCACATGCCAAAACCGAGGTCCTCGGATCGTGGGGTCGGACCGGGCAGCGGCGCATCGGGCGTCAATGCGCGGGCCGCCGCACCAAGTGGCGAGGAAGGTGCGTTCTGAACCGAGCGAGTGAATCGCTGGCGAATTCCTTCGAGGTTGTGAAGAGCCGACTGCTCAACGAAGGGAATAACTCGCAGCAGGACGAAGGGAGTGCACGTGGCCAACAGCAACGTCACCGCACCGGTGATGGCCACGGTAGCGGAGCCGCCCTCTAGTTCATCGAGTCCGAGTGAGAGCGCAATCACGATTAGCAACTTGCTCGACGCCACCGCGATGAAGGTCTCGGCCAATCGCCAGCCCAGACGACGCATGGCGGGAAATGTTGACAGCGGCACGATCACCGGAACCAAAACCAGCAACAGCGTGAGTACCACCGAACGGATGATGAGTTCACACCACAGCAACCAGCCGCCGATCACCACGACAACGCAGAGCACGAAGACGGCGAATCCGGGAACGGTCGTCGAGAGCGACAGGCTGGAGAACGCATTGATCAAAGTGGTCTCGTGGCCCACCGCGGAGGTGGCCGCTGCGCTGGAAAGTTGATCGACCGCTTGGAGGATCAGGGTTGCCGCCGGTCGGGCAATGACAATGGCCAAGACGCACGACGGCGCGACACCGAGGTAGACGCGCCAGAGCGACGCGCCATCCGCGTGACGCAGCGCTTGCAACGTGGCGACGAGCAGTCCCAGCATCATGAGCACGGGCGCGGCCACCATCAAGACTTTGAACTCCGCAGTGGCCGAACCAACGATCGATGACGGCTCGCCGGCCTTAGTCAGTACCCCGCCCACCGAATTGAGTAACCATTCGACGCTCGTGAGCACCCAATTGGTGAGTGCGGAAAAGAGGTCACCGAGGGTGGATTTGGCGACCGAGGTCGTGATGCAGCCAACGGGGTTAAACAGGCACGAGAGGTGCTTTATCAACTGACGCTGAGTCCGGTCTTGAAGAAAAAGTTAATCAGGGCGGGAGCCGCGCCGATCAACACCGCCGCCACGAGGGCCGTCACGACGGCCCGCCGTCCCGCCATTGACTGGTGAGCATTTTGCGTGTGGCTGCCAATTGCCCAGAGCCCCGCACCCAGTAATAGGGCAATGAGCGTACCAATGAGCGCCCACGAGGCAATTCCGTTGGCGATTGACTGCAATGCGGCGCTGCCGGGTAGATCGGCCGTGGAGGGATGGAGAGAGACATCAGCAAACTTCATGGAAAACTCACTTTCCGCTAGGGGCAACACAACTGTCGCTGTCTTCACCCACGCAGCATCTTCTGCGAGACTGAATAAGTGCTTCTCGCTTCTGTACCTAATGTCGTCTCGCGCTGGCCCAATATTGCGATCTACGCGGCGGCCGGCGGCGCCGCAATCATCGGTATTGTCATCGGCATTTTCATCAACCGTCATCGAGGCCATCGCGCCATTGCCCAACGGCTCAGCGCGCTCGGTTCACGCCTTGGCGTAACTCCGTACAGCGACGACGGCAAGGTTGAATCGGCGTTGAGCTACCTCGAAGAAGTGACCGACGCCGCGACGACCGCGGTCGGCGAATCCAGCGCGGAGTCGACCCGGCTCCGTCGCTCACTCGACTCACTGCCGCTGGGACTCGTGCTCTGTGACGAAAGCGGGGACGTGCTCTTTCGCAACACCCAGGCCGAAGCTCTCATGGCCAGCCGCTACGGCGACGCCATCGCCGCCCAAGCCGTCACCGGTGTATTAACGGAGGGGTGGACCAACGGCGCGGCCGAGCGCACCATCGAGATCTACGGACCGCCGCGGCGCACGCTCACCATTCGTTGTTCGGTCATTGACGACGGACGGCGACCGTTGGGCGTGCTCGCGGTCATCGAGGACGTCTCTGAGCGTCGCCGTTTAGAAGACATCCGCCGCGACTTCATCGCCAACGTCTCGCACGAGTTGAAGACCCCGATTGGCGCGTTGGGTTTGCTCGCCGAGACTTTGCAGTTCGAACGCGATCCCGAGGTCGCTAATCGACTGGCCCAGCGCATCAACTCCGAGGCGTTCCGAGTGAATCGGATCATCGAAGACTTGCTCGACCTCTCACGCATCGAGAGCGAGGGCTCACCCTCCCGCGAGCCCGTGCCGGTCTCGCTTTTCGTCGCCGACGCCATTGAGCGGATTCGCACGGCCGCGGAGCAGCACCAGGTGACGCTGGACTTCGTTGAGTCGGCCAATAACTTCGTGATCGTGGGCGACCGGCGCCAACTCGTCTCTGCGGTGCACGCGCTGTTAGAAAATGCGGTGGTGTATTCGCCCGAAGGCGGATCGGTGGGCGTCAGCATTGATCGAGTTGAGGCAACAGTCGATGAAGAGGGCGAGGCCATCGGTCCATTCGTGCACGTTGCCATCACCGATCAGGGCGTGGGCATTCCGTCCAAGGACCTCGAGCGAATTTTCGAGCGCTTCTATCGCGTTGATCCCGGTCGCGCCCGCGAGACTGGCGGCACCGGGTTGGGGCTCAGCATCGTGCGCCACGTCGCACAGAATCATGGCGGCACCGTGCTGGTGGACTCTCGTGAGGGCGAAGGTTCGACCTTTTCGCTGGAACTGCCAATGAACCAGCGATGAGCAAGAAAGCCAAATCCCAACAACGGATCCGCGTGCTGGTGGTCGAAGACGAGGAGTCGTTCGTTGATGCCTTGAGCGTCGGACTCGATCACGAGGGGTTCGACGTCACGATTGCCCGTGACGGCCAGGAGGCCGTCATTCTCTTCGACAAGAACAACTACGACGCCGTGTTGCTTGACTTGATGCTGCCCAAAATGTCCGGGCTCGACGTCTGTCGCGCCATGCGCGCGAAAAGTGACGTACCGATCATCATCGTCAGCGCCAAGGGCGAAGAGGTCGACATGGTGCTCATGCTCGAACTGGGCGCCGACGACTACGTGACCAAGCCCTACCGGTTGCGCGAACTCGTGGCGCGCATCCACGCGGTGTTGCGACGACGCGAGGTGCACGACGAAGGGGGCGGCGAACAGGAGCTCATTCACGCCGGGCGTATTCGCATGGACGTGGACGCCCGACGCTGCTTCGTGGGTGGGCAGGAGATCAAGTTGCGCAAAAAGGAATTCGCCCTGCTGCGGCTCCTGCTCGAAAATCCCGGTCGGGTGCTCACGCGTGAAGTGCTGATTGACCGCGTCTGGGGCAGTGACTACGTGGGCGACACCAAGACCCTCGACGTGCACATCAAGCGTCTACGCACCTTGATTGAGGATGATCCCAAGAACCCCACCGGTATCACCACGGTGCGCGGCGTGGGTTACCGCTTCGAGATCACACCGGACGAGTAGAGATCGTTGTCTCGCCGCCCATGTACGGAGCGAGCACGTCAGGCAGAATCACGGAGCCATCGGGTTGACGATAGGTCTCTACGAGTGCGGCCCAGATTCGCGGCCAGGCGAGGGCTGAACCATTCACCGTGTGCACCAACTCAATCGATCCGTCGGCCGTGCGAAAACGGACGTTGGCTCGACGAGCTTGGAAGTCACCGAACCAACTCACCGACGAGACTTCCAGCCAGCGGTCCACGCCGGGACTGAAGACTTCGAGGTCGAACGTGCGAGCCGACGAGGTCCCGAGGTCTCCGGTGCACAGCAACAAGACGCGATAGGTGAGACCGAGGGCCTGCAGGAGCGCTTCGGCGCGCGCGAGCACGTCAGCAAACGCGGCGTCGGCCTGGGCCGGCGTGCAGTAGTTGAACAGCTCTACCTTGACAAATTCATGCACGCGCAAGAGCCCGCGGGTGTCGCGTCCGGCCGCGCCCGCCTCGCGACGAAAACACGAGGTCTGGGCCGTCAGGCGAATGGGCAACTCCGCTTCGTCCAAGATTTCACCACGTCGCATAGAAGTGAGCGGCACTTCGGCCGTTGGTATCGCCCACAGGCCGTCGCGCGCAATGGAGTACATGTCGTCCACCGATTTGGGTAGGTGGCCGGTGGACATCATGGTCTCGGTCAAGGCAAGCGTCGGCGGTTGAATCTCCTCGTAGGCGTCCAGGTGTCGATCGAGCGCAAAAAACCCGAGGGCGCGCTGCAGTCGGGCGCCGGCGCCGCGTAGGAGAGGGAACATCGATCCGGCCAACTTGGCCCCGGACTCGAGGTCGAGAATGCCCAATTCCGCGCCGGTTTCCCAGTGCGGCACCCGTTGGCAGTCCGCGTAGGTAGGCGCGTCGAGCCCCTCGTCCATCCCCACCCACCACCGTCGCAGTTCCACGTTGTCGCTGTCATCAAGTCCATCGGGCACGTCGGGAGCCGGCAGATTGGGGATCATCAACAACATCTCGCGCAAGGCATTTCCCGTAGATTCACTGGCTTCACTGGCCTGACGCTCCAGATCACCCACGACGCGGCTCTTCGCGGTCAGTTCTTGAGCCGTCGCCACATCCTTGTTGCGGTGCGCCTCGCCTACTTGGCGCGACAGCTCGTTCACTTCGGCACGCAAGCTCTCGGTCTCTTGCAACAGCCGGCGATGCTCAACGTCGAGGGCCTCGATCTCGTCCATGGTGAGCGTCGAGACGCCGCGACGGGCCAGGGAGGCCTTCACGAATTCCGGTTCACGACGTAGTTGCACGAGATCAATCATGTCCGTCAGCCTACTGAAATGGGGTATCGACTCCAGAGAACGTCTAGGTTCAAGGGTCGTGAGCAACGCCGTTGAAGTCAACAGCCTAGGAGTGACGTTCGGCGATCTGGTGGCCGTTAACGACGTCACCGTGCACGCCGACTACGGCGACGTCGTCACGCTGCTCGGCCCCAACGGAGCGGGCAAGACCACCGTCGTCGAAACGTTGTTGGGCTTTCGCCGACCCACGTCGGGCTCGGTGCGCCTCGGCGGGCTCGACCCCGACCGTGATCATCGCGAGGTCGTGGTGCGCACCGGAGCGCTATTACAACGTGGGGGCGTGTGGTTCCCAATGTCCCCCGCCCAAGTACTTCGCCTGACCGCCACCTACTACCACGCACCGCGCGCTCCCGAGGAGTTGCTCGCGTTGCTTGATCTCACCCACTGCGCGCGCACGCCGTGGCGGCGCCTCAGTGGTGGCGAGCAGCAGCGGACGTTGCTCGCGTTAGCGCTCATTGGACGACCGCGCATTCTGCTACTGGACGAACCCACGACCGCTGTTGATCCCGAGGGCCGCCAGGTGATTCGCGAGCTCGTTCGCAGCGAGCGCAACCGAGGATGCGCCATTCTCATCACGACCCACGAACTGGGTGAGGCCGAGCAACTTGCCGACCGCATCGTCATCATGAATAGGGGCCACGTCGTTGTCCAGGGCACGTTGGACGACCTCGCCGGAAGTCCCGAGATAATCATCGAGACATCGGCGTCGGCCGACCCGATTGGTCTCGCGAGTGTGCTCGGCTGTGAGGTCACGCGCGACGGGCCACTGCGACTACGCTGCGCCGCGGTGTCGACGCCCGAGCGCATCGCACTCATAACGACGTACCTCACGGGTGCGGGACTTGCCATGACCGCGCTACGTACCCGGGCGACGCTTGAAGAGCGCTACCTCGAGCTCATCGCCAGCGAACGAGACGGCGCCACGACATGAACGCACTGGTCGCCCAAACTCGTGCGGAGGTGCAGATGACGGTGCGCCGCGGAGAGACGCTGCTGCTCACGATTGGTATTCCGGTCCTGCTCTTGATCTTCTTTTCCCAAACACACGTCACCGCCTCTCCGGCGGCGCATCGCATTAATTTCATCGCGCCAGGGATCTTGGCCTTGTGCGTGCTGTCCACGTCACTCGTGGCGCTCTCAATCGCAACAGGCTTTGAACGCTCCTTCGGAGTGCTGCGTCGTCTGCACGTCACGCCGCTCGGTCAGCGCCGTCTCATCGGCGCAAAAATCGCGGGCGTGCTCGTGACCGAGCTGTTGCAGGTCGCCGTCTTGTCGGCCGTGGCGCTACTACTTAAGTGGCATCCCCACGGCGGCGCGATTGGTGGCTTTCAAGTGGCGATCCTGTTGATCTTGGGTTCGGCCGGGTGCGCCGGAATCGGCCTGTTGCTCGCGGGCAGCCTTCGTGCCGAGGTGAATCTAGCCGCCAGCAACGGCCTCTACCTTGTGCTGCTCTTGGTGTCGGGCATCGTCGTGCCCGTCACGTCACTGCCGACGTTTGTGCAAAAGATCGTGGTGGGCCTGCCGCCAGGAGCCATGGCCGATGGGCTTCATCGCGTATTGGGACAGGGGCGCACCCCTTCGATCGCCGATTGGATCTCACTCGCGGTGTGGGCCGTGCTGGCCCCGCTGCTCGCCGCGCGAACCTTTCGCTTCGATTAAGCGTTACTGCAGTGACGAAATACCGCTCTTCAGCTGACTGACGGGGATGGCGCCAAAATAGACCTGCTCGACCACGCCGTCCTTAGACACAAAGACGGTCTCGGGCACGCTCTCGAATTGGAAGATCCCACTCGTGACCACGTCATTGGGATCAAAGGCCACGGGAAACGTCACCTTGGAGTGTTTGATAAATGCCTGGCCCGAAGAAAGTTTGTCGCTGGCGTCAACGCCCAGTACGACGATTGGACTGGGGCTGTGTTTGCGGATGTAAGCAGCGACTTCGGGCATCTCTTTGTGGCACGGTCCGCAGTAGCTCGCGAAGAATATCAAGACGCCGGGGTGACCGGTCGCCCACGGCGCGCGCTCCTTGCCGCCGTTAAGACCCGCCAGGCTGAAGGTCTGCACCTTGTGTCCCACCAAGTTGGTCGTGAGTCCGCCATCGTTTTGCACGGAGCCACCAGTCAGGATCGAGACAATCACAATCAGGACCACGGCAAGCACCGTGCCAATGCCGATTGAAACGAACATCATCGGCGACGGATGTCCCCGTTTCGGCCTAGTGGTGTCGGACAAGGACATCCACGGCCATCAATACAAACAGCGCCGTCAAATACGTGATCGAGAAATGAAACAGGCGCATGGCTTCGGCGACGTCGGCGCGGTCATTTCGCGCGTGGCGATAAAGCCGCAGGGCGTAGAACGCAAAGAGTCCGCCCAGCACCAGCGCGGTGATGGCGTAAATCCATCCCAAATGGGCCACGGGTCCCACCAGGACCGTCACGGCCCACATGATCACCGAGTAGACAAGGATCTCCAGGGTCGTTCGCCGTAGTGACGCGACCACGGGCATCATGGGCACGTTGGCCGCTTCGTAGTCGTCGCGGTANNAGTAGGACCGGCGTCCACGAAAGCGAGTTGGTCACCGCCGCCCAGCCAACCAAGACCGGCACCGCGCCCGCCGCGCCACCAATCACGATGTTCTGCTTGCTGCGTCGCTTCAACCAGAACGTGTACACCACCACGTAGAAGGCCGTCGCCGCAATGGCGAGGTAGGCCGACAGCATATTGACCCACAACGCAAGCGCGGCAAAGGCCGCCAGTTCGAGCGCGAGCGCGAATATGGTGGCGGCGCGCGGCGACATTACACCGGTGACAAGCGGGCGACGCTTGGTGCGTTCCATGATCGCGTCGATGTCACGATCCAAGACCATATTGAACGCGTTGGCCCCTCCAGCCGCCAACGTGCCGCCGATGAGGGTAGCGACGATGAGCCACAGCCCGGGAATGCCGTTAGCCGCCACGACCATCGTGGGAATTGTGGTGACGAGCAAAAGCTCAATGATGCGCGGCTTGGTGAGGGCAATGTAACCACGAAGTACGTCAACGCCGGAGCGAGTCGATGGAGTTGCCGTTGTCACTGGTCCATCCTACGAGACCCAGACTTTCTCTAGGCTAGAAAAATGGATTACCCACGACGCAGCGTCTCCGTACCGGCGTTTCGTTGGTTTGCCTTCGCCACGTTTCTCTCGGTAATTCTGATAGTCCTCTCAGGAGCGGCCGTGCGATTGACCGGATCGGGCCTGGGATGCCCGGACTGGCCGACCTGTTACAAGGGGCGCATCACAACGCCGTGGGGCATCCATCACTTCATTGAGTATGGCAATCGCATGTTCACGGCAGCAATTTTCATTGTCACGGCGATCACGTTCGTCGCGGCGTTTTTGCGCTCACCGCGACGACGTGACCTAATTGTCCTGACCGGAGCGCTCGGCGGCGGCATCGCGGCCGACGCCGTGCTCGGTGCATTCGTTGTCTACAGCAAGCTCAATCCGTGGCTGGTCTCGCTGCACCTACTGCTGTCGCTCTCTATGGTCGTGATCGCGGCCGTGCTCTATCACCGCTCCAAATACATCTACGGGCCCGGTGCACGCGCCGACATCCGCGATCCGCACTTTCACACGGTCGCAAAGTTGTTGTGGATTCCCTTTGTGGTGCTCGTCATCACCGGCACGGCGACCACCGGTTCGGGTCCGCACTCCGGCGCGTCACAGGGTCAGTTGGTCGCCAAACGATTACCGTTCGCGTTTTCTGACGCCGCGTGGGTCCACTCGGTGGCGGCCGTACTGTTCATCGGAATCGTCGTGGGATTATTGCTCTCGATCTGGCACACCAGTGCGCCACAGGCATTGCAACTTGGCGTGCGCCGACTCGTAATAATTTCCCTGTTGCAGGCCGCTATCGGCGTGACGCAATATCTCACCCACGTGCCGGCCGCGTTAGTCGAGTTGCATGTTCTCGGCGCGATCTCACTCACCATTGGGGTGACGCAATTTCACTTGCGCCAGAGCGCACACGACCGAGAGCCGGGGACAAAGAAAGCGGTCGCGTAAGTTTTTCCTCAGGAGACCTCGTCGATTGGACGAGCGCCATTTTTTTGTGGCAGTATTTCTGCGGGGGTACTACCGAGAAACGGATTACAAGTATGGGGCCCACGCTCTATGCGGCGTTGGTGCCGCTCGATCATCCCGACTACTACTTCCACTGGCACTTCATAGAGATCAGTGCGGCCAACGCGATTGTCATTGGGCTGATGCTCGTGACGTTCGTCGCCGCCCTGCTGCTGCCCTTCCCTGGTCGGCGTCGGCGCAAGCAGAACCAATGAGCACGTCCGAAATCGATCGACAGTGGACAACACGACTGCGCCGTCGCGCCGTGGGCAAGATTCCGCCCGAGAAGATGATGCCCGACACGCAACCGAGCTATGTCTCGTCGTGGATCTATGTCTTTGGTGTCACGACCCTATCGGCCCTCATCGTGGTCATCGCTACGGGATGCATCCTCGCGCTTCGCGGTCCAACCTGGTGGCACGGATCAAACATTGGCCACTTCGTGAACTC
>PMAL01000083.1 GCA_003152555.1 Acidimicrobiaceae bacterium | reverse complement strand
CGTGGGTGCGATTGGTTACGTCGAATACTCGTACATCCTCTTGCAGCACACATTGCCCGCAGCGCTCATCGTGAACGCCAAGGGTCAGGATGTTGCGATCAACCCGACCACCATCGCCGCCGACGCTGCTGACTTCTCGGCAACACCACCGAGCGAAAGCACGACGGGTGTGGTGTCGAACTTCTCCATTGTCAACGGTACGGCGTCTGGTGATTACCCGATCGCTGGATACAGCTGGGCTGTTGTGCGTCAGGACTGGAACGGTCTGGGCACTCTTGGCGGGGTCACCGCGTCACTCAACTCGGAGAAGCTGGTCGCGAAGTTCCTCGACTGGTGTGCCCAGAGTGGCTCGCAGGGCGGTCAGGCCGTCGCCCAGCAACAGGGATACGTGCCGCTGCCGTCCTACGTGTCGGCACTCGCTGAACACCAGGTGGCATCAATGACTTACGCCGGTACGTCGCTCGGTCTTAGTTAACAATTCGATTTTGGAGTTTGAAATAACAAAGGAAGCATGAAAACGTTGGAAACCGAAACTCAGGTTCCCGGATCAGAAGTGGCCGAGCGAATTAGTCGCTCGGNNGGGCCACTTCTGATCGTCCGTACAAGTATCTGCTTCGCGGTACCGCCATGTTCTTCGGTGCGGTAATCGTGCTCTTCGTGTGGAGCGTGCTGCACACGGCGTGGCCGGCGCTGCATCAATTCGGTTTCCATCTCGTCACCGGCAAATCTTGGGTTCCGGGTACTGGGCCCTACGGGGCGCTGCCGCTCATCATTGACACGTTGCTGACGACGTTGATCGCACTGCTCATTGCCGTGCCGGTCGGGCTCGCGTCGGCGTTGGCGCTGTTGTATTTGATTCCTCAGCGTCTTCGTGCGACCTCGTCGGCGCTGGTTGAGCTGCTCGCCGCCGTCCCCTCGGTGGTCTACGGACTGTGGGGACTGTTCTATTTGATTCCCTGGCTCAACAAGACGCTCGATCCCTTCCTCGCTGGCATCACTGGTAGCCGGTGGCCGTTCAGCGGTCCCCAAGAGGGGTTCAGCGTCTTGCTCGCGGGCATTGTGTTGTCAATCATGATCCTGCCGACGATCGTGGCCATTTCGCGTGACGTCATTTCAGTAGTCCCGACCGACCTCATTGAAGGCGGTCTGTCCCTAGGCGCCACGCGCAGTCAGGTACTGACCAAGGTGGTTTTACCGAGCGCGCGTACCGGGATCCTGGGCGCCATTGCTTTAGGCGCCGGACGGGCCCTGGGTGAGACCATCGCGGTCGCCATGGTCATTGGATCAAACCCCCAAATTCCCCACTCCCTCTTTTCGACCGGTGCGACCTTGGCTTCGACCATCGCGACCGAATTCGGCGAAGCCACGGGATCGACGGGTGGCGCACTCGCCGCACTCGCGCTCATGCTGATGATTATTACGGCCGCGGTAAATGCTGGAGCGCGCCTGCTCACCAAGAGAGCGCTGGCCAGTAAATGACCGACCTGCTCGACCGCCTGCCCCCGGACCCAATCCTCGAGCGCCGAGCCGTCATCCAACAGCGCGCGGCGCAGACTATTGGCCGACGGACGCTGATATCGAAGGTGTTTATTTCACTGATGGTCCTGGCGTTTCTGCTGGCGCTCGTACCGCTCGGCTCACTGATTTTCGCACTGCTGCAAAAGGGCTTGTCATCCATTAGCTGGCCCTTCCTGCACACGTTGCCCACCCAACCAAGTCTGATTGACCAAAATGCGATTGGCGGCATTGGCAACGCCATTGAGGGCACCGTGATCATCGACGCTCTCGCCGGTCTCATCGCGATCCCCATCGCGGTGTTACTGGGTCTCTACCTGTGCGAGGCCACGTCTCGCGCGGCCAATTTCTTGCGGGCCATCATCGAAATCATGACGGGACTGCCGTCGATCCTGCTGGGCGTCTTCGCCTACGAATACGTCGTCGTGCGCATGAAGACGTTCTCGGGGTTGGCGGGCATCGTCGCGCTTGCCGTCTTGATGGTGCCGCTCATTGCCAAGGCCAGCGAGCTGGCCTTTCGCGGCGTACCCAATACGTTGCGCGAAGCGGGGCTCGCACTGGGCGCGCGCAGTTCCAGGGTGACGCGCGGCGTCATCATTCCCGCCGCGCTGCCCGGGATGATCACGGGAATCCTGCTGTCGCTGGCGCGCGCGATGGGCGAGACCGCGCCGCTGCTGCTGGTCATTGGGGCCTCGGGCGACTGGACTTGGAATCCGCTAAAACAAATGTCCGCGCTGCCGCTGCTGACCTACAACTACTCCGGGTCCCAATATCCGAGTCAGCGCGCGGCCGCGTGGGGTGTCGCATTGACGCTCGTGGTAATGGTCATGATTTTGAGTTTGGGCAGCCGATTTGTCGCTGCGCGCTTGAGAAAAGAGAGACGGTAATGGAGGCCTTGGATATGCAAGAAGAAGTTGTGGTCGTTAAGTCGACCCAAACGGACGTGACTGCACCGCCCAAGGTGGCGATGAGTCTGAAGGACGTGGCGGTGACCTTCAACGGCCGCACGGCAGTGCGCGACGCGACCTTTGACGTTGCCGCGAACAAAATCACGTCGCTCATCGGACCGTCGGGATCAGGTAAGACCACGCTGCTGCGCGCGCTTAACCGACTGCATGACCTCACCAAGGGCGCCGTGGTTTCGGGTGAGATCAAGCTCGGTGACGTGGACGTCTATCACGGCAGCCTGCCCACGACCTTGCTGCGTAGTCGCATTGGCATGGTGTTTCAGCGGCCCAATCCGTTTCCCACGATGTCGATTTACGACAACGCCGTCTCTGGTCTTCGGTTCAACGGCATCAAGAAGAAGGCGTTGCTTGACGAGGCGGCCGAGTCGGCCCTCGTGGCGGCGGCCCTGTGGGACAGCGTGTCAACGAGACTGAAGGCGCACGCGGTGACGCTCTCGGGCGGAGAACAGCAGCGCCTGTGCATCGCGCGGGCGCTGGCGGTGGAGCCCGAGATTCTCCTCATGGATGAGCCCACGTCATCTCTCGACCCCATCTCGACCCAGGCCATCGAGTCGCTCATGGGTGAACTGAAGAATCGAGTGACGATCATGATCGTGACCCACAACATGCAGCAGGCCCTTCGCGTGTCCGACGACTGCGCCTTCTTGTTGATGGGTAGTGACCGCGCGGGCGAGCTCATTGAATTTGGCCCCACGTCCAAGATCTTCAATGACCCTGAGGATGAGCGCACGATGAGCTACATCGAGGGCCGCTTCGGTTAATTGTTCGCATTGGTTGAGCGTGACAAACTACCTTCAGAGTTACAAGACCTGGGGGTCTGATGGGAAACGAATTATGGCGGGAATCGGCCACCACGCTGGCCGACATGATTCGTTCCGGCGCCTGCTCGTCGCGCGAGATTATTGAGGCGCACTTAGAACGCATCGAGGCAGTCAATCCACTGGTCAACGCGGTCGTCGAGGTGCGCCCCGATGAGGTGCGCCGTGAGGCTGACGCCGCCGACGCGGCGCATAAAGCGGGCGAGTCACTGGGTCCACTGCACGGCGTGCCCTTCACCATCAAGATCAACATCGACGTCGCGGGTTACGCGACGAGCGAGGGCACGGTGGCCCTAAAGGATTTCATGGCCACCGAGGATGCCCCCACTGTCCAGCGCATGCGCGCTTCGGGCGCGGTGGCGTTGGCGCGCACGAACATGCCCGATCTTGGGTTGCGCATGAATACCGTGTCCGAGCTATACGGGTCGACGCATAACCCGTGGCGTCACGGTCTCACGGCGGGCGGCTCATCGGGCGGAGAGGCCGCGGCCATTGCCACGGGCATGAGTCCCATTGGTCTGGGCAACGACATCGGCGGATCACTGCGCAATCCGGCCTACGCGTGCGGTATTGCCTCGATCAAACCATCACGGGGTCGCGTGCCCGATTACAACGCCAGTTCCACAATTGATCAAGCGATCAACGCTCAAGTCATGTTGGCCCAGGGTGTGCTGGCCCGTCACGTCGGCGATGTGCGCCGAGGACTCGAAGTAGTCATGGGCGCGCATCGCCGTGATCCCCAGTCCATCGACGCGCCGCTCAAGGGACGCGAGGTCTCGCGGCGCGTCGCGCTCGTGCCCGCACCGTCGGGGGGCACGACAGATCCCAACATTGCTGAGGGTGTTCGAGTCGCCGGTCGGGCCCTCGAGACGGCCGGCTACGAGGTTGAAGAGATCGAGCCGCCCATGCTCTTTGAGTCGTACTTGGCCTGGGCGGAACTGCAAATCACGAGCATGAACATGACGGCGCCGTTGCTTGATCTGCTGCTCGGTGAGGACGCCAAACGATTCATTCAATTGGCGGACGCCGGTTTCGCGCCTGCGAGCGCTGAATCGATGTTTCTCATGCACCAGAGCCGCTGGCGCGTGGCGAGTGAGTGGCGCCAATTCATGACCGACTATCCGCTGGTGGTCGGCCCCACGTGGACGCAACCGCCGTTTGAATTGGGTTTCGACATCGAAGACGCCGAGTCGGCGCTCAAAGTCATCGAGATGATTCGTTTTGTGCTGCCCGCCAACCTCCTGGGTCTGCCCGCCGCGTGTGTGCCCACCGGGATAGTCAACGGGCTGCCCACCGGCGCCCAGATCATTGGCAACCTCTTGCGTGAAGACCTCTGTCTGGATGCGGCGCAGGTGGTTGAAGAGTCAGTCGGAGTGCTGACTCCGATAGATCCGCGCACGTAGAGCAGTGGCAGTCCGCATCCGACCGATTGAGTACGGGGACGTTCGCGACGCCGTGAACGTCATCATTGGCGGATCTACTCGGCCCGAGTCGGAGCGTCCCGACGACATCGATTCGTACTGGGCGGCGGTGCAAGAGACGCGCGCTCGCCGGGGTGACGTCTTGGTTGGCGAACTTGACGGAGAAGTGGTGGGCGTCTGTCAGGTTCTCATATTCCAACATTTCCAACACGCCGGTGGGTGGTGCTGCGAAATCGAAAGCGTGCACGTGCGCGCTGATCGGCGAAGCCAGGGGATAGGTAGCGCGCTATTAGGCGCTGCCGAGGCGTTCGCGCAAGAACGCGGATGCTACCGAGTCCAGTTCACGAGCAACAGTGTGCGCACTGACGCGCATCGTTTCTATTCGGCCCACGGCTACAGCGCGACCCATCAAGGCTTCAAGAAATTCTTTAGTTCGTAGCGTCGTTTAGGAACGGCTGGAGCCACGGAACCCGTTGCGTGGCCGCATCAATCGCCTCGACATACGAGTTGTACTCGTGGCCGGAGAAGTAGCTGATGGGGGTCCAGACCCCCATGTCTTCGGGATCTCGACGAAACTCTTCGAAGCCGAATGTGCCGTCGGGTCGCACGAAAATGTCAACGCATCGATCGGCCTCGAAAGTCTGGTGGCTTGTGAGCACCGACCAGGATGGGTCCAACCGTGACGACATAACTACGACGTTACTGAAGGCGTTGGGCGCCCGATGAAGTCGTTGGGCTCGGTGGGCGTGCGCGCACTTCGTGAATCTCGATGTGCGTTACACCAGGGACGGCGGCGCCGCCTGGGCCCTCTTCACCAGTTTCGCGTACTGCGAAGCGTTGAGTATCTCCGTTTCTTTTGTCGACGGCTTTTCGATCACGACCGGCTGATTGTCGCTGAGGAACGTCATCGAGAGGTTTTCGAGTTGGTGCGTGTTACCCACCGATCGCACGATGGACCCTCTGACCTGACGCAGGATGTGCTGAGCGTCAATTCCGAGCACGTAGGTCACAGAGAAGCGCTCGCCATCAGTCCCTGATCCTGACGAGCCCGCAAGTTCTCTAGTGAGCGCCACGTCGGGTCTCAGTTTGTAGAGGCTCAACTTGGTCCCGTTCACGAGTGCGCTGCCGTCTGCCGTAATCTTGATTTCCTTCTTCCGGATCTGCTGCAGGATGAGGGGTGACGTGCCGATATTGGCGATGGATGACTTGGAACCGATCAGGGTCGACGGCACTTGAATCCACGTCTTGCCTGATCTCAAGTAGGGCGTCAACGCGCCAAATTTTACGTACACGGACTTCTTCGAAAGAATTTCTCGAAGGTGGATGGTCAGCGTGGCCACTTTAATCTTCATGTTCATAACCATTGAGTGCGTGACTCGGTCGATCGCTCCGTCTCCGGTGAGTGTGAGCGGATCGTTCACCACTTGAAATGAATTGCCCTCAGTGGTGTTGATGGAAGCAGCCAAACTAAACGACGAGGTCGTCGGCTTGGCGGCCGCGGTCTCGGCGGCGATGACCGCTTCTCTCGGCGTGAGCGCCGTTGGGGACGATGAGCTGAGCGCAATGATCAGCACGACGGCCACCAGTAGCAGTACTGCTGCGAATGATGAGAGTCTTATCCATGAGGTACGTGAGCGACCCCGAGCGACGGCATTTTCGTCATTTACTTCAGTGCCGTCAGAGTGCTCACTGGGATTGGTGAACCCTGTGGGCTCCTTCAATGCGTCTGATTCGTTGGTATCCGGTGGGATTGGTGGCTCCAAAGGCTCCATTGGGTCTTCGGGCTCGCTCATCCAACATGATGACACAGGCTGACTAATGGTCTTTTGTACGAGCTAAAGGCGACGTCACTACATCGCGTATTCGATTTGAAAGTCGATGCGGCGATGTTCGTCCGGCACGTGTGGATGTATGACTACGCTCAGCGCAGGAGGTCGATATGGAAAGCATGGATGTTATTCGCGAAGAACTTCGCCAACCGGCGGTTGACTTGCGCGGTCTTATTCCCGAAGTGTTTAGAGGATTCGGCGAAATGTCGGGTGCCGCGATGGCCGAGGGTGAGCTGAGCAGCGCCGTCAAGGAACTGCTTGCCGTGGTCATCGCTATCACTAGAGAGTGCGACGGATGCATTGTGGCCCACACCAGGGGGGCAGCGCGACAGGGAGCGACGCGTCAACAGGTGGCCGAGGCGATTGGCGTGGCAATTGCGATGAACGGCGGACCGGGCACCGTGTGGGGTCCGAGGGCGCTGCGATGCTACGACGAGGCGATTGCCGCACGCAGCGACCCGAAGTGAATTAGTACTCGTACGAGAGGTGCGTGATGCCGTTGATGAAACTCGACGTCAGCCGTGACGGCTCGCCGACGTAGTGGATGTCGGGCGCACGTGAATAGAGTTTGCGCAACATCACGGTGATTTCTCGTCGCGCCATGTGGGCCCCGAGACAGAAGTGGGGACCCGGTGCGCCGAAACCGTAATGGTCGTTCGGTGTCCGGCCCACGTCAAAGTCGTACGGATCTTTGAATATTTCCTCGTCGCGGTTCGCGGAATTGTAGAAAAGCAAAACCTTGTCGCCCGCTTCTAATTCGCGGTCCGACAGTGTGTAGTCAACACTTAACGTGCGGCGCATCCATATGACCGGTGACGCCCACCGCACAATCTCGTCGGTCGCCGTACCAATGCGACCTTCGAAGTCACTCAGTAGTCGGGCCTTCTGGTCGGGATGATCGCTCAGCGCGAGCAATGCGTGTCCGAGCGCGGTGCGTGTTGTTTCGTTGCCCGCCGCGACGAGCAGCACGAAGAAGGACGCCAACTCTTGGTGCGTCAATTTCTCTGATTCAATCTCCGCGTTCACCAGCGCACTGGTGATGTCGTCGACGGGATTGTCGAGGCGATATTTTCCAATCTCTTCCATGAGTGTCGTCAGGGTGGAGCCGGCCTCTAAGACCGCCAGCAACGGATCCGTTCCCTCGGGATTGTATTCGCGGTCGCCGTTGGAGAGAATGACGTTGGAGCATTTGAGCACCGTCGGGTAGTCACTCGCGGGCACCCCCATCATCGCGCAAATGATCTCGAGCACGAAGGGCGCGGCGATATCGGTCATGAAGTCACCGGAGCCTTCATCAAGCGCTCGGGTAATTGTCTCTTCGGCCACGCGCTCAATCGAGTCGTCAATGGTGCGCACGTTGCGCGGGCTAAAGGCGTTCGAGACAATTCGACGAAGTCGAGCGTGTTTCGGATTGTCGGTTGAAATCATGCCCGAGAAGTACTCCACCATCTCGGGCGGCAGGTCCATTTGTGAGACCGCCCCGGGTCCGGAGAGGAAGACTTCCGGATAACGAGAGGCGGTCGCGACGTCGCGGTACCGCGTCAGCGCGTAATAGCCCTTGCTCGGGGGCATTTCAATGGATGTACCCTCGATCAGGGCCGATTCGTAGAAGGAGATTGGCCGGTCGCGGCGCAGCGCCGCGAACGCCGCTTCGCGTTCGTCCCACGGTCGACGCCAAAATTCGAGATCCGAGAGATTGATGTCGTCTACGTTCCACGGAGAGTCCGGAGTCATCGACTACAGAGTAGGACCACGATGAGAGGTCACGGTGCTCACTTTTCACGGCAAACTGTAGGTATGCCAGAACTCACCGACCAAGAGCGTCAAACGAGGCTCAAAGCCTTGAACGCCCTCATGGACCTCATGCGTCCGTCGGTCCAGGCCGACGGCGGCGATTTGGTGCTCGTGCGCGTGGACGTGGAGACGGGCGTGGTTGAGGTGCAATTACAAGGTGCGTGCTCAAGCTGCGCGATTTCCTCATCCACCCTGGAGGGCGGCGTCACGAGAATTTTGACTGATCGCCTCGATTGGGTAACCCAGGTCATTGGTGGGGTGGATGAGTCAATGGACCCGGAAGACTCCATGTCGCTGGGTTCGGGCGGTTACGTGCCNNGGACGTCACCGACCCAGGTATAAACGTGACCGAATCGCGCAGTCAATGGTCGTCCATTTGCTCTATGCTCATTTTTTGTAGGACAAAGAGCGTTTCTGGAGATTTGAGGGGGATTCTTGAGTGAATATACGACCGTCTTCGGTCGACTCGACAATTACAACAAGGGCGGCGTCGAGATCATCAACGACGACCCGAAGAATTACGTGTTCTCCAACATGTTCGAGGTGGCGAGCCGCGCGAAACCGTGGCAGAAGATTGCCGTCGCCAAGAATCAGCAGTATGTGCTCGAGGCAATTCGGGCCGAAGGCACCTCGGAGTGGCGCGTGACGCCGCACGACGAGTTCGCGCTCGTCGTTGACGGTGACGTGGTGATTGAACTACTTGATCCGACCACTTCACTGGTCGATTCCACGGAGTCCGGTTCGCGCGCCATTGAGGGCGACCCCGAGGGAACGCCCATGGGTACCGTCTACGCCGGGCACGGGCACATGACGCTCTTGCCCGCGGGCCGCTGCTACCGGATGAGCGCGGAAAAGCCATCCGTCGTACTACTGCAAACCATCCAGGGCCCCGACACGATTGAGCGTTGGGCCGACATCTGCCAGAAGTTTTAAGGAGGACACCGTGACCACTGCACCAGAAACTCTCGGCGCCGAGCCCAACGAATTCGGCTACCGGCCCTTCACCTTGGGCGGATTCACGTTTGAACGCGATGAATACTTCGTGCACGTGCAGTGGCCCACCGGGCGCCACGTGGCCGCCATAGAGCCGTTCCTCAAGGCCCTGATGCGCGACGTGGCGTGGAACTTCTTCTACGGCACGGTTAACTTCGACTCGGTGATTGGCACGCTCAACCACTACGGCACTGTGGACCTGTTCGCGGGNNGACTGGGTGAACGAGGAGTTTGACCCCTTTGCGTCGCCCCAGGAAACCGGCTCGGCCTATGGCGTGAAGAACGGCGAGAATCTCTCGGCCGTGTCGCGCGACCGGGTGACCGCGATCCGGATGGTCGGACTTCCGGGTGACCAGCCACTGCGCAGTGACGAATCCGGGTACCCGGTCAATCGCATGTTCGCCGACGTGGATCAGGGCGAGCCGCGTGTCGACGTCAACCCGGGCTACGAGGCGGAGGTCTCGGCCTTCAACTTCTTCTCCTATCTCTCTCGTAGTGACGTCACGTGGAATCCCTCGGTGGTCTCGGTCTGTCGTGACAGTTTGATGTGTCCGACCACCGAAGAGTTCATCCTGCCGATCATCCACGGCAACG
>PMAL01000109.1 GCA_003152555.1 Acidimicrobiaceae bacterium | reverse complement strand
ACTCTTCCATCAAGCGCTCGAGGAAGTCGGCCAGGTCTTCGGCCTTGCGTTGATCACCGTCGGAGAGGGAAAGCAACTTCGCCTCCAAGAACTCTGTCTTACGTTTGCGAATCGCGGCGACCTCTTTTTTTCCGAGCGCGCTCAGTTGGACCCGGGTGCAACGCCGGTCAATCAGGTCGGGGACGCAGACGATGAGCCCCGCCTCCTGCATTGATTGAGCGAGACGGGTCACGGACGGCGGCTTCATTTGCTCGGCGATGGCGAGATCGCCCAACGATGGATTGTTCATCTTCTCGATTGACGCCAGCATCGACGCCTGCGCGGGCGAGACACCGCCCAGTGAGGATTGGCGCAGACGACGGTTTAACCGGGTAATCGCGCGGCGCAGTCGTGCGGCCGTGTCGTTGGTATTAAGCGTTTCCATTAGTTCACCTAACTAAATAATACCAGATTCCGGAAAAGACCTGCAGTAGATTTTCACTCTTTGGTGACAAATCAATGTTGAGACGACCACATCACGGGTGTCTGGGTACCATCCACTATTAGACGAAGTCCACAACTAAGGGAGCGAAGGCAGATGAAGCGAGTGGCAGTTACGACCAGATCGCTCATATCGACGCTGCTGGTGGTCCTATGCGCTGCGTCTTTCGTGATGGCCAACTCCCCTGCGGGCGCGAGCGAGCGCAGCGCCTTCAGACCGCTCACGCTGACCCGAGCTGGCCTATCGAACGTGATCTACGTCGTGGGATCAACGAAATGTCCGCAAATACTCTGCCTACGAATGCTGCGCACGTCCGATAACGCGTCTCACTTCACGTCAGTATCACTTCCGCCGATTCCGCCAAACCCCGAAACGGCCACCGGCATGTTGACCAGTTTGGTCTTCGCGAACGCCAACGTTGGTTACGCGCTGCTCGGCGGCGGAAACGGCGACGAGGGCTACAACCATCCCTCGGTGCTCTACGCCACGTTCAACGGAGCGAAGACGTGGCACAAAGAAACGATTGCCCAGGGCGACAGCATCTTTGCCTTCGAGGCATCGACGAGCGAGATATACGCCGTGACCGCTCACTGTCATGGCACGACATTGCCCTGCCAGGACTATCAGCTGGCGAGATCGACGTTGGCCGCCAAGAAATGGATAGGACGAAGCATCCCCGGCTATTCAGCCGGCCTCGAGATCGGATTATTCGGCGCCTACGGCTCCAACGTCTGGCTGGACGTCACGCAATTGGGTCTGCTTGACACGTCCCACAACGACGCGAAGAACTTCACGCAACGATCGCACCCGCGCATGGGTAGCCCCGGTACCTGTGACCTGACCGCGACATCTGCGTCAACCATTTGGGCTAAATGTCCGACGGGAATGCTGGCCAACTTTCAACTCTCGACGGACGGAGGAGTTCGGTGGAGGGTGATTCCGACGCCCGAGTACGCGAACACGGGTGGCGGCAATTTTGACCCTGTTTCGAGTTCGCTCGCCTATTTCGACCAGGGACCGGGGCGCAAGAACACGAAGATCTACCGGATCGTAAATTCAGGTCGGGACCTAGTTTTCGCGGGAACCGTTAATTGCCATCAAAGTTTGTCGTTCGTATTTGCCTCTCAGTCGCACGGATTGGCCCTCTGCCTCACGGGTCCTTCACTTTCCTCTGGCCAGCTACTTTCGACGTTCAACGGCGCCGCCTCGTGGGTTGCGTTGCACACTCCCTCGCTGATTAATTAGGAAGAAAAACGACCAAATCGATCGACCAAAGATCAGTTTCCGATGAACTCGCCCTAACTGTCGTTGGTTTGACTCGTAGGCGCAGCGAAAACCGGTCGGACTTGAACCACGAACAAATGTAACCCGGTATACGAAACAGTTCTTGGCTTTTTGAGACTGTTCAGTTGCTCACCATTTCACTGAATACCCCGCAACCAGTCTCGGGACTCAACCCTCGTCGCCGTCAATATTGTCTGCAGTGTGCCGGAATTCCCAGGGGAGCCGCTTTCAACTTTCACTCATTGCGATCGCCTTCAAACCGTGCCCGATGTCGCAACGGCACGAGCGAGCGACGTTGATGGGGATCTACCGATCCCCATATGCCTTTGGGCAACCACAGCGTGACCACAATCGCCACGGCACCGAGAATCACCAAATACCACGTGCCGTAGGCGGCCAGCCACTGTTGAAGCGCGAAGAATATCAACGCGCCAATGATTGGCCCTTCGAAGGTACCAATTCCGCCCACGAGCACCATGAAGATCATGAATGCCGAGTACTCAACGGAAAAGGACGAGTTGGGTTGCACCTCGAGGTTCGAAATGATCAGTAGTGCGCCCGCCCCTCCGCAGATGGCGGCCGAAAGAACAAAAACGATTCGCTTCATGAATACGACCTTCACGCCCGTGGCCGCAGCGGAGTACTCATCATCACGCACTGAGACCAACGCCAGACCCATTCGACTGCGCAATAGAAAGCCCGTTGCGACTAGGGCGGCGATCAGAAGAGCCAGCGCAAACCAGTATGTGATGTTGTCTCGAGTCACGGGACTTAAATTGTTGAGATCGTTCAAGGACGCGCCCGCACCTCCGCCCAGGCTCATTTGTTGTGCGATGATCAACTCGAAAACCTCGGCGATGACCCAAGTCCCAATCGCAAAATAGCCGCCCCGCAATCGGAAGGCCAACCAGGAGACGGGCACACTGATTGCGGCGGCCAACGCAATTGCGATCGGGACGGCGTACCAAGCCAGGACGCCATGCAGTGCAAGGTCAAGGACGGCGTAGGATCCAAAGCCAATAAACGCTTGCTGTCCGATACTCACCATGCCGCCATA
>PMAL01000126.1 GCA_003152555.1 Acidimicrobiaceae bacterium | reverse complement strand
CGTGCACGTCGCCCTTCACGGTCGCCAGCACCACCCGTCCGCGACCGCCCTGATCGCTCTTTTCCATCAGCGGTTCGAGGTAGGCCACGGCCGACTTCATGGTTTCGGCGCTCTGGAGAACGAAGGGTAATTGCATCTCGCCGCTCGCGAAGAGGTCGCCCACTTCGCGCATGCCGTCTAACAAGATGTCGTTGACGATCGCGAGCGGTCCGACACCGTTGGCCATTGCTTCGTCGAGGTCCGATTCGAGCCCGACGCGCACGCCTTCAATGATGCGCCGTCGAAGTCGTTCGTCGAGTGGTAGGTCGGCGAGTGTCGCGGTACTGGAATTGGTGGTCTTGACGCCTTCGTAGAGTCCGAGCAACACCTGGAGTGGGTCATAGTCGTCACTGCGCCGGTCGTAGATCAGGTCTAGGCAGACCCTTCTGGCTTCTTCGTCGACCCGAGCGAGCGGTAACAGTTTTGACGCGTGCACGATGGCCGCGTCGAGACCGGCCTCAGCGCACTCGTGCAGGTACACGCTGTTGAGCACCTGTCGCGCGGCCGGATTGAGCCCGAACGAGACGTTCGACAGGCCAAGGATCGTGCGCACGCCCGGCATCTCGGCCTTGATGCGCCGGATGGCTTCAATAGTCTCGATGCCGTCACGACGCGACTCGACCATGCCGGTTGAGAGCGGGAGCGCGAGGGCATCGATGAAGATGTCTTGGGCACTGAGCCCGTATCGGTTGACGGCGAGGTCAGTGATGGCCCGCGCGGCGCGGACTTTCCACTCGGCGGTGCGCGCCTGGCCCTCCTCGTCGATGCAGGTCGCAACCACGGCCGCACCGAACTCGGCGGCGAGCGACATGAAGCCGTCGAGTCGGGTGCCTGGCCCGTCGCCTTCTTCGAGGTTGACCGAGTTGAGGATGGCCTTACCGCCGAGCCAGGTCAGCGCCTGTCGGGCGACCTTGGTTTCGGTGGTGTCGACCATGATTGGCACCGACGACTGCGTCGCCAACCGGCTCATCAATTCGTTCATGTCGCTCACGCCGTCGGCGCCGGTGTAGTCCACGCAGACGTCAAGGATGTGGGCGCCCTCTTTGATCTGGTCGCGTCCAATGCCCACACAGGTATCCCAGTCGCCTTCGAGCATGGCCTCGCGGAACTTCTTAGAACCGTTGGCGTTGGTGCGCTCACCCACCAGGAGCACCGAACGGTCCTGCTGGTAGTTAGTCGCGGAGTAAATGGAAGCAACCGCCGGATCGAGTACTGGTTGGCGCGGCGCCGCGTGCAGAGGCCTTACCGCCTCGATCACGCGGGCCATGTGCTCGGGCGTGGTGCCACAACACCCGCCGACTACTTGGAGTCCGTATTCGCTGACGAACTTGGACAAGTGTTCGGCGAGCGCGTCGGGCGTGAGGTCGTAGTGCATCTTGCCGTCCACCACACTCGGCAGCCCGGCATTAGGTAGGCAAGAAATTGGCATGGGCGCGCACTCGCTCAACTGACGCAGTGGCTCGTACATTTCGACCGGTCCCGTCGCGCAGTTAAGCCCAATGAGATCAATGCCCAACGTGCTCAGTGACGTGATCGCAGCCCCGATCTCGGTCCCGGGCAGCATGCGTCCCGTGATCTCGATGGTGACCTGCGCTTGGATCGGTACGACGCGGCCGTGGCGCACCATGGCGCGGTGACAAGCGGCGATGGCGGCCTTGCCTGACAGCAGGTCGAACATGGTTTCGACGAGCAGTAGGTCCACGCCGCCTTCGAGCAGCCCGTAGGCCATCTCCTCGTAGCTGGCCGACAGGTCGTCGTAACTGATCTGGCCGAGCGTCGGGAATTTGGTACCCGGTCCCATGGATCCGGCGACGAATCGCGGAGACCCGGGACTCGCGTAGCTGTCGGCCACCCGACGGGCAATTGTGGCCGAGGCCAGTGCGAGTTCATGGGCCCGATCAGCGATGCCGTACTCGGCGAGTACCACACTGAAGGAACCGAACGAATCGGTTTCGATGACGTCGACGCCCACGTCGAGAAACGAGCGGTGAAACTTCTCGATCGTCTCGGGCTTGGTGACGGTCAGAATTTCGTTACAACCCTCGAAGGCCGCGCCGCCGAAGTCGTCCGCGCTGAGGTCCTGTAACTGCAGATTGGTGCCGGTTGCGCCGTCGTAAATGAGCACCTGTTGTGCGAGTGCGTGGAGATAGGGATCGCTGTGATCGGGGCGGGCGAACGGCGGCCGGATAGTCAACTCCATTGAGTAGTCAGGTTACCCGTGTGCCGGACGTTCACTACGCTGAGACTGTGAAGATTTACACGCGCAGCGGTGACGACGGCACGACCGGACTGTACTTCGGAGGTCGCGCGGCCAAGGACTCGATGCCGATTGAACTGAATGGTGCAGTCGATGAATCTCAAGCACTGCTCGGTTGGGCTCGCACACTGTGCGAACCGTCATCAGCGTTAAGCGAACTTCTCATTGCGCTCGAACGAGATCTCTGGGTCTTGATGTCCGAGATCGCTACCGCACCGGAGAATCGCCACAAGCTGAAAGTCGACCGCTCGCTCGTGAGCCAACAGATGATTGACCGCCTAGAAGAGAACATCGACGCCCTGTCGGCGCAGATTGAAATGCCCAAGGAGTTCGTGGTGCCCGGCGAGAATCCACTCGCGGCGGCGCTCGACGTCGCCAGAACGGTCATCCGCCGTGCCGAGCGCATTGCGGTCGCATATGCGCTCGAGGACTCGTTGGTCGTAATGTATTTGAATCGCTTGAGCGATCTGGCTTGGACAATGGCACGATGGGCCGAAGGCCCGAATCACCGTACCGCGCGTCCGGGCAACTAGAGAGGATTTTGAATGTCGCGCACGGCCCGAGTTGCTACGCCTACGGAAGGTGCCTCGCAACCGACGCTCTGTGTCCCCGTGACCTTTGACGGCGGCGCGGCCTTTGTCGCCGAGTCGGTCCCGTTGGCGCTCGCGGATCACACGCTACCCAGGACCTTCACTAAGGAGTGGTGCGAACAACATGGTCTGAAGGAAGAACCGGGAAGCGCGATAGTGATTCGAGCCTTTGACGGCTCGAGCGTGGCTCTCATTAGTCTCGATTCGACCTATAACAAGCTTGAGCACTACCGGCTCGCCGGCGCCGCCGCGGTGCGCGTGGCCCGCGACACCGACGCGGCTTTCTTTCTGCCAACTGACGGCATTGAAGAACCGGGCGACGCGGCCCAGGCGCTCGTGGAGGGCGCGTTGCTCTCGGCGTACCGCTTCAAAAAAGACGAGGAGGTGGAGTCGGTTTTTCACATTGTGCCGCTGGGCTCGCCCTTACCGTCGATCGAGACCCACGATGAAGTCGTCGAGGGCGTGGCGCGAGGCGCCGTCATTGCCGACGGGGTCAATTGGGCCAAGCGTCTGATTGACACGCCGCCCGGCAATATGCCGCCCAAAGAACTCGCCAAGCAAGTGGTGAAGCACTTAAAGGATGACCCGTACGTCGACGTCGACGTGTGGACCGAATCGAAGATTCGCGAAGAGCGACTTGGGGGACTACTCGGCGTCGGTGCAGGTTCGGCCCAACCCACGCGCCTCGTCTACGCAACCTACGACCCCAAGGGCGACGATCTGGTGCATATCGTGCTCGTGGGCAAAGGCGTGACGTTCGATTCGGGCGGGCTGTCACTGAAGACCGGTGTCGGCATGATGACGATGAAGACCGATATGACTGGTTCGGCCATTGTCATGGCCGCGATTTCGATCGCCAGTCGCCTGCGCTTGGGCGTGCGCGTCACGGCCATTGCCCCAATGACCGAAAACCTGCCGAGTGATCGAGCGACCAAACCCGGCGACGTGCTCACGATTCGTAACGGCATGACCATCGAAGTGCTCAATACCGATGCCGAGGGTCGTCTGATACTGGCCGACGGGCTCTCACTCGCCGTGGAAGCAAATCCCGACGCCATTGTGGACGTGGCGACGTTGACCGGCGCGCAGGTCGTCGCGCTGGGAGATGAAGTGGGCGCCATGTACGCGACGACCGAAGAATTGAACGACTACTTCGTCGACGCGAGCAAGCGCAGCGGCGAGGTGTTATGGCGCATGCCGCTGCCGGCCAGTTACGAAACGCACATTGATTCAGACGTTGCCGACATGAAGAACATTGGCAAGACCGGTCAGGCGGGATCGATTTCGGCGGCATTGCTGTTGCAGCGATTCACTGATGGACGTCCGTGGGTGCACTTAGACATCGCGGGCCCGGCCCGGGCCGACGCGAGCCGCGGCTACATCACCAAGGGGGCAACGGCCTTCAGCGCGCGCACCATCGTTGAGTTTCTTTCGGCCGTCGCGGCGGTGTCAAGCCCCGAGAGCGGCGACTAGGGCTGTACCCGCCGTACCCGCGAAGCACGCGAGGGTACTTCGCGTGTGAGTGATGCGGAAGGCACGTCATGTCCGTCGCTTTTGCCCACGAGCACCGTGGCGAATAGTTCCTCGTCGTCAATGTGCGCCCACTCAAGTAGCCGCCCGCTGCGTCCGAAGTTGCCCCACATGGTTGCCTGCCATCCACTTTCTTCAATGAGCAGGAGCAGGGCCATGGTTGCCATGGCGGCGTCGGTCTGCCAGTAGGGGACTGGCCATCCTTCGATCTCGTCAAGACCGGAATTGGATTTGTCGTGCTCGGCATATCGACGTAAGTAGTCCTGGGACCGACACGTTACGAGCACCACTGCGCCAGCGCGCATCAAACCGCCGGCTCGTCGCGCAGTTGAACGCCACTCTTCGTCAGTCGCGACGTCAAAGAAACTGGCCACGTGTTGGGCCGCCACGGTGTA
>PMAL01000131.1 GCA_003152555.1 Acidimicrobiaceae bacterium | reverse complement strand
CGCGGGCCTGTAGTCCTTCAGCGATTTTTTGCAGAAATCCGGCGCGGTCCTTGGCCGGAGTCGCCGCCCAACTGGGAAAGGCCTTCGCCGCCGCTTCAACCGCTCTGTTGATGTCGTCGGCCGTACCGGCCGGAACCGTCGCGAAAATCTCTTCGGTCGTTGAATCCGTCACTTCGAGCACGTCAGACGATGACGGGGCGACCCACGCTCCGTCAATGTACAAAGAATCACGAACAATCATGAAGCCCCCGATCGATTTGCACCACTGAATATGGCGTCAAACTCGGACGCTACCATCGCGAAGTAAATCCAGCAAAAGCTCTGGACATCCAATGGACGCCACTCGGTTTAACCAACTTGTGTCCACGTTGACGACGAGCGTTGTTCACATGAAGTTGTCGCACTCCGCTTCGTGACGTGTGCGGTGCTATTCAACCAGTGCCCGCAGTGGCGCTACGAATTCGCTTCCGGTTCGAAGATAGGAGCCTCGAATGACCGTCCACGCTCGGATCCGGTATTCATCGAGCCCCGCGCTCACGAATGCGGCAATACGTTGTTGCGTTAGCGCCTGGTCCGTCATTCGGATCGGCATCGGATTCCACAGAAACGTCGGCACGTCATACTCACGGTCCGCCAAATACGGTTTGGGATCAATCGCGAGGTAGTGCTCGCCGTGCTTCAGGATGTTGTGATGATGAAAGTCACCGTGTACCAGCCAGCCAGCACCGCCGCCGATGCTCGCAAAGAGTTCGCGGGCTAGCGGCACGAGCACACTGCCCTCCTCCTCCGCGTGATCGAGCCACGTCAGCACGTCGGGGCCAACTGGGCGAAAGGGTGTTGTCGCGGGCTTCCAGAGCCGTCGCGCAAGATTGATCGCAATCTCGAGGGCGGCGTCTTCTGGTGCTGCGGACAGATCGGTTCCCGGAACACAACGCTGCTCCAGTAGCACGCGACCTGAGCGACGCAAGAGACGAACGGCAGCGGCAGCGGCACCGTTCCATGCCTCTAGGGCGTCGCCCTCGTTGAGCGATTCATCGTCGCCCTCCCACGGTGCCTTAATGACACTTCCATCGGAAGTTGGCGCGACGAATGAAACATTGGACAGTGAGAAGGGCTCGCCGATTTTAAGATCCCACTCGTTGGCGCACTGTTCGGCTCGGGCACGAGCACCGGAAAGATCCACCATAGGTTCGAAGTTCGGGTTCACCGCCGAAGCCTACGGCGATGCCCGAGGACCGATCGTGGAACGACTGGTGATACCTGCGTCGCATATGCCATCCCTGTCATGGTCGCAACTCGCCGATAACACGAAACGGAACATGGCAAGATATTTCATGGACCGCCGCTGGATAGTTCGTCATGTGAAATCCAATGAATACGACGCATGGTCGCAGCTCTTTCGTGGCTACTGCGACTTCTACTCTTGGCCCACGTCAGACGAACACCAGCGCCAGATTTGGAGCTGGATACACGAAGAGAAATGTGTCGAGGCGCTGGTCGCAGTTGAAGCCGAGGGCGATCGAACCGAAATCGACGTTCCCCGTGGACTGGCGCATCTTCGCGAGTGGGTTCGTCCGCTTCGCGGCGCCACGAGCGGGTACCTCGATGACCTCTACGTTGATCCGCCACATCGTGGTTCGGGCGCCGTAGAGGCATTGTTTGGCGCCATCAATGACATGGCGCTCGAACGCGGGTGGTCCGTTGTTCGTTGGACGACCGCCGAAGATAACGCCAGAGCGCAGGCGGTCTACAACAAGTTGGCGACACGGACCTCGTGGGTCACCTACGACATGACCCCGCACGCCGAGTAGATGAACGGAACGTTAGTTACGACGCGTACGGGCGCCTGACACTCACGTAGCGGCAACGAAATCAACGTCCTTGGTCTCGGCGGTTCCGGCGGTGCGGCCGGGCGCCTCCTGATACGTCCAGTAGAAGTTCGTGTGCGCAATGACCAGGTCGGGAGAAGGAGCGCCCCACTCCGTGGCGTCTTCGGTCGTGTGCGCGTCGCTCACCAACAACGCGTCGTAGCCGCGCACAAGCGCGCCGTGCAGCGTTGACCGAATGCACTGATCGGTCTGAGCGCCAACGACCACGAGGCGGCCCACTTCGAGATCTGACAGTACGGTTTCGAGGTTGGTGTCCTCGAACGAGTCTCCGTAGTTCTTTTCAATGAGTGGCTCCGAGTTGTTCGGAATCAATTCGGGGACAATTTTCCAGCTATCGCTCCCCCGCTCTAATTGCTCATCAGAGTGCTGCACCCAGACCACTGGGACGCGCTCCTGGCGAGCTTTTTGCACCAGACTGCCAATATTTGCGACGACGGCGTCTCGCTCGTGAGCACCTTCAACGACGCCGTTCTGCACGTCGACGACGAGCAATGCGACATTCGGTCGGTCCTTTAGTGTGGTCATGATCTCTCCTCACGCACTACGTTGTCTCTAAAGCAATCACGATAGACCTCGCCTACGACATCGTGCCCAAGAGGCGTGAAGTTCCCGGCACAACTCAAATTAAAGGGACCACACTGCGTCGCAGTGGACGCACCTTCCCCGAACTCTAAAAAGCGCTGTCAGCGGGTGGCTCCCACGATGAGAACAACATTCACCGTGTCACCGAGTTCGAGCCCCTCGGCCGTGCGCACGGAAGCCTTAATGGGCACGAGGTTCCCGCCGTCTTTAGGAAAGAGTGACGTCTCCCATCTGGTCTTGCCAATTTTTGCCGTTACCGGAATCACGCCCCAGCCGTAGGTAACGAGGGCGGAGATGGCGTGCAGTTCGGCGCTCTCGTCTTGGGGGACAGTGACAAAGTGAAACGGCGACGGACCCTTCCAGAACCAGATTTCACCGCTGAAGTTGAGTCGCATGCGCGCAGGCTAGCAACCGATTGCTACATCTNNTTTTCACCCGGCCACACGCTTGGCGATGTCGTTCGAGTGACCGAACACCACGTGCTCAGTCGAAGTTGTTGGCTCCGCTGGCGCTGACTAGCTCGTCGAGCATGCGGTCCTTTGCTCCGATAGCGACGGAGAGATGGCCCTCACCGCTCTCGAGGTGCACGTGGGCGTCGGGGAGCTGCGACGCGAGCCACCTTCCGTGCGCGAACGGCACCATCAAGTCCTCTTCGCCTTGCCAGATCATGGTCGGCACTTCAATTTCGGAGAGCTCAAAGCCCCAGGGTTGCGCGAACGCGAGGTCATCGTCCAGCCAACCGTCGACGCTGATTCGTAGTCCCTCATGAATCTGATTAGCCAGGTCCTCACCAAACTCGCCCATGATGACGGCTCGATCGACGGCAGGAAGGATGGAATTCATCGCGACAATGATGCCCTCAACCGTGACGGCGCGCAGATCGTCTAGTTGGGCTTCGAGGAAGGCACGCAGTACGTTTTCGCCCTGGAGCGCGGCGCCGAACTCGAGCACATTGTCCTCACCCATTCCCTGCATCCAGACGAGGCCGGCCGCCTCATAGGGGGCGATGCTAGCGATGACCAACGCGCCAACGACACCGTCAAGGCGTGCAGCACACGCAAGTGTGTGTGGTCCGCCGCCCGACGCGCCGGCCACGAGACAGCGTGGCGCGCCGAGCGACGCCAGCACTTCGCCGGTGTCGGCGACCACATCGACGACTCGGCGATTGGGCTGGCGTGTTGAGCCGCCATATCCCGCACGCGACGTGGTGACGAATCTCAGGCCACGTGCGTGCGCCGCTCGCGCAAGGGCCCGCTCCTGCACTCCGGCACCGGGGGTGCCGTGGTGATAGACGAGAGGTAGGCCACCCTCCGGTCCGCTGACGTAGACATCCAGGAGGCGGCCGTCGGAAAGTTCGAGTTGATATGAAGTTGTCATGTCGACAATGTACCAACGACGCTGCACGCCGCTAACCGTCAGCGGAACCTTTGGAATAATTGAGCCGCGGCGCTTTGGAGAGTCTTCACACACGAAGCGGGATGTCTCGAGCCGGGCCAATGGTATCGCGGTCAAACTGCATTCCGAGGTGGATCATCACCTTTCCGGACGCAAGAGTTTCCCGATGGTAGATACTCACCACTTCCTCAGGTTCGAGTTCTTCAGAATCATGGTTCAACACCGCCAGCGCGCCTTCGGTAGCGAGTCCGCGTCCCCACGCCTGTGGATCCAGGCGCCAGCCAAACTCCACAGCCGGCACAATCTCGGGCAAGAAATTGGGCGGCGCCATACCGATGTAACCGAACAGTTGATGTGTGAATCGGTCTTCAGCGGCCAGTAGCGCTATCTCGTGTAGATCTTGAGCGACTATCTGTCACGTGAGAAAGTTCGTCGTCTCTTCGGGCGTGAAACCCCGACGAAGCCGATAGTGCCACATTTCAGGTTTGGCAAAGATCTCGATGAGTGGCTCAAGGTCGCTCGGGACCGCCCGCGTTGAGCGACCGGTCCGTAACAAGTTCATTTGACACCCATCGATTGTGACACGAGACCGAGCCCAACACGACCCCTCCCAAGGAAAAATCGCACTCCCCCGTCACTCACTTCTGGCGACGGTCGGACCGCTCAATTCGTTGACGTACGACTTCCGTACACCTTGGAAGCCGGGAAAGATCCAGCCTTAGATGTGCCGGTCATCGCGTCCCCGTCGACGTCGACGTCGAATTTCAGCGTGAGTTGCATCGGTGTCGTAACGACCTGTGACCACGTGAGTTTGTTGCCATCGGCTATCGCGTCGATGAACTCGACGGTCTCCGAGTCAGAACGGGCGGTCCCGTGAATTGCTCCATCTTCTTCGATGATGTCAAAAACGACAGCCATCTTGCCAATGAGCGTGTCGATGGTCACATCCCAAGTTCCTGCGAAG
>PMAL01000026.1 GCA_003152555.1 Acidimicrobiaceae bacterium | reverse complement strand
ACAGGACCTCGAAACGATGCCACGTGTCACCTGAGCCAGGCAGTGGGAGCGTTTCGCCTTCCGTACGAACAAATTCCTCAAGCGCTCGTTGCACCTGCGAATAAGTCATGGGAATGCCTCGATATCTCGCAATCGCGTGTTCCCTGCGAACGTACCGCCATTCGTCCTGGTTCCGCATGATGAGGACTTCGCGCCAGGAGCATTGAGGTAATCCTTGGGGCCGCCACTGCCTGCGAACCGAAGTCTGAAAGCGATTGTCATTCGCATAGTTCTACCATGCTGACAAGGGAATACGCAGTGTGATTCTTCGCGACGAGATATTCACTTTGGTCGACAAATTCATGCTTGGCGGGCCCCCATCGATTGGTAGGCCGTAACGCGACGTCGGGCGCGAGTGAGCCCAAGCAAGACGTCGATCCTCCTATTGCAGAGTAATTACTTCGGTGAGAGAGGTTACTGATTTTTGGGTCAAACGGGTCTGACTAAGCCCAATGCCACCATGACTTACATTGTCGCATTTTCGTCCTTTGGGCCAATGTCTGGTCTAAGTTGAAAATTACCCCGAAGTCATCGATATTCGTGAGGATCTCTCCGCCTCCTTGACTCTGTTTCGAAGCGAGATGGTATCGATCTCACGAGATTTTGTTAGCGAAGCCTGGGAAGCGGACTCCGAAGATTCCCAGCAAGATGCTTGGGTTGAGAAAGTCAGTCCGGCACTACAGGCAATCGAAGAATCAGTGCGCGAGAACAAATCTCTTCTCGAACTTGCAACTGGCGTCGCGGGTCACATCAACGCAAGTTACCCTGGTCTCGTAATCGCGGGCGGCAGTGTCATGGGGCATGTGGGCGGTGTTGCCGCCGTAGGTGGAGCAATGTCGGCAGTGAGTCCACTCCTCCTAGCATTGAAAACCAGAAGAGAGAAGAGTCGCGAGATCAGAATGCAACCCTTCTACTTCCTTTACTCAGTAGAACGAGCTCTCCGCTAAACCTTTCTGGAAGGCGTGACAACAAAGACAGGCGATACCGAACACCAAGACTTTCGTCATCAATAGACCCAAGCGTGAAGGGCGGGCTGCGTCAATTCGAACCGTTCTGAAATCCAGGCGCGGACGTTTCGACCGTCCCTATCACCTATCCCAAGCGACGCGAGTGGGCGCCGTCGGATTCGAACTTCGATGCGCGGATTAGGGGTGCGGCGTTTCAGAGGGCCTTATCTAATAACCCCACTCAGAGGAATGTGCATAAGTCGGGCGCATCCGTGTACATAACTCAGTCATCTTCGTGTGCACCTGCAGCGCCACTGCTCGCTGCGACCGAACCGTAAAGTTTGACTTTGGGGCACCCAAGTGTAAGGAGACGAGATGACAGCGAATGACCGCGCAAGGATGCGTGATTTTTACGACGATCTTGGCGAAGGTGAGTGGTTGCGTCTCGAGAGTTCTCCACGCGGACGTGTCGCGTACGAAGTCCACCGCCAGTTCCTCGAGCGCTTTGTGCGTCCCGGTGATCGCGTCCTTGAGATTGGAGCAGGACCCGGAAGATTCACCTTCGACCTCGCTCGCTTAGGCGCCGAGATAGACGTCACCGATTTCTCACAGGTTCAGTTGGATCTGCACCGCCAACACGTGGGAGTAACGGACGCTGAAATCGCGGTAGCGTCGCGAGCGCTGCTCGACATCTGTGACACCTCGCGCTACGACGACGAAACTTTTGACGTAGTGCTCGCCTACGGAGGCCCACTCTCGTACGCGTTCGAACAGACTGAAGAGGCCTTTGGGGGACTACTTCGTATAACGAAGCCCGGCGGCTACGTGGTTGCGTCAGTGATGTCGTGGCTTGGATCGTGGAGATACTTTCTTCGCGGCGCCCTGGAGGAAATGAACGAAGTCGGGGAGGACGCCATCGACTTAGTACTCACCACCGGTGATCTGCGACACTCTCAGACCGTGCACGTCTGTCAGATGTTCAGGGCTCGAGACGTTTCGGTGCTCGTGGCCAAGTGCGGCGGCGAAATGGCGGCAATGTCTTCGAGTAACTGGGCGTCACTCAATGACGCGGATGTGCTCGAGGAACTCGAAACTAACGCTGATCGTTGGGAGAGGTTTATCAGGCACGAGATTGCCGCGTGTGCCGAACCGGGTGCATTGGATGGTGGAACGCACATTCTCTTCGCCGCGCAACGACAATGAGCACTCAACTGCACGCCGTCTCTGACTTGGACAAGTGCCCGACGAACGCGCACGTCAGATTCTCAGTTAGAAACACATCGAGGTGCAGTTAGAAATCGCGAAATAGCGTTCCACGGCCCAAGCCGCTCCCGGCCTCTGACTTATGTGCATTCCTCACTCATGGTACGGCCCACTCACGATCGGGTTCTTCTCGCCGCTCGACAACTGGCTACATCAATCTGCAATGATAACGAAATGTCCAATCTTCGCGAATTACTCATTGCCACTGCCTCGCGAGCCGCTGACTACCGGGAAGCAACTAGCGAACGACCCGTCTTTTCCGCTTTCGACGTCCCGGCTCTGCGTGCCGCACTCGGCTCAATGCGTGACGGACCGACGTCAGCCGATGCCGTCATCGAGGACCTGGCACGCATCATCGAGCCGGCGCTCGTGGCATCGACCGGTCCTCGCTACTTCGGATTTGTGATCGGTGGAGCACTGGACGCCGCGACCGCAGCGGACGTATTAACCACCGGCTGGGATCAGAATGCGTTCAATGCGGTTACGTCACCGGGCGCAGCGATAATTGAAGAGGTGGCCGGCACGTGGTTGAAAGAGTTGCTCGCTCTGCCGAGTGACGCCTCGTTTGGATTCGTGACCGGCGGGCAGGCGGCGAACACCGTCTCGCTCGCGGCGGCACGCCACCACGTACTGGCAAACGTGGGTTGGGACGTCGAACGTGACGGGCTCAACGGCAGTCCGCGGGTGCGAGTGGTGGCCACTGGCGAGCGCCACGCCACCATCGATATGGCGCTGCGCCTTCTTGGTTTCGGCGCCGGCGCGCTTGAACCTGTCGCCACCGATTCACAGGGAGCGATCGATGTCGCTGAGTTGGCCCTCATCTTGAAGAATTCGCCGCCGGGCCCCACCATCGTGTGTCTGCAGGCCGGCAACGTAAACACCGGCGCCTTCGACGATCTCGCCACGGCGATCGCCACGGCACGCGCCCACGGTGCGTGGGTTCATGTCGACGGAGCATTTGGCCTCTGGGCCGCGGCTAATCCGCCGACCCGCCACTTAGTGGCGGGAGTCGAGCTGGCTGATTCCTGGGCGACCGACGGTCACAAGTGGCTCAACGTTCCCTACGACAGTGGCTACGCATTTTGCGCTCATCCCGACGCCCACGCCGCTGCCTTGACGTACTCGGCCGCGTACGTCTCGGGACAGGGCGAAGGCGACCTTCGATCGCCCGGAGACTTCGTCCCCGAATCCTCGCGGCGCGCGCGGGGGTTCACCACGTGGGCCGCGTTGCGCCAGTTGGGCCGCGATGACCTCGCGGCGCTGATCGAACGAAACTGTGCGCTCGCGCGCCGCTTCGCCGAGCAGTTGACGGCGATAGAAGGTGTGACAATCCTGAACGATGTCGTTCTTAATCAAGTGCTGGTCCACTTTGGCAATGACCAAGAAACCGAGCGGGTTATTAGGGCCATCCAGCACTCGGGCGAGTGCTGGATGGGCTCGACGTCGTGGCACGGTGTGCGGGCCATGCGTATCTCGGTGTCGAATTGGCGAACATCCGAAATTGACGTCGACCGCTCCGTCCAGGCGATTCGGGCGGCGCTGTCGAAAGGTTGAGCAAATTGACTCCGGGTGCACCGAGGGTCCATTGTCGCTGCCATTGAGCGCCCGGGCAACGGTGGAGAGCGGCAATCCTGGTAGCGAGGTGGAGGTCTGTCGCGCGTTCAATGTTGTGGCGTCAAGGAACGTCGATGAGATCATCGAGACCCTCAGAAGGTTTTGAGAGTAATCCGCTAAGGTCCGCGCACCGTTGTTGGAAATACAAGGCCGCTTTCAGTCGAATCTTGATTCGTTTGTGCGGACTCTTGGCGCCGGCGAGGACCATGTACTGAATCGTGCTGGGCTATGCAGATCGCGGCCAAGATGGTGACGGGATTGCGCAATCCAATTAGTCCAACTGTCGCGATGGCGAGGAGAGAATCCGGTCTTGTTAAACCCTTACTCGAACCCGGTTCGACAGTTGGCCCCTTCCAACAGCGTTGAGCGCCCGCACGACAACAACGTCCATTCGACGAGCTGACAAGTGGACAATTGTCATTTGATGGTAACGATTAAATACCACTGTTCGCCATGAGCCGTTGATGTCGCACTGATACGCCGTGATCGCACTGCCCCCGCTTCCTGCGGCCTTGGTAAGAGTCACCGTGATTGATCGGGCAGATCTGGAAGTTGCGGTAATAGTGGGGGAAGTAGGTACTGTCGTCACGGCTAAGGAAGTGACCGCGGGCGTCCACTGCGCGTACAAGGTTGTCGTCAGGGTGAGCAAATAGGGCGACGACAGCGCCGTGCCGCCAATCGGAGCGATGAACCACCCGTCGAAGGTGTTGCCCGCGAACTCAGGTGCGGTAGGCAAGGTAATTGACTCGCCTTGTGAGCCGGTTGCGCCCGTGACCGGACTTCCGCCATCGGAGTCGAAGCTAACAATGACGAGTCTCGGCGCGGGACCGTTGACGAAGAATGTTTCTGCGCCGCCATCAGCGGCGAGATAGTCCGTGCCGACGCCAACGTGTGCCGTTAACGAACACGTCCCCTTGCTGAGAAACGAGACGATGCCACCGGTGACGGTGCATACTCCCGATGAGTTGCTCGTCACAGATGTTGTCCCGTCGCCTGTGGTGGAGACCGTCGGCACGAAGCTCTGGCCCGGGGCGGCGTTCGAGGGAAGATTGGAGATCGTCGGCGCGGTCGGCGTGGCTCGTGTGATGGTGAACGTCTGTTGTGCTTGGGGCGCGGGCGCCCACGATGCATTGCCCCCCTGATTCGCATCAACGGTGCACGTGCTCAACGCGCTGAACGTTACGACGCTGCCGCTGATCGAACAGTTTGCGGACGTGCTTGAGTCAACAGTAAATGTGTCGCCGAGAGCGGATGTCGAGGACGCCGATGGCGTATAGGAGCCGGCCAAGGTCGGAGAAACCGGTGGCGCTCCGAAGGTAGTTGATTGACACTGCTCTGCCGTCAAGACAACCTCACCATTCCCGGTCGAGGTGGGGTTTGGACTCCACGTGGTTGTGTTGGACGCCTGGGAGCCAGCCGCCGCATAGGTTGAGCCACCGCCCGAGCCACTGATCATGCCGCCGCCGCCGCCGCCGAAGTAACCACTGGCTCCGCCACCGCCCACCTCGCCGGCCGCGCCACCGGCGCCGTTGCCACCATGGTTCGCAGAGCCCGCTCCGCCGTTGTATCCGCTGTATCCGACGGTACCCGCTCCGCCCGAAGACAGCGTGCCGCCTTCGCCCGGGGAGGTGTCGCCTAGGTTTCCTCCATTACTTCCCGAGGTGTTCGCGCCTTGGCCACCGGCCCCACCGGTTACCTCAAAGGAGCTGGTACCCCAGTCATCATTCCCGCCACCGCCGCCTCCCGCAACGGCGAGCGTTGATCCACCTTGAATCGCGACGGTGCTCTCACCGCCTCCGCCTCCGCCAGCGGTATCGCCATCGCCCGATAGACCGCCGGCTCCACCTCCGCCGTAGCCGCCAACGCGCGCGACGTCGGAAGTTCCGTTGACGCCGTTCGCTCCCACGCTCACGCTGAGAGCCTGCGCGCCCGACACCGCGACAAGTGACGAAAGACTTCCTCCGGCCCCACCGCTCGCGCCGTAATCGGTGTTTGGTCCAACGCTGTCATATCCGTCGTACCCGGATCCCCCTGAACCGCCGAGGGCGTCAACGAGAAGATCGCACGTATTAGAGGGCGTCTGGTAGGTGGTGACGACTGATCCCGACTCTTGAAACACTTGAGGTGCCCCAAAGGCGAGGGTTGTCGCTCCCGCATTCGAACGAACAGCGATGGCCACGAACGTCACCACAACAACTGCGGGCAAGATTCGCCCCATCGCTTTAGACGCACAAATCATTGTCAGCTCCCAGCACCGTCTAGATACCGCGGCAATCGTTGCGTCGAACATAGCAACCACACGGTCGTGTCGGGGGGACCCTTCGGGCGGCACGACCGTCGAAGTTCGGGCGCGGTCAGCGATTCTTGTTGTGGATCTCGGGTAGTGTTGGAAGCTCGCAATCGGTACCGTTGCGTAATCTTGTAGACCGGTCAAGCTGATCGGCTCCAGGAAACCCGACACGATTCAGGTTGGTGATTGGATTATTCGACTCGAGCATCAGAATCCAGATGATCGATATCGCCAGGACTGAGAGAATCTCAGATCAAACGACAACAATCGAGGACCTGAGTACCGGCCCCTACGTGGTTCGTGTGGCTGGAGGGATTCGAACCTGGATCACGGTGGTGCGACGTTATGGGGGCACAACTGATGGCCGGGGATTCTTTCGTGCCGTCTGGAGATTTGAACCGTGGGCCGGACGTCGGCGATATTCACAGAGAACGGTACGAAGGAAGTTACGAATCCGTGGTTTCGGAACCGTGCGACAGCACATCCAGCGAGCAAGAAATGTTGGAATACTGTCCACTTCGACCGACCATAAGTAACACCTCGGGATTGGTCCGCAGTCGTCCAAGGGAGAGGGTCACTTCATTCACACGGATCGAAGGTTTAGATAGAGACAACCTCGATAATGTTTTCGAGCCCTCGAAAGTCGCCGATGTTGCGCGTATAGAGGGGCAGACCAGTGGCACATGCCGTCGCCGCAATGAGGAGGTCAACGGCGCGCGCGCCACGGGCCTTGCGTCCAGTTGCCGAGATCGCGGCGAAGACCCTTCCGTAGGCTCGAGCGGACTCTATATCGAAAGGAAGAGGATCAAAGACGGCCTCTGTCCTTTGAAGACGGTCCTGTCGTCGAGCACGTTCATCGGCATCGTTGGTGGCGTGTGGGCCAGCTGCGAGTTCGGCCATCGTCAAAGAACTCACCGCGAGTTCAACGGGGAGGCGTGCAGCGTCAATCTTTTCGAGATCAATGACGACCGAAGTGTCGATGACGCCTCGTGCGTGGCGAATTGGTTCAGACACGGGGTTCCGTATCCTGTGACGCCACGTCGTCGAGATCGGAGCGCAGACGATTCAAGTCGACGCTGGGTGCCCCCTTGAAGGTCGCGATGACAGCTTCGGTATTAACAAAGCGGTGCCGGCGCAGGGGAGTGAGCTCTCCGACGGGAACGCCGTTGCGCGTCACCACGTAGGTGTGGCCTTCATCTAAACCTCGCATGATCTCCCCACTGTCGTTACGGAGTTGGCGCTGAGTAATCTCTCGGTCCATCACCTGAGTGTAGCACGACGTGCTACGACAAGCACTTCGTGACTCGGCCTTCTTGAATTTGACGCTCCGCAACGGTCGCGTAGCGCGGCCCCGGGGCATCGAAAGTTTGTCGAGTCCGATCTTCGTGTTTCTCACGTACGGAGTGACTCGCGAAATTGGTTTCATTCAATCAGCGTGCTCATCGGAGAGGGAGGTGGTTACGAGTCCTCGTGGTTGGAACCCTCCACGAGTTCATTGACGAGCCCGAAAGGTTTGAAAGATGTCCGCTATGGTCGCCGAATTGTCAGGTTAAGTGACAAGGATTCTTAAAACGTCCGCAGCGTGTAATTCAGCGTCGACGGATGCTGCTGCGATACCTGCCGGGTCGCGCCCCCTACCCCGCGGCGCTGCTGTTACGTGAAGAGCGACGAAAGCTGCGTCACAAGAGCCTGGACGCCCTGGGCGTCACGGCGCGCGAAGCGCAGATTGTTGACTACGTGATCAGGGGTGAGACCAACGCCGCGATTGGACAGGCCCTGCACGTGTCGCCGACCACCGTGAAGAAGCACTTAGACAACATCTACGTGAAACTCGGCGTGCGGGGCCGAGGACGGCGCACCGCCTTCGTACTCGATATCCTGGAGCGCTGATTGAGGCCCCCCTCATGAACGCGAGATGAACGCTCGGGGACGGTTCACCTGAGCGGTGCTCGAACGCCGGAGCGACCGCGAAATACGCCGTTTGGCGTATTGCAATTTCGCTCATCAACACCCATGATGGTGACGCCGGCCGTCGACCCCGAGGTCTCAGTCGCGCTATTGAAAGTGGGCGTGATGTGGGGGTGAAGGGCCAGTTGCCAACGAATCGTGGACACGAACGCCTGCGTGGGGGCCTACGTCGCCTCCGGGCGCTCTGCACCGAGCTCTCGGTGGTGGTCTTGTTGGCGGGTGCGCTCACGACGATCGTGGCGGCGGCGTCGGTGGTGGCATTGAGCCCGGGAACGTCAGGTGCCGCGGCGACGTGGAACCCGAGCACTGCCCCAACCACGGGCCTTAATCCGCCCGCGCTGACCGGCTCCGCGTCCAGCGTGGTGCATATCAGTAGTGTCTCTTGCGCGACGGCCACTTCGTGCGTCGCCGTGGGCTACTACGCCTACTCGTCCGATGGCCCTGTTGAGGGCGAGCTTGGTCTGATTGAAGCCGGGACATTGTCGAACGGTACGTGGCAGTGGACGGCACAAACCGCTCCCGATGGCGGCCTTGATCCGGTCTTCGAGACTCAAACCCTTGAGGCCGACGGCTATGTGTCGCTCCAATCAGTATCGTGTGGGACAGCAACGTCCTGTACTGCGGTAGGGCAATACACCGACGGCACCGACAGCGACAACGCTGGCGGCGACGGCATCATCGAGAGCGGAACGTACTCCGGGGGCATGTGGTCTTGGACGTCAAGCTCCCTCTCACTCAGTCAAATGACCAATCCGCCGCTCTACACCGGTGACGGTACGTTCTACGGCGCGGCGGTTCTTTCTTCGGTGTCGTGCTCGGGCGAGTCGTGCGTCGCCACCGGTTACTACAACAGTCTTGTCGACGGTGACCCGTCTCAGTACTCTCAGCCGATCATTTTGACCAATAGTTCTGGATCGTGGGTGCAGAACTCGATGTCGATGAGCCTCCTGAGCCCGGCCCTCGGTCCTGTCAGTAATGACGCCACGCCCTCGTTGAGCGCGGTGTCGTGCTCGTCGTCCACCGAGTGTGTCGCCGTGGGATCCTACGAAGACGGTAGCTTCGGCCAGGACGGCATGATTGTGACCGGTGACCTTTTCGGCGGCGAGTGGAGTTGGGTAGCGACCAACCCCACCCCGCCCACGCCGCCGAGTTATTACAACTTCAACGCCGTGTCGTGCCCGTCGTCGGTGTCGTGCGTTATCGCGGGCCAAGGGGGAACAAACGACGGCGACCTCGTCGAAACTGGCACTCTCTCGCAAAATGGGTGGACCTGGGTAATAAATACTATTCCCACCACCCAAGAATTCTATGACGCAGAATCGATCTCCTGCGACTCGACGGTGTATTGCGTCATCGCTACTGGCTTTAAAGCCCTATTCGAAACGGGGGTCCAGTCGGGCGGCGTCTGGACGTGGACCACGGCGAGCGCCCCCACGGGTGGTCTCACCCCAGCACTCTCCACTTCTGCTGGGGTCCCGGTGTCCCTCTCGGGAGTGTCGTGCATCTCAACGACGTGCGTCGGCGTCGGTTACTACTACGGCGCCGACGGGGCGCTTTACGGCCTCATCGAAACGACCACGCTCCCGCCAACGCCGACCATTGACCTCGTTACTCCGGCCGGTGGACCGCTCGACGGCGCCAATACCGTGACGATCGATGGGTCGGGATTCGAGGATACCGGGCTCGCGCTCGATTACGTGAGTTTTGATCCGGTGGGCGACACCGACGGCTCCGAGGTGATTTACGGCGTTGACGCGACAGTGGTGTCCGACAGCGAGATAACCGTTACCGCACCGGACGCCACCGCTGCGGCGGATGGCAAAAGTATCCTCGAATCCCAGATCACTGCGTCCTTTACCGACTCAGAGGACTCGGACGTCACTGTCACGTCGTTGTCGGGTTCTTCGGACGACACCGACTACACCTTCGGTGCCCCGGTGATTGACTCAATTGCACCCGGATCCGGTCCGCTCATTGGCGGCACGACGGTGACCATCACCGGTTCGGGATTCGAAGACGCGGGACTTTCTTTGCAGTCCGTGGATTTTGATCCGAACTCTGACACTGATGGCTCGTTACTTAATCCCGGGACGAGCGCCACGGTGGTCTCTGACACCGAGATAACGGTCACCGCGCCCGACATGACCGTTGACGCCGCGGGAGCGTTGACGTTACTGGCCAACGTGTTGGTGTTCTTCACGGACCCCGCCGACGGGGCCAACCCCATACAAGCCGTTCCCGCGACGCTCGGTATTGGCCTCCTTAACTACACGTTCGGCGTCCCCGTGATTGACTCGGTGAGCCCACGCGTGGGCCCGCTGACGGGAGGTAATACCGTCACCATCACGGGTTCCGGATTCCAGGACGGCGGGCTCACGCTCAACAAGATCAGCTTCGATCCATCGGGTGATACCGACGGCGCTGACGCCATCGATGGCACCGACGCGGTCGTGGTGTCCGATACCGAGATGACGGTCGTTGCTCCCGACGCGAGTGAGTTCGCAGTTGTGACGCTCAGTGTCGAGACAGTAATCACGGCCTCATTCACCGACGGCGCTGAGGGCGGGGCCATTGAGGCGCTGCCGGCGTCGCCGAGCGATTCGGACTACGTCTTCGGTGTTCCGGAAATTGACTCTATATCGCCGGGCGCCGGTCCATTAGCGGGCGGCAATACCGTCACCATTACCGGATCGGGATTTACCGCTCCTGGACTGAGCCTGCTCAGCGTGTCCTTCGACCCGGACTCCGACACGGGAGGAACCGACGGCATTGCGGGCGATGACCCGGTGTTGGTGTCTAATACCGAGATCACCGTGACCGCGCCCGACGCGACGCAAAGTGCGGACGGCCAGAGCACGCTCGACAGCGACATCTTCGTCGATTTTACTGACGCCGGTGGTTCTACGATTCAGGCCCTGCCAAAAACGGCCAACGTGGGCCTCCTGAGTTATACCTTTGGTGCACCAATTATCGACTTGGTGAGCCCGGCGAGCGGTGCCCTCGACGGCGGCAATACCGTGACCATTACCGGCTCGGGATTCGAGACCGAGGGGCTCACCCTGGACACGGTGGGCTTCGATCCGACGAGTGATACTGCTGGCTCTAGCATCATTGAGGGTGTCGACGCCACGGTGGTCTCGGACACGGAGATCACGGTGACCGCACCCGACGCCACGGACGCGGCGGACGCCAAGAGCCTGCTCGAGACCCAGGTCGGCGTCTCCTTTAGTGACGGCTCCGAAGGCGGCACGCCCATTAAGGCGGTGCCCGCCGCGACGGGTGACAATGACTATACGTTCGGCGCTCCCGTCATTGATTCAATGACACCCTCGTCGGGGCCGCTCGGAGGCGGCAACACGCTCACCATCACCGGGTCGGGGTTCTCAGACTCGGGGCTCAACTTGCTCCACGTCGCCTTTGATCCCGACACCGATACCACTCACAGCGAGGCCATTGACGGTTTGAACGCGGTCGTCGTATCCGACACCGAGATCACCGTCACGGTGCCCGACGCCACGGCCGCGGCGGCGGGCAAGGGCCTGCTCGACGCAGAAGTGGACGTCGCCTTTGACAATCCCGACGAGCCCGACACGTCCATCAAGGCCGTCCCGGCCGCGACGGGTGACAATGATTACACCTTCGGCGCGCCGGTGCTGAGCTCGGTCGCGCCCAACTCGGGCCCGCTCGCCGGCGGCAATAGCGTGACCATCACCGGATCGGGCTTCGCGGCCTCCGGGCTCTCGCTGAGCGCGGTCACCTTCGATCCGAGCACGGACACCGACGGCAGCGAGGCCCTTGGGGGCCTCAACGCGGTCGTGGTGTCCGACACCGAGATCACCGTCATCGCGCCCGACGCCACGACGGCCGCCGGGGACGACGGCGAATTCGCGACCAACGTCCACGTGTCCTTTAACAATTCTGCGGACCCCGGCACCCCGGTGCGCGCCGTCGCGACGACCGAGAGCGACTCCTCCTACTCCTTCGGCGCGCCGGTGATTGACTCGGTCTCGCCCGACAACGGCCCCAACGGTGGCGGCAACACAATCACCATCACGGGCGCCGGTTTCCAAGACGCGGGCTTCAGCCTGGACGGCGTCACCTTCGACCCCACGGGAGGTGACGCGACGCCGATCGATGGTCTCAACGCGGTGGTGGTCTCCGACAGTGAGATCACCGTCACCGCCCCCGACGTGACGGCCCAACTCGACGGGGAGAGCTCGCTCGCGACCGAAATAGATGCCTCCTTCACCAACGCCGAGGACTCGACCCCAGTGGACGCGACGGAGGCGAATCCCCAGGACGACGCGTATACCTTTGAGGAGCCCCAACTGGACTTGGTCGCGCCCACCGGCGGCCCGCTCGCCGGTGGCAACGTCGTCACCATCACCGGCGTGGGTTTCCAAGACGCCGGGCTGACGCTCGACACCGTGACGTTCAGTCCCGTGGGCGGCGGGGACGCCCTCGACGGCACCAATCCGAGCGTGGTCTCGGACACCGAGATCACGGTCACCGCGCCCGACGCGACCGGCGCGGCGGATGGTGCCACCACGCTCGACACCGACGTGGGCCTGTTCTTTACTTCTTCGGCCGCCCCGGATAATCCAATTGAGGCGAGTACCCCCACGCCCGCCGACGACACCTACGCGTTCGGGGCCCCGGTGCTGGATTCACTCTCGCCCGACCACGGACCGGTCGATGGCGGCAACAGCGTCACGATCACCGGCTCGGGTTTCCAAGACGCGGGTTTCACGCTCGACCAGGTCGCGTTCGACCCGAGCGGTGCCGGCGCGACACCGATCGACGGTCTTGACGCGGTCGTGGTCTCGGACACGCAGATCACCGTCACCGCGCCCGACGCCACGACGGCCGCCGGGGATGACAGCAACTTCGCGACCACCGTCGAGGTCTCCTTCACCGACCCCAGCGAGTCCGACACGCCCATCCTGGCGCCGCCGAGCGCCGAGGACGCCGACGTCTACACCTTCGAATCCCCGGTGATCGACTCCATTTCGCCCAGCTCGGGAAGTCTGGACGGTGGCAACACGATCACGATCACCGGCTCGGGGTTCCAAGACGCCGGATTCACCCTGGACTCGGTGGGCTTTGAGCCCACCAGCGACACCGAGGGCACTGCTCCCATTGCCGGGCTTGATGCCCAAGTGCTCTCGGACACCGAGATCACCGTCACCGCCCCCGACGCGAGCGCGGCTGCCAACGGCGCCTCGAGTCTCGCGACCACCCTGGTCGTGGACTTCACGGACCCGCAGAACCCGGATACGCCATTCGACGCCCCGGCCCAGACCCCCGACGTCGGGCTGCTCAACTACACGTTCGGCGCGCCGGTGATTGACTCGCTCAGCCCGAACGTGGGTCCACTGGCGGGTGGCAACACCATCACGATCACTGGTTCGGGGTTCACGGACGAGGGCCTCACCTTGAGCAAGGTGACGTTTGACCCGGTGGGTGCCGTCGAGGGCACCGGAGACCTCGCCGCCACCAACGTCGACGTGGTCTCGGACACCGAGATCACCGTCGCCGTGCCCGACGCGAGCGTGCTGGCCGGCGACGCGTCGTTCCTCAGCACCTTCGTGGACGTGGACTTCACCAGTTCGAGCGCCCCGGGCACGACCATCGTTGCCGTGCCCTCCAGCGAGGCGGACGCCAGCTACACCTACGGCGCGCCGACGGTCAGCTCGCTGAGCCCCACTTTTGGTTCGCTCAGTGGTGGCAATACCATCACCATCACCGGCACGGGCTTTGACGAGGAGGGGCTCGACCTCGACTCGGTCACGTTCGATCCAACGTCGGGCGCCGACGAGGGCGACGCCATCACGGGACTCGACCCGGTGGTGGTGTCCAACACCGAGATCACCGTCACCGCGCCGGACGCGACGGCTGACGCCGGGGGTCAACCAACCCTCGAGACCACGATGTCGGTGACCTTCGCCGACACCAGCGATGCGGGCGACACCGTCGTCGCCCAGCCAGCCAACGACGACGACGCCCTGCTCGACTACACCTTCGGCGCGCCGACGGTCGACTCGCTCGATCCCGCATCAGGAGCCCTGGACGGTGGCAACAAAGTCACCATCACCGGCACCGGCTTCGAGGACACCGGTTTCACCCTCGACCAGGTCAGTTTCACTGCGTCGGGCGACACCGGGGGCGACGCCCTCGTGGGACTCGATCCCGTGGTGGTGTCCGACACTGAGTTAACCGTCACCGCCCCCGACGCCACGACGGCCGCGGACGGCAAGGACTCTCTGGCGTCCACGGTGACCGTCTCGTTCACCGACGCCGAGATCGGTGGCACCCCGATCACCGCGGACACCGGCGAGGGCAGCGACACCAACTATCTCTTTGGCGGACCGGTGATCACCTCGGTGACCCACGGCGGTCCGCTGGCGGGTGGCAATTCGCTCACGATTACCGGCACGGGCTTCGAAGGCACCGGGTTCACGATCGACCAGGTCAGTTTCGAGCCGTCGGGCGACACCGGGGGTGCGAACGCCCTCGTGGGGCTTGATCCCGTCGTTATCTCGGACACCGAGATCACCGTGACGGCGCCCGACGCCACCACCGCCGCCGACGGGGCGAGCACCTTGGAAGCCGACGTTGACGTCTCGTTCAACGACGTCGCCACGCCGGGTAGCCCCGTGGACGCGACTCCCGCACAGCCCGACGACGCCAACTACACCTTTGGCGCCCCGGTGATTGACGCGCTCAACCCGACGGGCGGTCCACTGACGGGCACCAACACGCTCACGATTACCGGCTCGGGGTTCGAGAGCGCGGGACTGACCTTGCTCGCCGTGGCCTTCGACCCCACCAGTGACACGACCGGCACCGAGACNNGAGACGACGCTCGAGACCAACGTCGACGTCACCTTCACGAACGCGAGCGATCCGGCGACGCCGGTCGCGGCGGTGCCCGCTGATGCTGAGGCCAACGCCTACGAATTCGGTGCCGCCGCGCTGCCCGAGGACGTGTTCACGACCCAACCGCCCACCACCACGTCCGCGTCGTCCACGTTTGACGTGGCGGTCTCGGTCGAGTCCGGTGGTGACGTGGTGACGGGCGACAACACCGACCAGTTCACGCTCAGCATTACGCTGAGCACGGGCACGCCCGGGGCGCAGTTGAGCTGCACGTCAAATCCCGTGACCGTCACCAGTGGCGTCGCTCACTTCACCTGCTCGCTCAGCGCGGCGGGGACGGGTTACACGCTCACGGCGACCAGCGGACTGGCCACGACGGTTCTCTCGAACAGTTTTGACGTGACTCCGGCTGCCGGACCAGCACCCGCCTGCGGGGCGCTGGAAAACTGCACGTCGGGGACAAATGAGACCGTCGGCGGAAGCGCGACGTCGACGTCGACTGCGACTACTGGTTCGGTGACGGCGACGGCGCAGGGCACGGGTGCGATCACGGTGGGTCGTTACGCCGCCGATCCCGTCGGTGCACCGTCGTTCTCCGTTGGCGGAGGGTATTTCGACGTCGCGATCAGCAGCCCCAACACGTTTACCTCGCTCACCATCAACGACTGCGACCTCGGTGGGGCCACCAGCGTGATGTGGTGGAACCCGGCGGCCAACGCCGGCGCGGGCGGATACGAAGCGGTCTCCAACGAGGTCTTGACTGGCCCGCCCGCCTGCATTGCCATCACCGTCAACGCAACGTCGTCGCCCACGCTAAGCCAGATGGAAGGAACGGTGTTCGTGGGCGCGCTCACTTCAGTTGCTCCCAAGTTCAGCACCGACACCCCGCCCTTGACCGCGACGTCGGGGACGGCCTACCACTACACCTTCGTCGCGACGGGCACGCCGAGTCCCACCTACGCGCTCGCTCCCGGGGCGCCAAGTTGGCTCAGCATTGGCGCCACCAGCGGCGTGGTGTCGGCAACGGTGCCCGCGGGCATAACGCACTTCACGTACTCGGTCGTGGCGAGCAATGGCGTGACGCCCCCGGCGCTATCCGGTCCCTTTGTCGTGGCGGTCCTCACGTCGAGTCGGAACCTGCCCGCTCGCATTGAGCTCGTGGCCAGCGCCAACAACGTGCGCCCGGGCGGCGACGTGACGTTGTTCGCCCAGGTTTCCGGAGCGTTCCGCCAGCCCACTCCTAGCGGCACGGTCAGCTTCAGCGACAACGGTGCGCCCATTCCCGGTTGCACCACTCTGGCGCTCTCCTACCGAGGACAGGTGAGCTGTCGTGTGAGCGTTTCGGGCGCACTCGGATCATCACAACTGATGGTCGCGACGTATTCGGGCGACCGCACCTACAAGGGCGCCTCGGCCAACACCACGGTGACGGTTTCCAAGGTGAGGTCAATCGTGCTCCTGCGGTCGTCGTCGAATCTGAAGCGCGGGCTGGGTCGCGTGACGTATTTTGTGTCGGTGCTGCCCGGTCAGTTCAGTGCGGGCCGACCCACCGGCACCGTGACGCTGAGTGACGGTGGCGTCGTCATTGCGGGCTGCGTCAACCTGGCCCTCTCCTCCCAGGCCACGGCCGTGTGCACCGAGAACATTGTCCAGGCCAGTGGGAAGGTTCACCAGATCACGGCCAGCTACAGCGGCGACGGCACGTTTATGTCGTCGTCGGCTTCGTTGAGCGTGGTCATTTCCGGGAGTCGGATCGCCAGGGTTGTCTAGGCGCCTCACGGCCTTGGGTGACGAGTAGCAGCAGTTTTGCTGGCCGCCAGCAGCACGGCGACGAAAGTCACGATGCGTCTACCTTGTCTCGAGCGTTACTTCGACGTCACTCGCGGTCTCTTGACTCCGGGTTATCCGTTGCGCTCGGAGAGATCCATTTCGCGGTTGTCTGGACCAGGCACCTCGACATCGCGACGGCACGTAAAACGCAGAATCTTCTTCTCAGTATTCGTGGGCGAAGGCTAATATCACAATCCAATGGACGTCGATGGATTCCATTGGGGGGCGGTCGATTATGCGCGATGGAGTGCTGAAGCGCAGTTACATGCGTGCGGCGAGTTCTCTCGACTACCACCGAGGCTGGGACCGGCTCCCCAAACCCTTGGCCTTGCTCACCTTGGTTGGCCTTCGCATGGTGCTTCGTCGCAAGAATCTGTTCGATACCGGTGATGAGGCTGTCGGGTGGGGACCCGAACTGCCCTCGCCGGGCCCGCGCCGACTGACGAGGTCGTCGGATGGGACGGGCACCGATCCGATCTACCCCGGCCTGGTCGCGACCGACTTTGGGCTCACCAAGGTCCAGCAGGACACGCTCTTTCTCAACGGTGTGCGTGCCGCCACCGCCTTCGTGCTCGCCAAGGCCGAGGCTGGTGGTGTGCCCCGCTCACGAACGTAGGCACTCGAGCCCGGTTGGTCACTACCCGGGTTTGCGTGTGTCGGGAACATCTCTGAAGAGTCCGTGGCGAGTTGTCCTTGACCCAACGCCACGCTGGAAGCGGCGTCGTGAGACCATGGAGCGACACGCATATGATCCCACGCGGGTGCCGGTACGTGTCATTCTCTTCACGTCGCGGGTCTTCTTCGCCTAGCGTTGTTTCTCTTTCTGGACGCAAAGAACGTATCCTGTGTGGTTCCAAGTCAGCAGAGAGGAGGTGGGCGGCAGCTATGACGTGTCAACTCGTTGCGCTCCGCTTCGATGCGAATGACCCTCAGCGTCTCGCGCGTTTCTGGTCCGGCGTCCTGGATTGGGAGATGGCCAGCGACCCCGAAGACGAAAATGAGTTGTTGCCGAGTGATGACACGGGGTTTCGGATCGGATTTCTTCCAACCGATGAGCCAAAGGTCGGTCAGAACCAGATGCACTTCGATCTGACGAGCACGTCGACCGAGGATCAGCGCCGGACGGTGGCGAGGTCGCTCGCACTTGGTGCCCGCCACTTGGACATCGGTCAGGGCCCGGACGCGAGTCACGTGGTGCTTGCCGACCCCGAAGGCAACGAGTTCTGCATCATTGAACCGGGCAACAGTTTCCTCGCCGACTGCGGATTCATCGGTGCGCTGGCGAGCGAAGGTTCCCAGGAGGTCGGGTACTTCTGGAGCGAAGCGTTGGGCTGGCCATTGGTCTGGGATCAGGACCAAGAGGCCGCGATTCGCTCGCCGCGCGGCGGACCAATGATCACCTGGGGCGGTGGTCCATTGACGCCCAAGACCGGGAAGTATCGGCTACATTTCGACCTTGCTCCACCCGTCGACGGCGATCAGCACGCTGAGGTCGAGCGTCTTCTTTCTCTTGGGGCGACTCGCATCGACATTGGCCAAGGCGAGGTCAACTGGGTGGTCATGGCTGATCCCGATGGCCATGAGTTCTGCGTGTTAACCCCCCGATAACGAGATCAGATCTCGTTAATTCTCGCCGCGCATCGCGGTAGCGATCTCCTCCGCCGCACGAAGTTCTTCGTCGCTCTGTTAGAGCCAGTCCGTGGTGTCCTTTGACGTGCGCATGCCCAGCGAAGAGCGTTCCCGGCGCGTCGCAGAGATGCTCATCGAGGATCCCTCCGACGACCGGACTTTGGTGCAGTGGGGACAGGAAGTGGGAGCAAGTGGCCGCACCCTCGCTCGTGCGTTCCTCACCGAAACATCCTTGCCTTTCGGAAGGTGGCGGTCGCTACTGCGACTTCGCGCGGCCATGGAGGCACTGGCCGATGGAGCGCCGGTCACCAATGTCGCTCGTTCCGTTGGCTACGAATCAGTCAGTGCGTTCGTGGCGTCATTTCGACGTGAAACCGGAATCACGCCGGCAGCGTACTTCAAACGTAAGTCCGATCGAGCGTGATGTCAGTAATTAGTCCCTACCGCTCGGGTTCCCGGGCGTTTCCAATTCCGCCGGAATATTGTGGCCGGTCCTCGAATGGCCAAGGAGAGGAAGTATCGGGGGCCCAGGAGTCTCCCGTACCGCCACGTCCATAGGAAGATACGAAACCCAGCGGTCCACGGTGGCCCCGATCGGAGTAGCTCCTTCCATCCATGGGGAAAGACAAATGCTTTAACTTCAGAAGTATCGAATCGGCTCGGCTCGAGAGGACCGCGTCCTTCTAAGAATCGAATATAGGCACCATGAAAGTCAAAACCGACAAGCTGACACATGGATAATCCTCCGAAGTCTCGGGGATTAACATCGTGGATCCAGTCGATGCCGTTCGAGTCCCGAATGATGTCAAAGCACACCAATCCACGAATTTTCAGGGAGTTGATCAGCAATCTTCCCGTCTCGACAATCTTCGCGTCGTTCCGGATCTCTACCATGATTGAGGAGCCACGTACATTGAAGCGTTTGAGAATCTCATAGGCTGCTATGAAGTCGATGCCGTCGTCGCCAACGCAACTCGCGCCCACCAACGAGTGACCCTCAATAAATCGTTCGAAGAACCACTCACTGGAGCATTCGATCTCCGCCACGAACGCCTGGAGAGATTCGAGGGTGTTGAATACCTCGACTTCAGATCCGGAAGAGCCCACTCGCCGCTTCAGGACAATTGGCAAGGATAATTTCGCGACCGCTTCGATCGGTGAGGTGGCATCAGCGAGAAGAGTGTCGGGAGTTCGAAGCCCGAGGTGGCGCAAGGCGTTCGCGACGCTCCATTTGTCAAGAAACGCAGATCGGCCGATCCAAATGTCCGAACGCTGCGAAGAAGGCAGCAAGTTGAGGGCGGCGTATGTCGTCATCGCGAGACTCTCCGTCGGCTGAACATCAGTTACGTACTCGGTGGACAGGATTTCCGCCAACTCTTCTGGAGTTGGCGGAAAAGGAAGCGAGACATGGCGATCAAAAAGGATGCGGTTGGCTTGCCAACTTGATTGCCCTACGGAGACGCGCACCGTCCGAAATCCAGCCTTCCGAAGAATGGCCGCCAGGTGGAAGAAGCACTCCCACGGGGCGTCAGCAACAAAGACCACCGTCGGCCTTGCGTGATGGGCGTCATCAAGCATGGGTGACTGTGCTTTCGCACGAAAACGAGCGTTGAATACTGCGATGTTGTTCTCTTGAAGAGCCGCACGCAATATGCCTTGTCAGTGGAATCGGTATTCCTTTCATTTGGGGGCACGCGTCTCGAATTGGTTCATCCGATGGTGTGACCGACCCCAGTGTGTTCATATTCTCGAATACGCGTACCTTATCTATATCAGTGAGCGGGAGAAGAAGACCTTGGGTTCAAGTATCCGTAGGGCGCTGTCAGAGCAGGTGAGG
>PMAL01000066.1 GCA_003152555.1 Acidimicrobiaceae bacterium | reverse complement strand
ATGGTTAGCCCGGCTCAACATCCCGATAGGGCAGCGACTCCGGTGGGATGGTGAAACTGCCCGTCTCGGCTGGCGGTATCACCGGCAGCGGCTTCTTCACCTCAGAGACGAAGTAGTAAATCACTCCGACAATCAGGATCGCCCCGAGCACGGTGTAGAGAATCGGGATGTTATTCAAGAAGTGGATACCGAGGCTTAAGGCCCCCGCAGTCTGAGACGGCTCCGGGTTAGAGAACGCGCGGGGCCAGGCGAAGTTGATCAGCATCGCGGCGCCGTACAAGAGGCCCAGGATGTTGACAACCATTCCCCACTTGCCGAGTTTGAACGGTGACTCGACCTTGGGCCAACCGTGCGACCTCGCCCACAGAATGGCCAAGTTACCGAGGAAGTACGACAGGTAGATCAGCGCCGTCGCGGCGATGGCGACAATGCCCGCGCCGGCGTATTTGAGCAGCGGAATCGCCGCGAGCACGGCGACGGCGACGCACGATCCAATGGGCGTGCGCAGCGTGGGGTGCACCTTGGCGAGCGTGCGCGACGCCGGGAGACGGTTGTCACGGGCCATGCCGAAGCAGAGTCGCACCGTCGCGGCCATGATGCACAGACAGCACACGAGGATAGCCGCGGAGACAACGAGGAGATAGACCGTCGCCCAGAAGGTGTCGAAGTTGGCGTCAATAATTTGAGCCGGTCCCCAGCCATCTTTAATAGCCGTGTGTAGGTTGGGAATCGCCATAAGCAGCGCTACCAGAAAGATGCCACCGATGATGAAGGCCCCCGACACGCTCATCAGGACCGCCTGGGGAGCTCGCCGGCGCGGGTCATGGGTTTCTTCGGCCAGGGTCGAGGCGGTATCAAAGCCGTAAATCACGAAGAGACTCATGAACATTGCGGCGAAGAAGGCCGGCAACGTCACGTGAATGCCGCCGCTATTGGTGACCACCGAGATGTTCTGGTGACGGTGCACGATCAGCATGATGATTGCGAAGATCACCATGCCAACAATCTCAAAGAAGACGCCGGTGTTATTGATGAGCGAGACCAGGCGCAGGCTGAATATGTTGAGCACGGTAATGACGACGAGCGTGATTGCGGCGACCCAAATCTGGTCGTGCAACGCACCTGCATCAACGTGCCAGCCCATGTTGTAGAGGGCGGGCAGAATCGTGAGCGGCAGCGTCACGACTACAGCAGTAACGGTGAGGATGCCGGCGAAGATGTATATCCAACCCGTGAACCACGCGTAGGGTCGCCCAGCTAGGTACTTGGTCCACTGGAACACCGACCCGGCGACGGGATAGTGGCTAGACACCTCGGCGAAATTGAGCGCAATGATGAATTGGCCTATCGCGACGACGGGCCACGACCATATGAAGACACCACCCAGGGTGACTAATCCGAACGCGAACAGCGTGAAGATACCGGTTGACGGCGAAATATAGCTGAACGCGGCGGCGAAAGAACTGAAGAGGCCGAGCGTGCGGTGCAGTTCCTGTTTATAACCGAACGTCTCTAAGTCCTTCGCGTCAGCGTGAGCAGTCGCGGAACTGTCCGTTCTGCCCGAAACTGCCCCCGGTGTTGCTCCCTCTGGCTCCATGATCATCCTCTCCTCGCCGATTAAGTCCGCTCACGGTTGGTCAATACGTCTTAGGTGTCCTTACCCAACGCGTGACGTCAGTCAAATGTCGATTCACTTCAAGAGAGCGGGAACGCATCACTGGGCCAGACCCGCTGACCGGAATCAAACCAAGGTTCGACTCATCACTACGTCGTGTCCGTGGACCTAAGTGATCTTCCCCCTAGCTACTAACTCTCAACTTGAGAGTCCTCGCATGCGGCAAAGTTAACCACGACTTCACTTGTTGTCAAGCGCTTCTGGCAGAAACGAAACTTAACGACTCGGGAAGTGCGCCAAGCCATTCGCACCAACGACTTCAACAATCAGATCGTTCGGGAGGACCGTATCAAATGACACGACATTTCTGTTCGCTACCCTTACGTTCATGTCGAAGGCGTCCGTAGCGACTGGTACGACGTTGGGTGCGTTGGCGATGCTACATGCCGCCTGGGGATTGGGCTCCTCGTTTCCCTTCCACGATCGCGGAGAGTTGGCCGACGCCGTCATCGGACAAACGACGGTTCCCTCGTCGCGGGCCTGCTTTTTTGTGGCGTCGCTACTCGCGGCCGGCGCTGCCTTGGTGTTAAATCGCCTGCCGATGCCCAAATGGTTTCGCAGATGGGCGCTCGCATTGATGGCGGGTGTCCTGGCAATCCGTAGTGTCGCCGGATTCGGCGCCAAGACGTCACTACTGTCAAAAGGCAGTGACTCCGTGCGCTTTCGTCGTCTGGACCGTCAACTGTATTCGCCGCTCTGCCGGCTGCTCGCCACTGGTTCGCTCTGCGCTCGTGATTAGGCGCTGATCGGTAGCAATGTAGTTCACGTCGTATCGTGAGGCACCGCCGCTGTTGGCGAAAATGTACGGGCCAGCAAGATGAAGCCCGCAACGGTCAAGAGCATTCCCACTACCCCGATGATTCCGCTGGCGGTGGGCCACCACTCGACGTAGCCGACAGAGAACGCGAAAATAACTTCACTCAAGAACACCGTCGCGACCAGCGACGATTGTAGCGCCAAACCATAGAACGCCTTGCTCATCAAAGAGGCCTGTTGATCCATGAACCTGACCTGACCGAGCCACCAGTATGCCAAGGCCGCGGCTGCCCAAGAGAGGGAGGTAGCAATTTCACTGATGGTGTCCAGCGTCCAGAGCCAACCCACCGAGTGATCAAGGATAAGGGCCCGCACCAGCACGATGAAGTAGCCGAGCGCCGTGACGAGGAAACCCTTGACCACCAGTTGTCGTGCTCGGAGTCGAAGTTCTTCGTTCATCCGCGAACTCTACCTTTGGAATCCGCCGCGAGACATCAATCAGAAAATGTTCCTTCGAATCATGATGCCGCGAGCCATTCCATTGTCAATACACGAATTGCCTGCGGCATCGTTGTTAATCTGAAAATCTCGAAATAGATCGGAGGTTGGTGTTCCATGAGGGTCAGCATTCTCGACGACTACTTCAACACAGTGGCGACGCTTAACTGCTTCGAGAAGCTCAGCGACCACGAAGTGACGGTGTGGAATGACCACTCCGACGACGTCGACGAATTGGCGCAGCGACTGAGC
>PMAL01000031.1 GCA_003152555.1 Acidimicrobiaceae bacterium | reverse complement strand
GGATTCCGATGATCGACTCATTGCCGCGATCGGGACCGATGATCCGTTCTTGGTCAATCAGTACCTCGCGGTGTTGCTCGACACCATGGTCCACGAGATCAATACGATCCGCGCGGTCTTGGGAGAACCCGAGCGACTCGACTTCGTGGACCTGCGCCAAGGCATGGCGACGGTGCTGCTCAACTACGGCGACGTCGCGGCGTCGATCCACTGGCTCGAGACGCCCGACATGACGCGCTACTCAATGGAGTTCGCGATGTACGCGTCCAACGCTCGCGTNNGCGAGGAAGTGACCTCCTACGAAAGTGCGTTCAAGCAGGAACTGGCGGTCTTTTACGACGCCGTCATGAGGGGCGGGGCCGTGCCCACGAACGGCACCGACGCCAACCACGACATCGCGCTGTGCCAAGCCATCATCCACAGCGCGCGCACCAAGGCTCCGGTGGAGCGCCCTTCGGAGTTCGCGGGTGTGGCGTAAACGTCGGAGCAAAGAGATCTCGTTGTACCAAACAAGAAAAGTAGAGAAGGACATCACATGAAAATCATCGTTGCCAACGCCCCTATCAGTTACGGGGCATTCGAACTCACAGTGGGCATTGACCCAAACGTGCCCGACGCCGAGTTCGTGCTCGACGAGGTGAGCGGCGCGGGCTACGCCGGCATCGATCTCGGCCCCGTGGGCTACCTCGGCGACGGGCCCGTGCTCGCCGAGCGACTGGCGCAGAGGAACCTCGGCCTCGCCGGTGCTTACTTGGAATTTCCATTCTCCAATCCCGATGAACTGAAGAAGCTCTACCCAGATCTCAACGCGATGCTCGACACCTTCGATGCGGTGGTGGGCAACGTGCCCGGACCACGCCCGCGACCGACGATTGCCGACGCGAGCAGCGACACGCGCCGCCTGCTACCCGGACGCAGCCATGCGGACCCGCTATTGGGATTGGATGGCGAAGCATGGGCCGCCTTCGAGGTTGGGCTCAACGATGTCCTGACGCGTTGTCGTGACCGCGGCTACGAACCAACGTTCCACCCCGAAACCGGCACGTTCGTCGAGGCCACGTGGGAGATCAATAAGGTGCTCGAGATCTCTGACGTTGGGCTGTGTCTCGAGACGGGGCACATCTTCGTGTGCGGCGGCGACCCGCTCGAAGTGCTGCGCACTTCGCCTGAGCGAATCAATCACGTGCACCTAAAGGACGCCGTGCGTTCGCGCATGGACGGCGTCATTGCGGACAACGAACCAACGCCGGCCATCTGGACGCGCGAGGTGTTCTGCGCGCTCGGAGAAGGTGACGTCGATATAGATGGAATCTTGAACGAACTCGTTCGCATCGACTTTGAGGGCTGGATGGTGGTCGAGCAGGACATCTTCCCCCAGACGGCCGAACGTTTCGCGAAGGCCATTGCCGACCAGCACGCGAATCGCCAGTACCTCTCGAGTCGTGGCTTCTAGCGCCAGTTCGCCGGCGTTCCGCCTGGGACTCGTCGGCGCGGGGCGAATGGGACAGACGCACCTTCGAGCGCTCGAGGGTTCAACCGACGTCACGGTGGTTGCCGTCGCCGAGCCAGTCGTCGCACTACGTGAACACGTCGAGGGCGCATTCGGCGTGCAGGGATATTCGTCGCTCGACGAAATGTTGGACGCGGGCGGGATCGACGGCGCCTTAATCGTCACGCCTAGTGACTCCCACGTAGACGTGATTGCCAAGGTGGCGCAGGCGGGACTACCAATGCTCTGTGAGAAGCCATGCGGCGTTGCGCCCGAAGACACTCGCCGAGCGCGGACCCTCGTCGAGACCGCCGGTGTCGCACTGCAGATTGCCTACTGGCGTCGCTTTGTGCCTGAGCTGCAGCAAATTCGCGACCGAATCGTAAGCGGAGACTTTGGCGAGGTGCTCTCTGTGTCGTGCCTGCAGTGGGACGGCGAGCCACCGGCTACAGCCTTTCGAGCTCGTAGCGGCGGCATCTTCGTTGACATGGGCGTGCACGAATTCGACCAGCTCCGTTGGCTCACCGGCCAGGACATCACCGCCATCCATGCCTGCGCCGCAACGATCTCCGAGGAACCGAACGTGCCAGGCGACGCGGAGAGCGCGCATGTGTTGTGCGACCTCTCAGGCGGCAGCACCGGCCTGGTCTCGCTCGGCCGCCGCTTGCCGCAAGGCGACGTTTGCTGGGCGCATATTTTCGGCACGCGCGATGCCGAGGAGTGCCGTTTCCTCTGGCCGCCCGACGCCGAGGCCGCGTTCCTGCAAGCCTTACGTCTGCAAGCCGAAAGCTTCGCACGCGGCGCCGATGGCACGGAGACGGACGCCGCCCGCGCCGAGGACGCCATTGCCGCGCTGACCGCTGCCGAAACGGCCTCGCAAGCCCTGCGCTGAAAGGAAACGCTGTCGTCATGTCAGTCCGAATTGGCATCAACCCCATCACCTGGACCAACGACGATCTACCGGAGCTCGGCGGCGATATTCCGCTCGAGACCTGCCTCGCGGAGACGCGCCTCGCTGGCTACGCGGGCACCGAGCTGGGCGGCAAATTCCCCCGTGCGTCCGCCGACCTTGCACCCATCCTCGCCAGCCACCACCTGCGTTTGGTTTCCGGTTGGTACGACGGTCGCATCTGCGATCGCGCGGTGGACGAGGAATTCGCCGCCATCCTGCCACATCTGACATTACTGCGTGATCTCGGCTGCAAAGTTGTCGTCTACGCCGACACCTCCCGCGGCCGCCATGACGGCATTTTCCAGCCGCTCTCGCAACGTCCGCGGCTTGCCGACGAAGACTGGCCATTCTACGGCCGCAAGCTCACCGCGCTCGCCGATCGCATGGCTGCGTTCGGGATTTGCATGGCGTTCCACCACCACATGGGAACCATCGTGCAGACCGATCGCGAGGTCGACCTGATGCTGCGCCACAGTGG
>PMAL01000148.1 GCA_003152555.1 Acidimicrobiaceae bacterium | reverse complement strand
AATTCCCACGGCACTAACGACGATCGGCACTCGGTCCACGAATCAAGTAGATGGTCTCCAAATCGCTGTTCGAGCATCATCGCCGCGGCAGCTCCGAACAGCAGGTCCGCTCCAAGTTGTGGTCCTGCGCCGAGCAGCCCAGTGACTACCTGACTTCGAGCGAGCAGTGGTCGCCGCGAGTCGACGATAACGTCTGACTCGATGAATCGTCGGCCCACGGGGCCGAGTCCAAAACGAAACAGCGCTCGACGGTAACGTTCCATTGATTCCATTGACGTCAACTCAGCGACCGCAAGTTGCCCCACCAGTGCCGCCCGCCAATGCGGATGCAGCGCGAACATTGTGGCCAGATTGGCCGTCGCGAGCGTGACACCAGGCAGTATCTCCACGTAAGAGCCGTACGAGGGGTCGAGTCCGAGCGCCGTCATGGCAGCGGCGAGAAAGTTCGCCCGAACCCTCCCGGCGTCGACCGTGCCCCATTCGTCAAACTGGATCATCCCCTTGGCCACCTCGTTCTCCTCGACGCGTCGCAGCGGAACGTACGTCTCCGTGTCGAGCGTTCGCTGTTGATGGGCCGATCGGTGTACGCAGAATTCCCGAAACTGATCTATCGTCCCCGAATCGCACAGATACATCGCCAGCGATGATGACGCAGCGTCACTCACTAATTCTTCGAGCGCGGCCACCACCTCCTGAGGGAGCCGCACGGTGGCGCGACCAATCTCGTCGCGCAGTCGTTGCACAAAGATTCGTTCCAATTCGGTGCGAAAATCGAGTAAACCGGGATCGCATTCCCATTCGGCTTTCGCCAAGCCCCGATAGTTCATCTCGTAACAGAGATAGAGGGCCAGTTGAAAATCGTCGTCACTCAACGCATCGAGATTCGTCAGTGGCGGCGTCGCGCCCAGTGTGCCCGGTTGTCGCTGCAGGGCCGAGACCACCGTGGCACTCAGCGGACCCCTGGGCCACGGCAAGAGAGGCCAGTCAGCGATGACTCGGTCGTAGCCACTGGTCGGCACGTACGATGAATCAAAGACCTTCCCGTAATCCGGGATTGGCGCCGGGGGCGTGAGCGGCCGGCGCGAAATGTAGTCGTTTGCGCTCAAAGCAACTCAGAACTATCCGACCACAATCGAGCGGCCGGCGCGCGCGAAGGGCGATTGCGGTTGATCGAAAAACGCCACTGACTCGAAGTGGCGCGCGCACCGAGCTCGTGTGTCCTGTCCGACGCGGACAGTCCGGCGCTGTTCATGTCGGCCTTCATTTGATCGGTCCGAGCCATTGACCTCAATAATCGGTCTTCTCGAAGTTGACGTCGACTGAGTTGTTTCATGTTGCCTCCCTTCCTTGGCCAAACTCGCGCGCGGCAAAACGTGTCATGGGCCGTTTCGAATGAATGAAACCTCGAGGTTCACCGATCGTCTCCACTCGTACGCATCGGGCGGACATTACCGACCCTTGGAATTCACTTCGAGTAACTCTCGCACGCACGTTTCGAGTTGACGAAACAGTTCGAGCGAGGACAGTTGCGAGTCTGACCACTCCGCTGAAGTGTCGGCCGGACAAATGCTGTCGCTCGAAATAATCTCGCTCCCTAGTTCAACGTCGTCGACAGGGATCGAGGGGGGGTAATCGATCCCTGTCGACGTACGGTCTTTTGTGTCCACAGTGCGGATAGTCGATCTATTTTTTGAAAGCATCCTTGACCTTCTCACCGGCCTGCTTCAGGTTGCCCTTCATCTGGTCGGCCTCTCCTTCAACCTCAAGTTGGCCGTTACCTGTGGCCCTGCCAGTGGTTGATTTGACTTTGCCCTTGACTATCTGAGCGCTATTCTTCACTTTGTTTTTCTTAGTCATGACAAGCTCTTTTCTTCTGTTATTGATCGACGGATATCTGTGGGGCGACTAGGAATTACGCATAACACCGTCATTCCATCCCTGGTGCCAGTGGCGCCCGTCACCAGGGACTTCACCTCACCGTGCGCTGCGAGGTGTGCGTGACGATTTACTCTCTTTGACAATAAATGCCCCAAAGACGCGTCCTTGGAGTCTTGATCGCACTTGATTGATGTACTCGAACCTGTTCCGACGTCGGATGACCACGTTGACGTTGACACGCGCTGTCGGACGAAATCAGCGCTAACGATGCGGCGAAGAGACGAATGTTCGCGACGCACCGGTTCACTCGAATACGCGCCCACTAGGCGAGCATCGCAAGTCGGTATCGAAGTGCACGAAGTGCTGTCAGCAACATACCGAGGGAATAAGAAGGTACCCGGAAAGAAACGATTCGGTGACGTCCCACTGCAACAGTCAAGGAAGTCACGTCGCACTTTTGAGAAGAGACCCACCCGCACACCTTCCCTGTCCAGTCTGACTTTTTGTCAGCCGAATAGGAAGCGGGGTCTAGACGTCCTGAATTCGATAGTAACACCCTCCTACTGGGGGGCCGAGGCATTCCGGCCACAATTTTGTGACTAATTTTCTGAGACTTGTGAACCTGTTCGCATTCCCACGTGCGCCCCGTCCGTGATGAGAGCGGTTATTGCTCGTCATTGGCAGCCGAGTTTCATGGCTCTCGTGACTCACGACCAGAAGATTTTGCGCAACCACGGCGGCCCTTCGGGCGACCAGGACCGTTCTACGTCAGTGCCTTTTTGCGGGCCCCGGTACGTCGAGATTGGTGCCAGACAGCGAACCTTCGACCACCATCGTCGCCACGGAAGTGAGACCCATGTTGTGATTACGCGCGTGCGAGCGCAATCGGTTAAAGGCATCGTCCATGCCCGTGCCCGTCGCCTGGGCGACCTTGCCCTTCGCTTGTTCGATGATGATTCGACTGTCGAGCGCAATGCTCAACTGCGTGTTCAACGTCTTCGCGTCGAGCGAGGTCCGATGCTGGAGAATGGCGATCGTGGCGACGTCGGCCAAACCTTGGGCTAGCACCACGTCTTCGTCGTCGAGCAGGCCCTTTTCCTTCCGGAAAAAATTGAGCGCGCCAATCGTGCGACCGCGCAAGCGCATGGGCAGACAGTGGACCGAGTGGAAACCTAGCGCGATGGCCCGCGGGGCAAAATTGGGCCAACGCTGATCGGGTTCGACCAATTCATGGTTAATAATGGCGGTGCCGCTCTTAAAGCAGTCAACGCACGGTCCCTCATCAGCTTGAATCTGCAGCAATTCAAGCACTCGCATCGACTCACTGGAGGATGCAATGAATTGCAGTTCGCCTCCAGGCGAGGCCAACATGACGCCCGCCGCGTCGACGTCGATCGCATCGACACAGCGCAAACTCAACAACGTGAGCACATCAATCACGTCGAAGTCGTCGACTAAATTGTCGGCCAATTCCACAAGGGTTGCAATTAGAAGCGACTCTCTCGCCATCTTCCTACCAGTCCTTCGGTCTAGCCCCGGCACTTTGACGAGTGGTCGCGATGCTGGGCTGTGGTGTACATAATACTTCGCTCATTCGGTGAGCGCGACGCCATTGTCGCGCCAGGCGCCGAAATTTGGATCAAAACTGGTTTGTCGTATAACTACGCGAACCGCCAATTCCGACAGAGCAGTGTTGGTCGCAAACGCGTGCGCGCGCAGCGCCACGAGCGCGTCACCGACGGTCATTGAACCTTGGACCGCAACCATTCCGGCGGCCTGATGGACCGAGAAGTCAAAAGTGGCCTCTCGCTCGAGTTCAATGGCGAGCATCTCGGGAGGGGCGCCGGCCTGCATTGCCAAAACGGCGCGTCCAATGACCGATGCCATCAGGTAGGCGTCGGACAGCTGCGACGGGTTCAATGGACCTGGTCGGTCGCGATAGAGGCTCAACGCCCCCAACCGGATGGCGCCTATTCGCACCGGAAATCCAAAAACGGCGTGGGCGCCCGCGTCCGTCGCCGACGGGGCGTAGGCCACCCAACGCCGATCGTTCGCAGCGATGAGATCGGCCTCATCGATGGCGAATTCGGACAAGCAGGCGTCAACACATGGTCCTTCGCTGACCGTGAACTCAAGATCCATCAATTTGCGAGCAACGGTATTGCTGGTGCACAGGCTCGTGTATTGGCGGCCCGTTGAAACAAGAGCAATGCCGGCGCCGCTCAGATTGGTAAATTCGGCCGCCACCGCGCACAAGGAACCCGCCCGAGGACGTGTGCCTTCGCGCTGCGACAACAACGTGAAGATGGCCAAAAGCCGGTCAGACGCCACGATGCGCAAACGCCGCTGAGCAGCTAAGGGGACACTCACGAGCGAGACTCCGCTTCACGATTGCCGCCGCCCGGCGTCACGACACTCGATGAGTGCCGCCACCTGGATCTTTGGGTTTTGAGTTCGCGTTCTCAACGCAACCTTTCCTCCACATTCTCGACAATTCCTGCGACGACGCCCCACGTCTCGCGCGCTCTCAACAGACGTTGCGGGCGACTGGTGCGCTCGTGCGTATTCATTCGCGCGCATTGTCCTCGGGTGCCAAATCTGCGCTTGCGCGGAGGGCTATGTAATTCAAACTTGCACCGGGTCAGGCGAAGTTTCCACGAGAGGCACGGTGACGGTGTCCCCGTCGGGCACAACGACCGTATCCACCCGGGGCACCACGACCGCGTCTATTTCATCTCGCCGCACCAGTTTCGGTTCAACGTGGCGCTGACGATACCCCGAAATGAGTCCATCCACACCAATCCAACTTGACGTGCGCCACATGGCGAGAATCACGACTGCGAATAAGGCGTAGAACGCGCACACGCTGGCGGTGCCGGACATTACGTAGGTGAAGAGCAGCAAGAGACTACCGAGACAAGCGAGCGGGGTCAACAAGCCCAGTACCAGCGCAACACCGATGGCGAACTCCGCAACGGCGACCAACACTCCAATCCAGCCGGCGTTGGGGACCACGAAACTATGAAGGAAGCTTCCCCACCAGCTATAGGCGGCAGCTGCGTGGGCAGCGAAACCAGCAACGCCCGCGCCACCATTGTGCATGAAGGTCGGATTCTCGGCACCCCATATCTTGGCGATACCCGCTTGAAGCCACATGACCCCCAACCAGATTCTCATGGCGTTCCATACGAGCGCCGCCAACTTGGAGCGCTGGAGCCAATAGAGACTTCGTGGAGTCTTAACTTTTGAGGGATCGCCAATGAGCCCCATGACGTTATCCATATCACTGCCCGCTTTCTAACTTCCCTGACTAATTGTCAGACGAGTATGGAAGCGGGGGTCTAGACGTCCTGCGTGCACTGTACCACTCGAACGCACATTTCACGAACAGTTCACGACGGCGATCGACTTGTCCGTCGTAAAAGTGACGTCGTCATACGCAATCGCGAGTGCGTTAACGAAGAGTCTGTGGATCTATTCCGAGACCGCCCTGGTCGCTGCTCTGATAGCACGCCAATGCCACGCGTAACACTTCAATGGCCTCATCCGCCGACCACAGGAGCGGTCCCTCGCCGGTGCGTAGCCAGCGCAACCAGTGTCGACCGGAGTCACGGAAAGTGCTCGCCCAGTCGTCGTCCAGCGCGTGTTGGGAGCGCATCTCGCCGTCGAGGTACATTTCGAAACTTGGTTGCTGCACCCCACGCCCCGTGCATCGGTTCACGCGGGCAAAGCCCTTTCTGCCCGTCACTTCCCAACGCTCATCATTGGTGTAATAGTCAGAACGCAAATACATGTCTACGGCGAGTGTGATGTCCCAGACGCCGCGAATGCCGTTGGCGTGCTCCCACAGGACCGTCGTGGGCGCGTCAATCTCAACTCCCTCGATTATCTCTGTCGATCCAATCCAAGCCCGGACCTCCTTGATGGGACCAAAGAGCCAGATGGCCGTCGAAAGCTTGTGCCAACCGTCGTCGAAGAGAAGGATTCCCCTTCCCCGTTGCGCTTGGTCGAACTGCCAGCGATAGGTATCGCCGGGCACGTCCCAGCCACCCTTTCCGCTCGCCACCATTTTCAAGTGGTAGCCACTGACGGGGCCCAACTCGCCGCGGTCAACCACGCTTTTCAGTTTGCGTAGGGGTTCGTAGAAGAGGTAATTCTCCATGACGCGAAGTTGGCAGCCATTTTCCATTGCGGCATCAACCATCCGCCGAGCACTCGCCAGGCTGTTCGCCATTGGCTTTTGCAGGTTGACGTGCCATCCCTGAGCGAGGCATTTCGTGGTGCCCTCTTCGTGCGACACAATTGGCAACAACACTTCCACGGCGTCAACCGCCAATTCGCTCGATACGAGCTCGTCGATCGAGGAAAAAACCTGTGCCGTAGGAAAATCACCGTGTCGCTGAACACGACGGTCCTCGTTCGGGTCCACTATCGCCACGACGTCGACGTCGCCGTTGCCCACGTAACCCAGCTTGTTGAGGTCGTAGATTCTTCCGAGGCCCACAATTGCGGCCCGTACCGGTCGGTCAAGTGGCGTGAAATTGTCAGCGGCGGTGCTCATAGCCATGCCAAATGGTAATTCTGAACTCTGGCCTAGGTCGCCGTGCGCGCCCGGCGCCACTTCGCGTATCGACCCCGGCCCGCCAGCAGGTCATCGCTGGGATGTTCCTCGTGGACGTTGGCCACTAATGACGACATCGACAGGCCAATGGCCCCGAGCACCATGACGCCCAACGACAACGCCTCGAGCGACACGTACAGTGGTCCGCCGCGCAATGATTCGCCGAAGAGGACGTGTCCAATCGCGATCGCCGCGAACGGATTGACCAGGATGAGCGACGATTGAGACGCAGCGAAAGGGCCCACTTGAAAGGCGCTCTGCATTATCAAGAACGAACCCAATCCAATTACGGCAATCGCGTATAACTGCCAAGAACTAAAGAGCGCTCCCCAGCCCGTAACGAGCACGTTGGTCATTGATTTGGTGATCGCCGAGAGCAGGGCAAATCCCACGGACGCTCCCGCGCCGAGTAGAAGCGCCCGCCACCAGGCAGGGCCCCGTCGCGCCAGCAGCACACAAACGAAGACGGCGAACACAATCACCAGGCCAACGCCGAACCAGAGCGAATTGCTGGGTGTCTTGGCTCCACTAGTGGGTGAGGATACAAAGAGAAAAAAACCAAGACCGATTGCGGTCGCCAACGCCGCCGCAATATCGCGTGCGCGCAAGGACACGCCGTACCAGAGCCAGAGAATGAATACCAGCAAAACCAACTCACTCACCAGAATTGGCTGGACCACGTTGAGGTCACCGAGGTGCAGCGCCACTGCCTGGGCGGCGTAACCGAGCGCCATGATGACAAAACCCAATAGCCACACGGGACGGCGAACCATGTGACGGATGAGTCCGACGGAAGGGCCGTGAGCGTCCGGGGCATCCTCTACGCCCAGTCGCTGGCAAATGCTGGCAATGGCGTTGGCGAACGCGGCCACGAGGGCCATGCAAATAACCATCGACTGAGCCTACGGTCCACTCGCTCGTCATTGCTCCAAATACCGCAGCAGTGGAATGACTCACGCGTTGCCATGCGTTACCCGCCTCGCCCCTCGAATGGCGTGTCGCCCCCATTAGATTGTTCACATAGAAGAGGAGAACTGTGGCCTTTAATCTTTCCCAGCTCTTAGAAGAGCGGCGTGGCGAGAATTTTCAGTTACACGCGAAGTACCTCAACCCCCAACTGGCCAAGGTCATCAAGACGCTGGGCTTTGACCGCTTCTACGAGCGCGGCGAGGGCTGCTACCTCTTCGACGACGAAGGCAAGCGCTATTTGGATCTGTTAAGCGGCTTTGGCGTGTTCGCCCTTGGTCGCAGCCATCCGGTAATAAAGGACGCTTTGCGTCAGGCCATCGAGGCCGATCTGCCCAACATGGTCCAGATGGACTGCGCGCTACTACCGGGTCTGCTGGCCGAACAGTTGGTCACGCGCAGTCACGCCGGCATTGAGCGTGTTGTCTTTTCTAATTCCGGGGCGGAAGCGGTCGAAACGGCGATCAAGTTTGCGCGCGCCAGCACCGGACGCAGCCGAATCTGTTATCACGCCCACGCCTACCACGGACTCACCTCGGGCGCGTTGGCCCTAAACGGATCGCCCGAATTTAAGCGCGGCTTCGGTCCGCTCTTGCCCGGGGCCACAGAAATTCCTTTTGGCGACGTACCTGCCCTGCGCCGGGAACTTCTTCGGGGCGACGTCGCCGCATTCATCGTCGAACCCATTCAGGGTAAGGGCGTCTACGAGCTTGACACCGAACGCTGGCTGCAGATGCAAGCGGTCGTCCACGAAGCCGGCGCGTTGCTGATCTGCGACGAAGTGCAGACGGGCATTGGCCGAACTGGCAAGTTCTACGCCTTCGAGCACTACAACTTGACGCCCGACATCATTACGGTCTCCAAAGCGCTCTCCGGGGGTTACGTTCCCGTCGGCGCGATGCTGACCAGCGACAAGATTCTGCGCAGCGTCTACAGCTCCATGGATCGGGCCATGGTGCACTCCACCACCTTTAAGGGCAACCAATTGGCAATGGTGGCCGGGCTGGCCACGCTCTCGGTCTTCGACGATGAACGCATCGTTGAACACTCCGCCGCCATGGGCGAACTCTGGCGTGCCAAGCTCGAGGCATTGGCCGCTCGACACGAATTTCTCCACGAGGTGCGAGGGCGCGGTCAGATGGTCGGCGTGGCTTTTGGACCGCCGACCTCGCGCGGCGCCAAGTTGCGTTGGAAGGCGGTCGANNCGACAACGTCAACGTCATTAAGTTGTTGCCGCCGCTCATCGCTGGCGAGACAGAGATCGACCTCTTTGTTGACGCCCTCGACGAACTGCTCAGCAACGCCGAGAGTTCCAGCGGGTGGTTGATGGAGTTTGGCAGGACAATGGCGAAGGGCACCTTCAAGCGAACCCGTTCGCCCTCGAGTTCGTCGAACGTTTCTTAGTGACGTACAAACTCAAGCGAGGCGACCGCGTGGTCGTCACCGGCTCGTCGGGATTCATTGGCTCTGCCGTCACGCGCGCACTCTTAGGCCGCGGTGTTGAGGTCCTGGCGCTCCTAGAGCCCGGAGCCAGCACGTCCAATCTCGCGGGACTCGACGTCCAGCGGCGCAACGTCGACATCACCAACCCGTCAGAACTCAACGGCGCTTTCGATGGCGCTCGTTATTGCTTCCACCTGGCTGCCAAATTCGGCTTCTGGCCCGCGGACCCGTCGAGTTTCTACGCCGTCAACGTGCAGGGCAGTCGCAACGTGGTGAATGCCGCCGCCAGCGCCGGCGTCGAAAGAATCGTCTACACGTCGACCGTCGCCACCCTGGGTCTAAGGAAAACCAAGTTGGGAATTCCGTCAAACGAAGACGACGTCGCCGATTTGTCGCACCTCTACGGGAACTACAAGCAAACTAAATACGTCGCCGAGCACGAAGTCCTGCGCCTCGCGGCCCAGGGAGCCCCCGTGGTGCTCGTGCTGCCGACCATGCCGCACGGGCCCTTCGACTATCGCCCCACTCCCTCGGGCAAAGTGGTCCTGGACTACCTCAATGGACGGATGCCCGGCTTCGTCGACACGGCCATGAACGTGACGCACGTGGACGACCTCGCCACCGGGCACCTGCTCGCCCTCGAAAAGGGGGTCCAGGGTCGCAGCTACATTTGCGGCGGCGACAATATCTCCATGGCCACGCTGCTGGAGATTCTTTCGAATGTGACCGGCTTGCCAGGCGCGCAGCGCCAGTTCCCCGCCGTCTTCCCGATGATCGCCGGTCGCTTGTCGCAGTTCATCGAAGGTCAAGTGTTGGGCCGGGAACCGAGGGTTCCCTTGGAGGCGGCGCAAATGGCCGCTACCACCATGACCTTTGATGACGCTCGAGCCCGAAGCGAGCTCGGTTACACCTCTCGCCCGGCGGCGTCGGCGCTCTACGACTCCGCTCGTTGGTTCGTGGCCAACAACTACGTCAACGCAGAACGCGTGAAGATGCTCTCCTGGGCAGCGCCCGACGGTTCCGCCGCCGCATAGGCAGTCGTGCTTACCGCAGCGTCAATGAACGATCGCTAGGCGCCAACACTGCCGTCGAGCAATTCACGAATGATGTCGGCGTGGCCATTGTGGCGCGCGTATTCCTCGATCATGTGGTTATAGATCCAGCGCAGGGTGACTAGTTTTTCGCCTCGGGCACCGCCGCTATCCAGCGCGAAGTTCTCTGCGGCCGCCCGACTCAACTCACACTCGCGATACCAAGTCGACAGGTCATCTTCCCAATTGGCCTCATCCAGCGGGGCGATTTCACTATCTTCAATGGCATCGTCAAACCAGATGTAAGGGGCATCAGCGTCGCTCAAGAGCGCGCGACGAAACCAACTCCGCTCGACCTCGGCCATGTGACGAACCAAACCATGAAGTGACAGTTTCGACGTGGGCACCGGGCGACGCTTGCGCTCGGCGTCAGTGAGGCCCTCGCATTTGAGAATCAGTGTCACGCGGTGAAATTCCAACCACCCTTCAAGCATCTCTCGCTCACCAAGTTCGAAGTCAGGTTCGCTTCGGCGAGGATCCGATAATTCATCGACCATGTGCAGCCCTCCTACCCATTTTTGAAACCTCGATCACAAACTACCAATACCCCTAGATGCTGTCTCCCGCCCACGCGTTAGTCCAAAAAACGAAGAAGTAGCCTCGTCAAATGGAACTGGCCGGAAAGTTGATGGCGTCCGGGCGCGACGCGGACATCTTCGAATGCGGCAGCGGCCGCGTGCTACGACGTTCCCGCAATGGCCGCTCAATGGCCAGCGAAGCCAAGACAATGCACTATGTCCGCGCCCAGGGATATCCCTGCCCGGAAGTATTCGACGTCAGTGACGACGGTCTTGATCTGGTCATGCAACGAGTCGATGGACCCACGATGGTTGACGCTGCCGGATCGCNNCCATCGCGGCACCAGAGTGGCTCCACGATGCGCCGTTCGGAACTGGTGATCGATTACTGCACATGGACCTGCACCCGCTCAACGTGCTGATGTCCAGAGACGGACCCGTGGTCATTGACTGGCCCAATGCCGCCCGTGGCAATCCAAGTGTTGACGTCGCCGTGACATGGATTCTCATGTCCGCCGGACAACTGGCATTCGCCGGGATCAAGTCGGCCATTGTCAGCGTCGGACGAAAAGTCATGCTTGAAACATTTCTTAGCGCGTTTGATAGAGATGACGTGCGCCTAATGCTCAACGACGCCGTTGCGTGGAAAAGTCAAGACCCGAACATGAGCGCCACGGAGATGGAACGCATGCATTCGCTGGCCTCAACCGCGTGACGACGGCATCGCCGGCGAGCCCCCGAGTGTCGTCATGAGTTATGAGCTCGTCTTTTGGCGTCAAGCCACCATGATGTCCCAGTCGTCCAAGACCACGTACGAAGCGCTGACAATTAACCGGCCCGTCGAAGGACTCTCTGACCTACCCATTGACGAAGTACTGAGTGAGATAGCTGCCTCGTTTCCCAATTCGCAACGCGAGTCAAACGGATCAGAAGAATGGCTCGGGTGGTCCAGTGCGGACGGTGAAGATTCATTTCGCGTGACGTGGTCATCCCAGCACTTTCGGGTCGAGTGCCACCATTTGCCGCTTGATCAAGTGAATCGTCTCGTGAAGATCGGGGAAAAATTTAGTTGTCCGCTTTATGATCCCCAAACTGGAGAGCGATTCAGATTTTCGAACTCATAGTTCCGCCCTCCAGGGACGTCGCCCCGAATCTCGCCCTGATGAACGGACCGAAGGCGTACTGCCCGGTGTCAATGGTCCATTAAGTTCTGCCCATAAGGATCACTGACGTCCTGAATGAGAAAGGGGAACACAATGCCCGTTGATGGAGAGTACGAGCCGAGCCCGTCGCAGTGGGTTCGTGACCAAGTCGAAGAGTACGAGAGTTCNNGTGCGCGAGCCAATACATTGCGCGACACCGGTCTGCCGATCATTATCTTCACCACCCGAGGCAACCGCAGCGGCAAGGTTCGTAAGACGCCGGTGATGCGTGTCGAACATGACGGTGAGTACGCGCTCGTGGCTTCAAAGGGCGGCGCGCCGGAAAACCCCGTGTGGTACTACAACCTGCTCGCCCATCCCGACGACGTCATGCTCCAGGACGGCCCCGAACCCTTTGACGTCGCGGTGCGCCAGTTGAGTGGTGACGAGCGGGACGTGTGGTGGGACCGCGCCGTTGCCGCGTTCCCTCCCTATGCCCAGTACAAAGAAAAGACNNGTAGTGGACGTCGTTCAGCGTTCGTCGAGCGACCCCTAAATGGACTCGCTCCAATGTGTGAGACACTGTTGCAATGGGATCTTCCGGAGACGCGCCAAGAAAACCTAGACGTCGCATGGCGAAGGTGAAGTATGCGGAGGCCAACAACATCCAACTGGCGGGACTGGCCGAAACGAGTCAAACTCCCTCAGGCACTCGTCTGGGCCATTCGAAGGCCCACGGTCGAAGCCAAAACGTCGGCGCCGTCGGCAGGTTCTTTCTACGGTGTCTTGGACGTAAGCCCAACGAGGAGCTGCTCGAACAAGAGGAAGAACAACAGCAGAGCGAAGACTCTTAAGCGTCAAGGTCTGATCGCGGCTCGCGCCGCTCGTTTGTAGAACACGAACTCCGGGTCTCCCTCGTCGATGCCCTCGAGTTGCCCACTGAACGTCCAGTCACGCTTATGCAGCAGCGCGATCATGGCCACGTTTGACTCATTCGTTGACGTAAAGGTTTCGCGAGTCAACGACTGCGAGAGCGCCTCGTGCAGTAGGCGGCTGGCGATGCCCGTTCTGCGATCTTGTGCGGCGACCACCAGTAACTCGATGAAATCGCGGCCGAAGAATCCCCGAGACCTCATAATCAAGTACCCCACCGGCTTTCCTTCACGCTCGAAGAGCAGGCATTCACCCGATCGCACTCGCGCGCTCAGCAATTCCGAGCGTTCGTGACCCACCGGATTGCGTTGGTCTAAATTCAATACCGCGTCAAGATCTCCCTGTGTTGCTCGGCGCACCTGGCCCATAGGTTTCGTCATTCCTCCAGTTTGCCTCGTAGTACTGCGATTGCGTCAACGCCGTCAATAACGCGATGCTGACGCAATCGCGCCGAAAGATCACGGGGCTCTACGTCCAGTGCAACCATGTTCCAAAAGGTGTAGTTTTCCTCGGTACGCAGTTCAAGAGACCAGCGCCTTGTCAGCGCGTCATTACCATAAGGAAGAGGACCCGTGCCACAGTTTATGGATTACCATGAGGATCTGAAGTTGCCGGACGAGGCCATTCAACAGATAACTCAAGAGACCAAGGACGAGAAGTCTGACCAATTCGGCGTTCGTCAGATTGAGCTATTCCACAATCCCGACGGGAAGGTCTACTGCTTGCTCGAGGCGCCCGACGCCGAGGCCGTTCGCAGCCACCACGCCGCATTGGGCGTACCGTGCGGCGAGGTGCATCAGGTTTCCGGCCTGCTCTAGAGGATTATGCGAGGTGTGCGGGCCGTCATTGGCCCGCACGTCTCCGGCCACATCAAGCGTTCAGAAACTTCCCTTTTACTCCGCGGCCATTGGCTCGTGGGGAGCATTCGAGGTCTCGACGTGCACGGTGCTCGCCATCAGACCGACGTTGGCACGTTCGGGGTGCTCCTCGTGCGCGCCATAGATTTTCAGTCCAACCAAGTAACTGAGGCCGCCGAGGCTGACCACGACATCGGCCTGCCAGTACTCCTGTTTGAGG
>PMAL01000060.1 GCA_003152555.1 Acidimicrobiaceae bacterium | reverse complement strand
TTGGCATCTGCCTCGGCATGCAGTTGGCGCTCGAGTCAAGTGAGGAGGATGGCGGCGTCGAGGGCCTCGGACTCTTAAAGGGTCACGTGAGGCGCCTGACCTCAGGGCGCGTACCGCGTCTCGGTTGGGCGTTTGTCGAGCCGTGGGGTGAGGCGTACTACTTTGCCCACTCCTACGCGAGCGATTCATTAGACACCGTCGCGACGTCCGACGGCGTCTCGGTCGCGGTCAAGAGTGGATCATTCTTTGGTGTCCAGTTTCACCCCGAAAAATCGGGCGAAGTTGGGCTGAAAGTTTTGAGCAATTTTCTGAATCTGTGAGNNCAGTTTCACCCCGAAAAGAGCGGCCCCGCCGGTCTCGGTCGTCTTGAGTCATGCCTCTCGCGCGCCTGATTCCCTGTCTTGACGTCGCCTACGGTCGCACCGTCAAGGGCGTGAGTTTCGTGGGTTTGCGTGACGTGGGCGACCCCGTGGAACTCGCTGCGTTCTACAGCGCCGGTGGCGCTGACGAATTGGTATTGCTCGACATCGCGGCCACGCCCGACGATACCGAGACAATGACCTCGGTGGTGGTGCACGTGGCCGAAGTGCTCGACATCCCCTTCACTGTGGGTGGTGGCGTGCGCAGCGTTGACGACGCGTCGAGAATCATTGATTCGGGCGCTGACCGCGTGTCACTTAATTCGGCGGCGCTGGCCAGTCCCAACCTCGTCACCGCCATTGCCACTCGCTACGGCAGTCAGGCGGTGGTGGTTGCGATCGACGCCGGCGGCGGCGTCGTGCACACGCACGGCGGGCGGGTGGCGACCACGACACAGGTTGTCCCGTGGGCCGTGGAAGCCGCCGAACGCGGTGCCGGCGAGATTCTTTTGACGTCGATCTTCCACGACGGTCAGCGAAGGGGATTCGATCTGGAACTCACCGCGCAAGTGCGCGATGCGATCTCCATTCCGGTCATTGCGTCGGGCGGTGCCGGTTCGGCCCAACACGTGGCTGACGCGCTGCGCATCGCTGATGCGGCCCTCGTGGCGTCAATCGTGCATGAGAACCCCGCAGGGCTACCGGGTCTGCGGCGCGAGCTTGAGGAACTGGGCATCGAACTACGTCCGGTCGGGGAGCGCGTGTGAGCAACGAACTACGCGCCGCGATTATCCAGAACGATTCGACTGGCCGCGTCTTGATGCTCGGTTGGATGGATGAAGAGGCGCTGGCACTCACGCGTTCGAGCGGGCTGGTGCATTTCTTCTCCCGGTCGCGACAGAAGCTTTGGCAAAAGGGCGAGACCTCGGGTAATACGTTGCGCGTCGTCGAAGTCGTGCTCGACTGTGACGAGGACGCGGTATTAGTGCGCGTGAATGCCGACGGCCCCACCTGCCACGACGGCTCGACATCGTGTTTCACACCCTGGCTCTGGCGGCGGATCTTGCAGCGCGAGTTGGAGAACTCCGAGGACTCGTACGTGGCGTCGATGCTTCGAAGTGGCACGTCGTTGGCCGCCCGAAAGGTGGGCGAAGAGGCCGTTGAACTCGTGGTGGCGTCCTTAAGCGATGATGACGATCGGGTCGTGAGCGAGGCGGCTGACCTCTGGTTTCACAGCCTCTTATTGCTTCGCAGCCGAGGTCTAGACCCGGCGGCGGTAGAAGATGAGTTACGCAGCCGCGACCGATAGAGCCTAAGGTCGTCATCGGGGTTTGTTTCATTTTCTGTTGATCCACGCGAGAGGTGTGTTGTACTTTTGATTGCCACCGTGTTCTCACCGGGCGTTGTTGTCCTCGTCGGCGCGGTCTTTCTGGCTTGCACCGTAGAAATGGTTGAAGCGCTCACGATTGTGCTGGCTGTTGGCCACACCCGTGGTTGGAGGTCAGCANNCCGGCGCTCGTGCACGTGCCGCTTAATTGGTTGCGTCTCGTGGTCGGTGGAGTGCTCTTGATCTTCGGAATGCAGTGGCTCCGAAAGGCAATACTGCGATCGAGTGGGCTAAAGGACAAACACGATGAAGACGAGATTTATCGTCGCAAGGTCGCAGAACTGAAAGCGGTGGACGCTGCCGTGGGACGTGACCGGGTGGCCTTTGTGGTTGCGTTCAAAGGCGTGTTCCTCGAGGGCCTCGAAGTGGTGATCATCGTGTTGACGCTGGGCACGTCGGCGCATCGGATGAGTTTGGCCATCGTGGTCGCCGCGATCGCGGTGGTGATGGTGAGTACTGCGGGCGTGGTAGTCGCTCGACAACTCTCACGCGTACCGGAAAACGCCATGAAGACCGGCGTGGGCGTGTTGCTCGTTACCTACGGCACCTTCTGGACGGGCGAGGGACTCAAAATCACCTGGCCGGGCAATGACGTGATGCTGTTTGTGTTTGTGGTGCTCTACGCGTTCGTGACGTGGCTGCTAATTCTGCTCATGCGTTGGGCCCATCCGAACGTGACTTCCGGAGCGGTCTCGTAATGGAGACGAAGTCCGCGTTGCTTGTGCGCTTGCTCAAAGGTTTCGCCATGTTCTGGTGGGATTTCTTAGTCGGTGACACGCCGGAGCTGTTCGTCGCCGTCGTGCTCACCATCGGTGTGGTGGCGCTGCTGAGCCTTGACGGTCACTTCAATGCCGCGGCGGCAATTTCGCTGCCGACCCTCGCTGTTAGTGCACTGGCACTCTCGTTGTGGCGAGCGAGTCGCGCCGCTCGAAAGTAGGGTTCAGACTCCCGCGAGTTCGTAGGCCGTCATCGAAAGCGAGCCCATCTCGTAGCCGTCGATCAGCGTGCTCGTGGGCGAGTTGGCGGCGGCACTCAGTCCCGCGACGTAGGCCAGCGGCAAGAAGTGGTCGGGTGTGGGCACGGCGAGCGAGTAGTCGCGGTGGCTCGACACGCGACCCAGTGCTCCCGCGTCACTCGTCATCAGCGCTTGAACCTCGTCATCGAAGCGGTGAGCCCAGTCGGCCCCTTGCCCGGGCGCATTGCGGTCGACGAGGCGCAGGTTGTGCACCACGTTGCCGCTGCCGAGAATGAGCACGCCCTCTTCACGAAGGGCGTGCAACTGGGCGCCCAGGTTGAAGTGGTAGTCGAAGGGCAGTTCGGCGTTGATGGAAAGTTGCAGTACCGGCACGTTGGCCTCGGGGAACATGTGCACGAGTACGGACCAGGTGCCGTGGTCGATGCCCCAGCTGTCCTCGTCGAGTCCTACGTAGGTGGGCTGGACCACGTCGACGATGCGCTGGGCGATCTGCGGGTCACCGGGGGCGGGGTACTTCACGGCAAAGAGATCGGCGGGAAAGCCGTAGAAATCGTGGATGGTGCGCGGCACGTGCATGGCCGTGACGGCAGTGATGTTGACGTACCAGTGCGCGGAGATGACCAGAATGGCCTTGGGTGTGGGGAGTGACGCGCCAAAGGTGGTCCACGCCTGCGTGTAGCGATTTTGTTCAATCGCATTCATCGGATTGCCGTGGCCAATGAATGCGGCTGGCATTAACTCCGTCATCAAAACCTCACTGTTAAAGGACGAGACCATCGTAGTTGCGAACTCAAATAATGAACTCCTCGTAGCCTCGTTGTATGAGAAAAATGCGCTCGGCGTGTGTCGTGATGGCGGTGGTCGTCGGTGCCGTCGTGCCGGTGACGGCCGCGAGCAGCGCTCTACCTCCTGCAGCCGCGAACTTGGCGTGCGCCGTGCAGGTTGTGTCCAGCTGGCCGCTTACCCAGATTGCCAACGAAACAATTGTGGTCTCGGTCAAGGCAATGAACGTCGCCGCGATGGTGCCGGCGTCCAGTGCGGGGTTCGGTGGACTGCTGCTCTTTGGTGATACCGGACCGAGCACTATGGCAACCCTGCTTGCACGCGTGCAAGCTCACGCCCCCCAGAAGTTTCCGATGTTGGTGATGACTGATGAAGAGGGCGGCGGGGTAGAACGACTGACGAACTTCGTTGGATCGTTTCCGTGGGCCCACACGATGGGCCTCAATCTCTCGGCATCACGCATCACCGCGATTGCTCAGCGTGTGGGTGCGGCGTTGCACGCCGTGGGCGTCACGGTCGATTTGGCGCCGGTGCTCGACGTCGACGGGCGCGCGGCCGCACCCAGCGCAACTAATCCGGATGGGATGCGCTCCTTCAGCGGCTCGCCCAGTGTCGTCGCCGTCGACGGCGCCGCATTCGTGCAGGGTCTGAGCCAAGCTAACGAGACCGCGGTGGTGAAGCACTTCCCGGGGCTCGGTGGCGCGTCGCGCAACACCGACTACGGGCCGGCGAGAACGAAGCCGTGGTCGGAGTTGCAAAAGACCGCCCTGGCGCCCTTCGAAAAGGCAATCGCCGGTGGCGTGCCCGCGGTCATGCTGTCTAACGCTTCAGTCCCTGGGCTCACGGCACTGCCAGCCAGCCTTTCGCCCGCGGTGGTGAGTGAGTTGCGTCAGCAGCTCGGTTTTAGGGGGCTCATCGTCACCGATTCGCTCTCGGCCGGCGCCATCAGCGCGATTCATCTGTCCGAACCGGCGGCGATGGTGAGGGCCCCGCAAGCGGGTGCTGACTTGGTCCTCAACGGTTCGCCCGGCACGCCGGCGAATTCATTGGCCCAGGCGCAAAGAGATTCGAACGCCGTGGCGGGGGCGGTTACGAACGGCACACTATCTCGTTCAACCTTGATCGCGGCTGCGGCGCAGGTCTTGGCCACGAGAAACGTGGTTGCCTGTGAGACCCCGACGTCCTGAGGCTATAAATAGTGCGGCGGGACCTCGTGCTGATCGTGACGGAGCCGGCGGATCTCATCCTTGAGCCGGGCGACCTCTTCGCGCAACTCCCGTAACAGGGCTTCGAGCTCTTCACGGGTTGGCTCGACTACCGACACGACGTCACGTCGCGCAACACGGCACGGGGCCATCGCGAACTATTGGTGAAGTTGTGGAGCTGGCTCAAGGAAAGAGGCCGCGAAGCTCGGTCGCCTCGGCAATTCGCTCCACTCCGACGGCCACTGCGGTTTCGCGCATCGTGACGTCGAGTTGCTTGGTCCTGGTCCAGACGTGGTCGAACGATTCGAACATCGTCTTTTCCAGTCGTTGCTGGAACAGCTCGGTCTCCCACATGAAGCCTTGGAGGTCCTGGGCCCACTCGAAGTACGACGCCACGACGCCGCCGGCATTGGCGAGCACGTCGGGCACGACCGGGATATTCCGGCTGGCGAGCATTAGGGCTCCTTCACCGGTCGTTGGCCCATTGGCGGCCTCGACGACGATCGACGCTTCCATGGTTTCGGCGACCTTCTCGTCGATCGCGCCGCCGAGTGCCGCGGGGATCGCGATGTCGCTGGCAATAGTGAAGAGTTGTCCGGCGGGGACGTCGTCGCTACCGGGGTAGCCAACGACGGTGCCCGCTTCGACGTAGTGCTCGGCCATGGTGATGTGATTGATGCCGCCGGGCACGTGGATGGCACCTTTGACATCTTCGATGCCGACTACTTTCATGCCTCGATCACTCAGCAACTTGACCAACGGTGCGCCCACCTTGCCGTAGCCCTGGATGACGACGTGCTGCTCATTGGCCATGCGTCCGAGACGTTGCAGAATCGCGCTGATGCAGATCGTGACGCCGAGCGACGTTGCCCCGGCGTGTCCGACGGTCCCGCCAATGGCGAGCGGCTTGCCGGTCACGACGCCCGGTGTGTTGTGACCGCGCAGCATCGACACGGTGTCCATG
>PMAL01000022.1 GCA_003152555.1 Acidimicrobiaceae bacterium | reverse complement strand
GACGTTGACGTTGACGTTGACAAAGGCGTGGTAGTCGTTGAAGTTGCTGATGAAGTCACTGCGGTCGTAGTTGACGTCGTGGCGGAATCGGGTGTCATCGCGAATCCACAACCGTGCGACGGTTCATTCAATGCGAGTGGGTCCGAGACGGGTGACTGGGACGGCGTTGAAGTCGACGGAGGTGAAGTGGTAGTGGTCGTATTAGTGCTAGAACCCGACGGTCTGGTCGCGGTGGTTGTCGTTGATGACGTGGTTGTCGAAGACGCAGCCGACGTTCTTTTCGTGAGCTCGAGCCCCATTCCGGTAAGAAGGAGTGCGATGAGTACCACGGAGAGAATGATTCGCAGGGACCAACGACGTTGGGGCAAGGCGTTGGGGGAATTGCGCATCTTGTCGTTACGGTAACAGGAGTGACGGTTGTCGTTGCCTCAGGGATTGGAAAGGACAACATATTCTCGACGTAGCGAAACGGGCGCCACGACAGCCACGGGGTCGACGATCGACTCCTCTGCGCTTTCTTGTTCTTCGGCTCGTCGTACCCCCACACTTAGATAATTGTCCCCAGACCCGAAAGCGTTCCCGATGATGGTCAATGCGGGTTACGGGGGCCGGGCGGGAATACATGCAGATAGGCCCAATAGGCAAAGGGGACTGCCGATGGATCACTTGTGAGAGTGAACCCGCTGACACTTTTGTCTTTCACTCTGCGCACAGGCGTTGATCGGCTTGACGAACCTTCTTCGCCTCGCATTGCCTAACAGGGTCTCGGGTCAAAGTTGGGCTGCGCCAAAGTGGGATTCGTCGTCGTCGTTGTTGTCGACTTCGACTTATTCTTACTCGGCGGCGGGCTGATCGTTGTCGTGCTCGTCGTGGTCGTTATCACTGGGGGCGGCGTCTGCAGTGAATCGTTAGGTGGCGGATCCGCAGGCGCCATGAGTTCACTGCCGAAGATTTGTACCAACAATTTTTGCGCGGCTGGTTGATTAACGAAGAGCACGTCGCCGAGAGTGGGATTGTCCGCCGGCAGCGTGGGCAACGTATAGGTCTGAATGGCGTTGGCGTTGATGCTGTGAAAGCGGACCGCCAAACCGATGAGTTCGTGCAAAGAGAAGTTCCGGTCGAGCGTGATCCCTTGGGGCAACTTGGAAAGGAACGAGTTGACCGTGAGGGGGTTGTAAAGATTCTTGGCCTGGTCGACCATGGCGCGCAAAAAGGCGTCCTGGCGGATAATTCGCCCGAAGTCGCTCGTCGGGTCGTAGTCCCAGCCATCGTTGTACACCTCGTCGTCGATGGCGGTGCTGTTTTCTAGAGCGAGTCCCGTGGCGTTTCGGGGCCAGTAACGCAGTCCTTTGACGTTGTAGTACATGTGACGGCTTCGCGTGACCGCGAGCGCCTGAAACCCCTGAATCAATTGGCAGCCTCGACGAGGTATGTTGAGCCCCGAATAGGGATCCCTCGACGGATAGGGGAAGTAGAGATGAACTCCACCAAGCGCGTCGGCGGCGTTAATGAGACCGGCGAAACTAACGACGATGGTCTGGTTGATGGGGATGCCAAAATTGTCGGTGATGGTCTGGACGAGCAGTGACGGACCGTTTCCGAAGTTGACGTTGATGCGATTGAACTTGCCGTAGAGCGACTGGTCCGCCAACAGGGTCACCACGGTATCGCGAGGAATCGACACCATCGAAATGGTGCCCGCGTCGGGGTCGACGTGCACGATCTTTACGACGTCACTGCGTTGGCCCGGAGTAGTCGTTGCGCCCGTCTGCTTGGCCAAGAGACCTGAGAGTCCCGCTCGCGAGTCCGAGCCAATCATCAGGATGTTAAAGGGCTTACCGGAGATCGCTTTATATTCATGCTTCACAGCGATCGTAGGAATTTGGTGAAAACGCCAAAGGGCGTAGAGGTAGCTCCCGCCTAGGACCACCGCGACCACAACGAGGAGCGTCGCGGCAGCGATGATGATTCGGCGGCGAACACGATGAGCTCGTTCATTTCGTGGCGGGCGGCGTACGCCACTCTTCTGATTGACTGCTTCGCCGAGTGCTATGAGGCGCTGTTGGTTCGCAATGTCCTTCCTCGAAGGCGATCTGCTTCGAGACGCGGGCCCTTCAGGAGTGATATCACGTCCGTTAGCCATTAAGCGAATCTATCGCTGGGTTAGAATCGCTCGAAGCAATCGACGTTGTGGGGCCTAAGCGCAACTTCGAAAACACCGGGGGATGTCGCGGAGGGGTAGGTCCGAAGTAGCGCATATCTAGTGCGTGGCGCAGAAACTTACATTGTCAAAATTCATTGAGTGCCCTGGTTGCTCAGAATCTCACCGGGCAGCGGTCCTGAATCGAGTCGGGTTTCCTGGACACTAATTTGTTTCCAACAGCGTGTTTTCGCTCACAGGTCTGGTTTGGATATGTTGCGGAAATATGAAGCCTAAAATGAGACCCGTTTGATGCTAGTAGGGGACTGCTGAAGGTTCGGCAGTTCATCAAACGTTTGATTCTCAGATGGGGTGTTGACTCGTTAACCGGCGGTGTTCCGCCCGGGTCTCGCGTCCTGTTGGTTGAGTTATGGACCTTCTGCCCTAGGTACGTGGACACGGCCGATGGGAGGCTGGACGCATACAAGGGAGGCGTTATGCCGATCACTGTCCGAGAACTTCACGCGGTGGAGATTCTAGATTCGCGCTCGCGTCCGACCCTAGCGGTCACATTGATTTCGCAGGAGGGAACGGTGCTCAGAGCTGGTGTGCCTTCCGGCGCGTCGACGGGGTCACGTGAAGCCGTTGAGCTTCGTGACGCTGATCCCCATCGATTCGCAGGTCAGGGCGTGCTCGGAGCCGTGGCCAACGTGAACGGTGAGATAGCCGATGCGGTGACGGGCAGGACGTTCAGGGATCTCTCGGAGTTGGACGGTCTGCTCGTGGGCCTCGATGGAACCCAGAACAAGTCGCGCCTCGGGGCGAACGCCATCATCGGCGTGTCGATGGCGGGGGCACGGGCCTTCGCGGCGGACGCCAACGTCGCGTTGTGGCAGAGTTTCGCTGGGACGCTCGAGAGCCCTCGGCTACCGGTTCCTCATTTCAACGTATTGAACGGCGGTGTTCACGCGCGCAACGAGCTCGACTTCCAGGAGTTCATGATTGCCCCTTTGGGGGCACCGAGTCTCGCGGAGGCGGTTCGCGCCGGTTCCGAGGTGTACGGAGCACTTCGCCAACGCCTCACCGACCGGGGGCTGTCGACCGGACTCGGCGACGAGGGCGGATTTGCGCCGGAGATCGCGACGCCCGAAGAGGTTCTCGCGCTTCTGGTTGAAGCGATCGATGACGCTGGCTATCGACCGGGACGCGATGGAATCGCGTTAGCAATGGATCCCGCCTCCAGCGAGTTCTACCGCGACGGGAAATATCACGTCGCGGGCGAGTCCCTTTCCAGCGATGACATGATCGAGCGCTACGCCGACATGATCGAGCGCTATCCGGTCTGGCTCTTGGAAGACGGCCTCGCCGAGTCAGATTGGGACGGCTGGGAGCGACTGACGGCCCGCCTTGGCCAGCAGATTGAACTCGTCGGCGACGACATCTTCTGCACTAACCCCGAGATCATTGCCGAAGGAATCGCTCGCAAGGTCGCGAACGCATCGCTCATCAAGGTCAATCAGATCGGTACGGTCACCGAAACGCTGAGGGCGATGCAGGTCTGTCGCGAGGCTGGTTACCGGCAGTTCGTTTCACACCGTTCCGGCGAGACCGAAGACTCGTTCATCGCCGATCTCGCGGTCGGTACGGGCTGTGGCCACTTGAAGACCGGTGCGCCGGCGCGAGGCGAGCGTGTCGCGAAATACAATCGCCTGATCGAGATCGAAGATTCCGAGCGCCTGTCGTACGGTCTCGCCTGAGGTCATATCAAATGCTTTCTTGTCTCGATCGTGAAGCGGCAGCCCGTTACGTCCTCGGTCGCCATGATCCCGGTAGCGGCTATAGCTTCTATCGCACGCCTGAATGGGGCGTCGAGGAACCGAGTGCGCCAGACACGCTCGCCGCGCTCAAGTCGTTACGTATCCTCGGCGTAGAAATCCCTGAGCGCGATGCGACTATCCGATGGCTGTGGGGACTTCAGGATGACTTAGGAGGTTATTCCACTCTGACCATTGGCTCGGCGGCGATACTGGCTCTCGCAGAGATCGGCGCCCGTCCCGCGCGGTCGCCCGCAAGGTGGTTGGTCAGATGTGCCGAAACTTCTGTCAGGGACGAGCGCATCCGCGATTGGCGTGGCGCGCTTCGAGACTTGCTCCATCTTCTCGAAGTGTCACGAGTCCTCGATATGTCATTTGAGTGGGACTGCGGACGGCTCCTCAAAAAAGCGATGGACCCTGATGGAGGCTGGACCACCCCCGGCGCCGATCTCGAAACGACGGCGATCGCCCTCCTGATTTCGAACTTAGACCAAGTAGACGGACGCACCGATCTCGACGCCGAGGCTTTCCTTCGACGCTGCGAACACGCCACTTTTGGTTTGCGAATCACTCCGCTCTCGGGCGCGTTGTCTGTCGGGGCGTTGTGGGGAGGGGTGCAAATCGCATATCACCAGAAGATCCGACTTCAGTATCCTGAGGCGGTTGCCGCAAGCCTCTTGCTCGCTCAGCGTGCTGACGGGGGGCTTGGTGCGCGGCATGGCGCCATCTCCACCCTCCACGACACGTTGCTTGGTCTCGAAACTGATCAGCTGCTCGACCAATGCTAGAAGAACAAGTTTCAACGACAACTCCTTCAGCGTGAGTGGTCGGCGCAATTGATAAATTTGGGGGCCAGTTCTGAGGCCCGTTCCACGATGTCAAGTTTCTAGAAGGCGCCTCTCGAGGGCTCTAGATTTCTGTCTCCTGGGGACAATGATTTGATTCATGTGGTGTTGCTCGGTTCGCGGATGTCTTTGATATTCAAGGGAACGTGTTGTCCTGCGACTCTCTTGTCTCGTGGTGTTGCAGAAATATGAGGCCTATCCGAACTAGAAGTTCGCAATCTTCTCCGCGAGTTTCAAGAACTGATTGTTTCGGTTGGCGTGCGGGTTCACGTCGGGCCACGTTTGGGAACCCACACGGTCTAACCAAGTCGCCAGTGCAAAGCGGTATTTCCGTCACGTCGGGCCTCCGACACTAGGAATGACGTAATTGTTTCTACGGACCAAACTACGGACAACCTTGGCCAGCAGGACCGGGCGGTCTCCAACTGCCACTGAGGTACCAGTGCCGTGTTCCAGTTCCAACAGGGAATGCCCAGGCTTGGGCGAAGTGTGCACTCTTCACATCGAGTGTCCAATGAGGGATCTTTCCTCGATGGAGGCCCGGCGCCGAATCGTGACGCTGCCAGCCAAGAAATTTGAGAGATCGGGCAATTGCGCTAACGACGAGATTTCGAGTTTCACTGTCGTCGAAGTTGACTGAGATCTGATCCGTTGTCCAGCCACTCTTTGATCCGGGCACGGCAGAACAACCACCGATCCATGACGCTGCACTTGATTCGATGTGAATGTCCGTCGCGCTCTTAGGCACTGCATTTCCAATCGCCGAAACTTCCTCGTAAATTTGACCACCATTGGCAATGGAGTGATCAAGCCCAAATGCGATCCATAGTCCAAACCCAATCGGCAGAAGTATCAACGAGGCGAGAAGTCGCCTTCTGAACGTCCACCTCATAGTTCCTTGACCGATATCTTCCGACATGTGGCGAACTCTATTCGGAACTCCGAGGTTCCTATTGACCGAGCCGCCAATGGAAGGTTGCAGATTGTTGACGTCGGCCCTCCTCAGCCACTCGTAGAGCGTCGCGTCCGAGATGCCGAAGTCTCGAGTGATCTGTGCTCTCGGTGCTTCATGACGTCTCGCCACACGCACCACGTCGTCGCGAAACTCACGGGGATATCGTCTTGCCACTGCTGCCATCCTTTCCCAGAGAAGTTCTCTGGATGTTAGATGTCAACCAATTCAGCAGCAGTCCTATTCGTCGATGAGCGCTCGGGTTCACGTATTTCATATGAAGATTCAGACGACCTACCAGAGCTGCGGCGGCGAGGGTACTCCGCATTGTGGGAACCCACCCAGGATGTCAGCCCTGCCAGTAGGGACCTTCCGCACGGAGATCGTCCAGCCGGGCGCCAAATATCACCTCCCTGTGCCGCCCTCACTGATCATTACGTTGACGGCCTGTGGTTGGACCAGATCAGACGGTCTCGTAGCGAGAGGGACGGGTGCCTTCATGGATAGGGTCGCATAGGTTTAAGAGCTGTGCGCCGCGCGGACATGTCGTCTGAAATGGTGGCCTCTGATTTCACAAGCGAAGTCAACCGCTGACACTAGGAGCGGTCTGACCGGGCCAGTAATGGAGTGCGTGCCGTGTCGGGCGAGACGCACGGCAGTGCGGACTCAGCGAAGTGACGGGCCCTCGTGGCGGACAAATCGGGACGCGCGCTTCATGATGCGGCGGTTGAGACGCTGGGAGTGAGTCGTGGCGGTGACCGCGAGACGTGGCGATTGGGATTGGAAGAACCAGAGTTTGGCAACTTCGACCAGCACGAGGTACACGACGACCATGCCGAACAAGAGGAGGAAAAACTTCGTTGGCAGTACTGAGAAACCGAACAGGTGGGCCAGCCCCGTGTAGGGGAGCAGCGCGCCCACGAGCGCCGCACCGGTCGGTAAGAGGATCATAGTCACGCTCGGACGGCTCTTGAAGAACGGTACGCGCCGGGTACGGATGACGTACACGACCAATGTCTGGGTAGCGATGGACTCGACGAACCATCCGGTGCGGAACTCCACGCTACCCGCGTGCAGCAGCGAGAGCATCACGTAGAAGGTGGCGAAATCGAAGATTGAACTAATTGGGCCGAAGACCGACATGAAGCGACGGATGTAGCGCAGGTCCCAGGCGGCCGGTCGCGCGAGCGCTTCCACATCCACGCGGTCAGTGGGGATCGCCAGCTGTCCCGTGTTGTACAGCAGGTTGTTAAGCAGAATCTGCGAGGGCAGCATCGGGAGGAAGGAGAGGAACGCCGAGGCCCCGGCCGCACTGAACATGTTGCCGAAGTTCGACGACGTGGCCATCAGGACATACTTCATCGTGTTCGCGAAGATCCGTCGGCCCTCCATCACGCCTTCGGCCAAGACGCCGAGGTCCTTGTCCAGCAATACGACGTCGGCGGCGTCCTTAGCGACGTCGGTTCCAGAGTCCACCGAGATACCGACGTCCGCGTGATGGAGAGCCACGGCGTCGTTGACACCGTCGCCGAGGAAGGCGACGTCGCGTCCGGTGCGTCTGGCCACCTTGATGATTCGCGACTTCTGGTCCGGGCCAATGCGGGCAAAGACGGTGGTCGTGGGTATCGTCGCCTCGAGTTCGTCGTCGCTCATGGCCTGCACCTCGGTGCCACTCACGACGCCCGCGCAGGCGAGGCCGATATCACGACACACCTTGGCCGCCACTTGACCGTTGTCGCCCGTGATGATCTTCACTTCGACACCAAGCTGTCGAAGTTTTTCGAGCGACGCGCCCGCGTCGCTCTTGGGCTTGTCGGCGAAGGTGAGGAAGCCCTCCAGTGTGAGCCCGACCTCGTCGTCCACGCCGACGGTCGTCGCCGCATTGCATCCTCGACTCGCCACCGCGATCACCCGCTCGCCGTCGGCGAAGAGCGAGTCGAGGATGGTGCGAACAGAGTCGGCGACGTTGACGCAGTGCTCGAGCACTACCTCGGGTGCTCCTTTGGTCACGATCGTGAGGGTTCCGTCGTCGGCGCGAACCAGTACCGAGCCCATCTGACGTTCGTGGTCGAATGGGAGAGCGGCGATTTGCTCAAAAGTCGAGGTCTCGTGAATCAGGTCGACCTCTCGGCCAGCGGACGCGACCCAGAGGGCTTGGTCGAGCGAGTTGCCGCCAACGGGGCCGTGCTCGGACATCGTCGATTCGTTGCACACCAGACCCAAGAGCAGCGGTCGTTCGGCGTTCGCACCGTGTAGGTCTATTGCGCGCTCGAAAGTGATCACGCCCTCGGTCAGGGTGCCCGTCTTGTCCGTGAACAGCAGTTCGATGTTACCCAGGTCCTCGATTGCTACCAGTCGCTTCACCAGCACCTTCTTCGTCGCCAGTGCGCGCGAACCCGATGAAAGGCTCACCGTCACGATGGCGGGCATCATCTCAGGCGCGATGCCCACGGCAATGGCGAGCGAGAAGAGGAGGGCCTCAATCAGGGGCCGCGACAGAATGATGTTCACGGCGAAGATGAAGATCGTCAACAGTGCAGCAACGAGGAAGAGGAAGCGCGAGAATTTCGTCAAACCGACCTCAAATGCGCTCTGGCCCTGGTAGTCGGTCACTCCCGTGGCGATCCGTCCGAAGGCGGTGTGGGTGCCTGTCTGGACGACGACGGCGAGGGCCGATCCCTGGTGGACGATCGTTCCCATGTACGCGCAGTCCGAGAAGCTCGATGAGTCAGGTTTGGTGACGGCAATCTCGGATTTTGCCACCGGCATGGACTCACCGGTCAGGACTGCTTCGTCGCATTCGAGTTCGTCGACACTCAGTAGTCGCACGTCGGCTGGTACCAGCGTGCCTACGTTGAGCGTGACGATATCGCCTGGCACCAGTTCGGTGACCGGAACCTGAGCGACGGTGCCGTCACGATGCACGGTAGCGTTCTGACTGATCTTCGAGCGGAGCGTCGACATGGCTACGGCCGCTCGGAACTCGTTTACGAATCCCAGCCCGACACTGAGTAGGACAATCACGGCGATGATGATCGCGTTGGTTCCCCCGCCGGTGAGCCCGGAGACCAATGCAGCGCCGAGCAGGAGGATCAGGATCGGATTCTTGAGTTGGCGCCAGAGGACGGCGCTCGCTCTCACTCGGTGGACCGCGAGCACATTCGCTCCGAATTCGCGGATCCGTTGATTGACCTCAGTTCCGTTCAGTCCTTCCGGGCGGCTGGCGAGGCGTGAGAGCACGTCGTCGGTGGCCAGCGAAGCGGCCTCGCTCAGCTCGAGGGCTGTGAGTTGCGTCGGCTGGGACTGTTTCACCTTCATCTGATCTCAAGAGTAACCACGAGACGTGCCCGATCCACAACGTTACGCAATGGTGACACCATCGTCACATCGGGGCTCCCTGCGACCCCACCAAGTGGTCAATCGGGGAGCGTCACCGGGATTCGATTGCTAGCGGAGTCATCACTGTCAACTTCACTCTCGAGTTTGGTGAACGCGTCATTGCGGCGTGCTCGCCATTTGGATCAGGTCGGGAAAACGGGAGACCGATTGTTACTAGGCGTCCTGTAATTCAAGATGTCTCAGAATACGTCGCCCTCCCCAAAATCATGCGAAGTTTGATTTTCGCGTTCCTAANNGATTGACCGTGCATCGCTCGTGTGATTCATTCAATGAATTCGGTGAGTAGCTGAAAGGGTTTGAAAGCTGTCCGCAAAGGTCAACTATCTCGCGGAGGTAGTGACCGCAGTGCCCACGTTGTTCCGAAAACGAGAATTTGGATGTTGCACTGCAACGAAGTTTCAGTGGAGATTGC
>PMAL01000012.1:4284-4530 GCA_003152555.1 Acidimicrobiaceae bacterium | reverse complement strand
CCCACGATGACGGCGGGTTCGACCGTGTCCTCATTGGCTACGGGGCGGTCGCGCCAGAAGGTTGGGCGATTGCCGCAACGGTGCTCAACAGCACCAAGAACCTCAAGGTAATGGTCGCCCACCGACCCGGATTCGTACAACCCGTGCTGCTCGCGCGCATGGCCGCCACCCTCGACCACTTGAGTGGTGGCGGCAGGATTGGCATCCACTTCATTACTGGCGGTGACGAGGCGGACCAACGACGCG
>PMAL01000012.1:0-4247 GCA_003152555.1 Acidimicrobiaceae bacterium | reverse complement strand
CGGCCGAAGCCGACGTCTACGCGTTCTGGGGCGAGCCCCGGGCCGCGGTCGCCGTTCGTAAGGAAACCATTGATCACGCAGCACAAAAGTTTGGACGAAAGCTTCGTTACAGTATTTCTCTTCGCCCCATCATCGCCGACACGGAGGCGGAGGCCTGGGAAAAGGCCGAATGGATCGCGGAGTTGACCGCCAACCGCATTGAGTTGGCCAAGCAACGAATGGCCGGACACAAAGACACCTACACCGGCTTGGGCGGCGAGCGCAACGCTACGTTTTCGGTTGATCGGGATACTGGCGGCACCACGTCCGTAGGACGCAAGCGACTAATTGAAATGTCAGCCGACAAGGACGTATACGACGAAAGGCTCTGGATGAAGGTCGCCAACCTCACCGGCGCGGCGGGCAACTCCACAGCTCTGGTCGGCACTCCCGAACAAGTCGCCGAAGCAATGCTTGGCTACTACGACCTGGGCATTACCGCGTTGGTGCTCAAGGGATTCGATCCCCTCGCCGACGCCGTTGACTTCGGCGAACGTCTACTTCCTCTCATTCGCCAGGGCGTTGCAGATCGCGACGGAAAGCTTTAGCGCGAGTTCTTCAGACCGTCGGACCGGTTTCTCGTCACTGCTCATCCTTGGCGGGTGGGCCCGCATCAGTTGACGTCGGTAACCCGGCGAATTTCTCGTGCACGAACGCGTCCAAGATCACAACGGCTCTCGCTCGTCCCACTGCGTTGAGCATGCAGTGGTCAAAGCCAGGCACGATCTCTACGCGACAGTGTGGTGACGAGACCATGCGTCGTTGATCGAAAGAGCGGATGATCGGCACTCGTGGAAACGGGAACAAGTCATCCGAACTCACCAATAACAAGATCTCGGCGCCATTGGCGACCAGCGCCGAGCGTAATCGTAACGAGTACGCGGATGGCATCACCATGCGCGCAGCCAGCAACAACGCTTGATTCATCCATTGATGACGCGCAAGGATCGCCCTCATTCGCTTCGCCATTGATGTCGAGGCACGCTGCGGCGATCCCTCTACTCGATAGGCAAGGCGAATGAGCCGTTCGCCAACTTGAGGATTGAAAACGCACACGCCGCGCGAGTGCAACTTCAGCGCCACTTCGAGCCCTAACTGAGCTCCAGAACACATCCAACGAACACCGTGTCTGCATCGTTCGCTAGGTTCATCGCCGTAATGGCCTCGCAGATATCTTCCAGTCGACTCTGAACGTAGAACGGTCGAGGCTCCCGACCCGGTGTCCACGCACTTTCACCGAGTTCGTTGAGATCAAAGCGAAGGGTTCGCAGACCGTAGCCGCCCCACTGACGTGCGAGCTCGACCCACAGTCTTGAGGGACCCAAGTGGTCCTCGTTGATCCCGCTAACCATGACAATTAACGGACCACGAACCTCANNCACTCACCACGCCAAACATGCGGTGAGGTCCGAGCTCCACGCATCGTTCCTTCACGGCAAAAACATTCGGGGCTTGCGTCACGACCGCTTCGAGCGCCTCCGCAGGCTCGTGGTAGGGCGACAGAGACAGCGATGGCACTTTCAACCAAGTTTCGATGAGCGCCATGGTCATCTCTGGTTGCTTCGAGTTTGGAAGTTCGCCGTCTAGAAGTTGACCTTGTTCACTCGACGTGGTCCATTCGGCGCCTTCGGAGTCCAGACGTTCCCGGAGTCGTTGAGGCACCGAACGGTCCTCGCGTGTGACGACCAATATCCGCTTGGCACNNAAGCGTGGTGGCCTCATCAGTAAAGACGTACTCCGACGTCTCAAGTGAACCACCCGATTCAACGTGAAGTTCGGTGCGCCGAAGAGCTTCGAGCACGCCCAACTCACGCAAATACGTTCGCCCCGATTCGCACGGATCCCACAACACGACCGACGACAGTTCCAGGTCGTGCTCGGATGCCGCCAACCCGAGGATCGTGGCTCCCAGGCGCATGCCAATCGCGGCGACTGACTGCACGCCACACGAACGCAACAGCGCGACACCGTGTTCTATTCCCTCGCTCCACGCTTGATCGAATTGCTCGTCGTCGAGCGATCCGAAAGAATCCCCCGTGCCGTAATGATCAAATCGAAGCGAGACGTAGCCACTCGCCGCCAACGTGATAGCGACCCTTCGAAGTGCACCGCGCGCGAGTCGGGCCTCGCGGCCAATGGGCGGCGACATGAGCACGCCTCCGATGGCCGTACCTGACGTCGGTGCTGTCAATCGACCAAAGAGTGGACGCGCAGCACTACCGAACCACAGCGACGTCTCTTTCACTTCTGGCATTGGGCCCGCCGTCACGGAAACCCCGAAGAATCTGCCCTACCTGTGACCGACAGTCTCTCGAGGTTACGCACGATCCTTTCGAATTCGTACGAACGCGAGTTCAACTCCGCTACGTCAGCGTCTTCGAAAAATTCCGCAAGGATCAAATCGCGACAAGACTGTTGCGGCTTCGCGGAAATGCTCCATCCCTCACTTTGAATCTCCATGCGCGCCAGTGTCAATCAATCCGAGCGTCGACCACGAAAAATGAAACCAACCTCTTTTCAATGGATGGTGCGGAACGAAAAGTCGCCCGCCTCAAGTGAGAATCGGGAAAAACGACACCGAACGCTTCTTCCAATGCCAACATGACTNNCGCCAATCTCAACTTGTAAGGTTCATTCGGGTCTCCCGCGATCTCAACTCATGCACACTCGATTCAGGCTCCATTATTGACACGTTTATCGTGAACTTCATCTCCGGGTTGTTCATCCAATTGCTCAGCTGCCGCTCTCTTGGTTTCACCATGACACAGGGTTTTAAGAAACAACGCTTGTTCGTTAATGGGAGTCNNAGCCAGACACGTACCGGCGACAATCAAAGTCGAACGAGTCAGGGCCAGGCGCGGATGTCGCGACAGCATCGCAATACTCTGTCGCAACTCTCGCGGCAGAGCGCCGAGGACGTGCTTGCGCTCAGCCGCCAAACCGGCGCTGGAGCCAACAAGAGAAGCGACTGCTGCTTTGGAAAGGCCCTCCGCCCAACACCGAGTCCAGAAGTAGTGCCACGTAAGACGTGACGGGGGAACACGGTGATGAACGACGGCGGCTCGAGCAAACATAAATCGCTGGTCAGGAAATTGTGAGGCGTAGCGAATACACAGTTCTGTCTCTTCACAACCGAGCGGCGTGACACCAATGCGACCAAGTCCAGAAGTGAAACCACCGACCGACGTAAATACGCGACGACGTATTGCCATATTCGCGCCGATCGGATTTCGAATCGGCGCGTTCGAGGTAGGCAGACCAGCAAAACTGCAGCCGAGGATCCAATAAAACGTCTCCGGAAACCACGCCGCGCTGTCGCCTTCCCAGTGAGGTACAACGAATCCACCAGTGCCGGCAACAGTTGGATCCGACATCGGCGATATCAATTCTTCGAGCCAATTGGTTACGGCGTACGCGTCATCATCCAGAAACGCCACGATGTCACACGACGACAGCGCGACACCAGTGTTGCGCGCGCCCGATAAACCCTTCGTTGACTCGTTGGCGACGACTTTGGCGCTCGAAAACTCGACACTGGCGCGTGCTCGAAGTTCCTCGTTATGGTCGATGACAACGATGAGCTCTTCAGGCGCAATGCTCTGTTCGTTGCACGACTGCACAGCAGCCTTTAACGAGTCCCAACGGTCCAACGTATACGCGCAAATGACAACAGAAACGGACACTAAGCCTCGACCGTCAATTTGAGTTCAAAATGCTCTCGTTGTCGTGCGCCCACGATGCGTTGCGCGAACTCGGCCCAACTGTCAGGACTCGGGAACCGCAATTCGGCGAGCCGAAGAGCATGAATGAGCGCGACGTGCACAGACACGGGACGGTTACGGTCCGCGAGAAAACCTCCCACGTAGCCGTGACCAATGTCCGGTAGACCTTGCGTGCTCAACACGACCGTGGCGATGCCAACCTCCACGGCGGTTGAAAATGCCCTTGAATCCATCGCCGGTTCCGCGATGCTGAGTGCCGACGACGCGGAGCAGAGTTCAAGAAGTTCTACGGACGAAACGTCGCCGCCAATTAGTTCCACGTGATTCNNCCGGTGATCTGTTGCTTCGACACCTTGCCGCCGCGACCCCCAAGCGACAGTGCTCGATGTGATTCAACGATCGGTCCGGAGCGGCCATAGGCTGCGGCCAGTCCTCTTGCTTCATCGTCGTTGCCCACCAGCACAACGTCTGCATCGGCCACGATGC
>PMAL01000001.1 GCA_003152555.1 Acidimicrobiaceae bacterium | reverse complement strand
GCCCCTGTTGTCACGTCGGCCTTCAATCTCATGTCACATAACCGTGTTCGGGTTCAGAAGGCGATTCGATCGGGTCCTCATAACGTGATCGACCCAACGTCGCTGATTGTCGCCAAAGTGGGTGATCAAGTTCAGTACACGACCGACCGAGTTCGATTACTCATTGATGGCGGGGCCAAACCTCGCGAGATCGCGGTGCTCTCTAGGGTAAACGCCTTGCTCGTGCCGGTGCAGGTGGCCTTGATCGAAGCTGGTATCCCAGTGAATCTCATCGACGGGGTTGATTTCCTGAGGNNCGCTCCTCGAGGCAGGCGTCCCGGTCAACCTCCGCGACGTAGGGGATTTTCTGAAGAGCTCGGGAGTTGAGTCGGCGCTCGCGTGGCTGCGTCTCGCGGTTCGGCCAGAGCAACTCGCTGGCAGCGACATCAAACTCGCGTCGCGACGTCCGGGCCGGGGCATCGCACCGAAAGTACGCGAGTGGATGGGAGAACAGACGACCATCGAGGGACTCAATCGACTGGCCGGTCGAATGGATGAGAAGACCTCACCAAAGGTGGTTGCCTTCAACCGCGACATTGGGCTCATCGCCAAATTCGCNNGCGGCTCTGATCGAGTTCATTCGAACGGACATAGGTCTCGATCGGGCCCTGGCTACACTTGACGCCTCGCACCTAGACCAGAACGGTACCTCGAACTCTGACAGCCTTCGAAGCCTGTTCGCCCTCGGCCATCAACACCCTGACCCGAGCACCTTCGAGAGCTGGCTCAAGAAGCTGGTGACTCAAACGCCAGATGAGAATGGTGTAGTCCTCGCAACGGTCCACAAGGTCAAAGGTCTCGAGTGGCCCCACGTCATCGTCTTTGACGCCAGTGAGGAAATCTTCCCTCATCGGCTGAGCAGCAACGTCGAAGAGGAGCGTCGTATCTTCCACGTTGCGATCACCAGATGCGTGTCGTCACTGACTGTTACGGCGGATTCTGGCTCGCCTTCCATTTTCTTAAACGAATTGGCTGCTCCCGGTCATCCAAGTCGAGGCATTGTCCGTAGACCGGCCCGGCCCGGTTCGGCCAGCGTTCGCCCTAACGGACACCAGCCCACCACTAGTTCGCGGCAACCCGACCCGCCAACCACTTCGGGAGACAAGCGGATCCGAACTTCTCTAACGGAAGAAGTCAAGACTGGCTCCGTTGAATGGCGAACGAAGGTGCAAAGTGAGAATCCAAAGGCCTACGAGCCGTGGTCAATCGAGGAAGACGAATCCCTGAAAATTGAATACTCAAAGGGTTGGAGCGTGGCACAATTGGCTGAAGCCCATCAACGGCGCCCAGGAGCGATTCGGTCACGGCTGAAGAAACTAGGACTTCGAGATTAACTTCCTGCACACTTGCAGCAATACTGCGATTCGATCCAGTGCGGGTTCTGGACGGTGGGCCGACCCACACAATCCGACTGGCGTATACGCCGGTGGAGTGAATGAATTTCATGGAGTGGGATGGGTTTGCATGAGAGTGAATGGAATTTCGTTGATAATTGTCGCGATTTGATCACTTGTAAGGGAGATTGTTTGACCAAGTTCGAACCAATCAGACATGATTTCACATTTTCCGGTGTGCTCTTTAGATGCGAGTCCGCGATTATGCAAAATGTCGTGCCTAAGTTGTCGACCCNNACGTGCGATATTCAGTTTCCCATAATGAAAATACAAGTACGATCCTCTGCTGCGAAAGCATGGTTTCAAATTCTCCATCACGATGAGCTTTTTCAAGGAAGACAGACTTTCTCCAACCGCCCTGAATTTTTGTTGATGGCAAGTTTGGGTTTCCGTCAGAAACGTAGAGCATGGGGTCAGGATTAGTTGGGTGTACCGGTGTGGAATTCATTTCGACGACCTGCCGACGTAGGCCGTACAAAAAGATTCCGTGAATCGCGGTGGATTCCATTACAACTTTTGAAAACTCTTCGACTACAGCGCCTGGGGTTTCCNNTACCATGATCCGCGGTCGTTTCGGTCATTCGAAAGTTCCGAATGCTGGAGACTAGAACCCTTCGTCATGGCAGGGATTCGAGAACAACGACAGTGTTGATGCAGGCGTCGAGATAATCGAGGGCTGCATCCTCGACGACTTCAAAATCAGGATTGTGCGCAACATCGTTCCGCAACGTTCTGAGTTCCTGAATTACGTTTGCAACGCGTCCGGGAATGACCTCCAGTTGCACGAGCCCCCGCAGCGTCGTGACGATACTCTTACGGACACCGTACGGTTTGGCAAGTTTCGCGATTTCGCCTTCAACGTGTGTCCACGCTTCTGTTACTACCGCCCTAGGGGTTGTTCTCGCAAGGCCGCGCAAGGAATTGCCCCACAGCGCTTCTTCGCTAGATACGGTCGCTTCTCTTGCGCCTTCGATCGGTATTCTTCTGGGCTCCTCACTTCGTTGGGTAGTGATCTCTGGACTAAGTGTCACCAAAAGCTTGCTCTCGTCAGCCAAATTCTGAGCCTGACGTTCGAAGAACGTCGCATCCACGCCGAAACCCTTAAAGTGTTGCATTCGATCGATGAGGTCCTTAATCGGCACGCGAAAGTAGATGATGATCGCCACGACGACTACTGGCCATACGCAATCGCCAATCAAGCTTGACGTGAAGCTTTTCCAATCCATATATTCGGAGGCTATCCAACAGATTCTCTTGCCGCTTACTCGTGTTTAAATCTCCGTATGGGTGAATCCCCGAACTCGTGGAGGCGTTGGTGGTCAGATCGGCCGCGCCGACCGCAGAGCCGAATACCATCAGGATTGTCAGGGGCAGAGCGAGACAAATGGATTACGCAAAATGAGCGAGATTATTACGCGACACACAAATCGGCGAGGATTGCCCGGAAAATGGCGATACTGGGAGTTATTGAGATCGTCGTCGGCGCCTATCTGACATTTTCCGTCAATCACGTAAGGGTCGATTTCGGTTACGGCTTGATGGTTCTGGGAGTACTTGTGATATTCATTTCGGTCTACTTCTTCTCGTCGATTACCAGAAGTTGACCGGGCCGCCACGGTCTCTTGGGTGCGTACCCTGGATCACAGCACCCGCAAACTGCACGCACGAGTACGCGACTCCAAAGAGCAATAATTCTCTGGACAAAGTGATGGTTGCAGATTGTTGGTGTCGAAGGCCCGACGCAACACGTCTGCTACCAAGCACTGGCGTCTGGTCTAGAAATAGCGCCTCGGAATCGGAGTAGCCCTCTTGCGATTAATTGCTTGGGAAGTGTCCAACATTCTCTTTATTGCGGAAGCGTATTGATGATGGGTTCGAGAGTCGAGAGAACTTCTGACATCATTTGGCGGATGGACGGTAATAGCGGACCATTCAGGAATCTGGTTGTGCCGTTCTGGTCCGTGAAACGAAAACCAAAGGACTCTTGTTCTATGTCTCTCAGTTCAGCGTCGGACATTTGTGGGTCAAGGTGAGCGCCGCCCTCCTTGTTGGTTTGATACAGAACGAGGTCCTTCCGTGACCAAGTGGCTCCTGTAGGACCTTTTACAATTGGTGTATTCCACCATGGTTGGAATGGCAGTGGTGACTGATTTGCTCTGGGTGGAGAAAGATTGTCAATGGGTGCCTCAAAAGTGGCTCCGATGCCCGGCTCGATTTTCATGTGCACCAATCCTGGATTGGGCAAGAGATTGCCCGGCACGATGTGCTGAGCGGTATCTCCGTAGCGCAAGGTTGAAAGCAAACCCAATTGTTCGAGCAGTGCATGCGAAGTGTTCGTGTTATGCAAGAGCACACGTAGGGTCGTTGCGCCTGAAAGCGCAATGATGTGGTCGCCTCTGTCGTATGCGTCCGCTTGTACCTTGAGGAGTGCGTATTGCTCGCGCAACTTTGTTTGGAGTTCGCTTTGCGATCTGTTTGCTGCACGCCGCGCCGTTTTTACCTTCTTCTGCCGCACCATGGGTCAAAGGGTAGTTGCGGTTTGCTCGGTGCCTCGATCCATCAGTGTTGTCGGAGGACCTACACATTCTCCGACTGGCGACTTGAACTTTGGGGCGGTTGAAAGTATGCGACCGGGCACGTCAAGTTTGGTTGGAGGAATTTGCAATATCTGACTTGAAATCGCCAGTTCCGGGAGAAAGGTCCGTGAATTGTAGCGTTGGCGTATGTTCACTCCCGAAGTACGAGAATCGTTGCGTCAGACGTTGCTCTCGGCCGCTCGTCGTGATGAACGAATATCAGGAGCCGCGTTAACTGGATCGGCCGCAGTCGGTCGCGAAGACACTTGGTCTGACATCGACCTCGCCTTTGGAGTATCTGATGGTTTTGAGGTCAGCCAAGTTATTACCGATTGGACCACTCTGATGTACGGGGACCACGGAGCGGTGCACCATATGGACGTGGCATCAGGTGCAGTTCTCTATCGAGTCTTTTTGCTAGCCAACACGCTTCAAGTGGACTTAGCGTTCGCTCCGGCGAGTTCCTTCGGCGCAATCGGGCCTTCGTTTCAACTGGTCTTTGGCGAATCTCGAGAACTCCCCGCCGTCACTTGGCCCAGTTCAAATGAGTTGATTGGAGTCGGCTGGTTCTACGCTCTCCACGCTCGTTCGAGCATTGCTCGCAATCGTGTCTGGCAGGCGGAGTACATGATAANNCAGGGCCGTGGACTTCACAGCCTTCCGGCCGATGTCGCTAGAGGATTCGTTGGATCTTTGGTGTGCTCACTTGAGATCGTCGAATTGAATCGCGCCTTCCGGACCGCAGGTGAGGCGATGATCGTTGAAGTTAACTTTGTCGACATGGAATTGGCCAACCGTCTCTTAGAACCAATTCGAGAATTAACTGGCGGATAACCGATCAGAGCAATCTGACTCTGATTCAGATTCGGTGGACCCTCATGAACCCGCACTATTTTCCGCGCCCCATCGTGTCCCGGGTTTGCCGAATGCCGGTCCGACTAAAGGAACTCAAGGAGACTGGCGACGTCAAACTCGATTGCCTCTCGCGCCGAGTAGGGCGTGTTTTGAGAGTCAAATACCTTTAGTTCGATGCTCGCCGATGTTGGTATGTGGTAATTCCAGCCTTCTGGGTCGCCAGATTCCGCTGGCTTCGCTGGAACAGTGAAGTTGAAAGAGAGTGTCGCGGTGTGACCCGGCGGGATGACGGGTGGACCTTCGCCCCGTTCGTCACTTTTCACCATCTCGTCAAACCAGAAGGTTGATTCGCCGTCTATCTCTAGTGGAGTGTCGTCATCGAGCCGAATGGTTCCTTTCGCACGGAGGACCGTTATCGCATGCGGATTGTCGGGACCCGCTGACACGTGGAAATTCGTTCTCATATAAATAAAACCTGGCGGCGTCCCTGGGACTCGCTCGGAAACCTCGTCCAGCAGGTGCGCGATGACGCCTCGAGTTTGTGAAGAGATCTCCAGAGTGGAGATAATTGGCTGAGGGGAGGCGGTTCCAATATCTAGATCGTGAAGGCGCCTCTCAATGGAGTTTACCTGTGTCATCAGTAACTGCATTGGTTCTCTGTGGTAATACAACCAACTTTCCCAGTTGATGGACCCTAGGAATCCAATTATCCCGCCGACAAAAACACCGACGAACACAGGCCACGAATGACTCCAGAGGACAAATACAAGAACCGCACCCACCAGTCCCCCAATAAGGGAGAAGAAGGTATCGCTTTTCCTGTGGAGAGATGGTTTGGCCTTTGCTCTGGCCCTCCTCCACTTCGCGCGATCCATTCGCCGAGCCTATGTTCAGAAAGGAACAGCGCGTGCACGGCTTGACCAAAGGGACAGTATCAAGGAATGAAAATTGACCCACTTGTCCTTCAGTTGGTGAACACCATCAATCAATTCTCTAATGGCAGTGAGGTC
>PMAL01000104.1 GCA_003152555.1 Acidimicrobiaceae bacterium | reverse complement strand
GTGGATCGTGGTCTGGACGGGACTCGGCGCCTGGCGTATGGCTAAACGCGACGCCTAAGACTCGCTGCTGTTTGCCTTTGTCTACAATCCTCGCTGGAGCCTGTCGCAAAGACAGAACTTTTTCCTTGGGTGCGGAGAAATAATGACGTTGACGTGGAACCCATTTCTCTTCTTTGACGGCGACTGCGCCGGAGCGATGTCTTTTTATCAGGAATACGTTGGGGGCGAACAGTGCGAACGGCTCCGCGAAGTCGCAGTCGGTGACGCTCGTCGCCGTGACCGGCTCGTTGACGAGATAGGTGATCCGCACGCCGAGGTCCTCGGGATTGAGAATGAACCTTCCGAGTTGATTTCGAACTCTTCTGCCCAAGCGTGTAAAGCCCCAGAGGCGAGTCTCCCCTGAGGCGGGCTCCCGATCAAATTGAACTTCACCATCGTTTTAAAGACGCGCGAGTTGCTCGTCGAGAACGTCCACGAAGAGATCGATTTCTCTTGCTGTCACTACCATTGGCGGCTTAATTTTCAGTACGTTGTTGAAGTCGCCATTCGGGTAGGTGAGCACCCCTTCGTCTTTCATTCGCTCGCAAAGTAGAAGTGTGTGGGCCGGGGCTGGCGTCTTCTCTTGGCGATCGAAGACGAGTTCGACGCCGAGGTAGAGGCCTTGACCCCTGATATCACCAATGAACTCATGGCGTGAGGTCAGGTCAATCAGGCGTTGTTTGAAGTACCGGCCAACGGTTTGGGCGTGAGCCTGCAGTTGTTCTCGCTCAAGAACATCGAGCACGGCCTCGCCAATGACGCACGACACGGGGTTACCCCCGAAGGTATTGAAATACTTCATGCCTTGATCAAACGCGTCAGCTATTTCTCGAGTGGTAACGACTGCCGCAATCGGGTGTCCATTACCTAATGGCTTGCCCATCGTGACCAAATCTGGAACTACACCGTGCCCCTCGAATCCCCAGAAGGTGTCGCCGAGCCGTCCCAATCCCACTTGGACTTCATCCNNGTCAATGTATCCCGGAGGGAAGACAATCTGGCCCGCAGTGCCCATCAACGACTCGGCAAAGAATGCAGCCGGTACGTGCTCGCTGGCAACCAGATTATTCACCACAACCGCCGCGTCGGCGGCGTACGCGGCGCCTGGATTTGCGTGGTCGTAGCCGTAGGGCCCGCGATAGCGGTTCGGCTGAGCGAACTCGTGCGTCGTGGCCGGGGGGCCAACTCCGCCCGGCCCGCGATAACGGTTCGGACTGATGCCCGTGACCGCCGTCGTGTTGCCGTGGTAGGCACCCGCGATGACGAGGATGTCGTTGCGACCCGTCACCTGGCGAACTATTCGTAGCGCGAGATCGTTGGCTTCGCTCCCGGTGCAGGTGAAGAACACCACGTCGAGCGGGTCTGGCAGAGTCGCCGCGAGTCGCTCGGCGTAGCGCGCCAGCGCGGGGTAGACGAACCGACTATTCGTATTTAGTCGTCGCATCTGTCGAGTTGCGGCGGCGGTGACGGCGGGATGGCCATGTCCGACGTGCGACACGTTGTTCAGCCCGTCCAGATACTGGCGACCAAAGTCATCGGTGAACCAAGTTCCTTGCGCGCGCAGCAAGTTCATTGGTTGGTGGAAGTACGACCGCTGAGATCGGCCGAGATGTTTTTCTCTTGCGCTCAGTACGTGAGAGGCCGACCATTCCGGGTTCGGTGGCTCCGCGCAGTCACCCAACATGTACCACGGATCAGGGCACCGACTGGCCCAAACAACCGCGCGTGAAGGACGCACGGCGGTCGGGATCCACTGAGTCCCCGGGTCCACCGACGAGACAATTATGTTCGTCGTTACGGATGCGTCGTGCCCTGATGGCGTTTTCCCGATGATGTCGCCTCGACGAACCGTGCTTCTAAGCGAATTCATCTCAGGGATTACTCCGCTGATTTGAGTCCAGAATCGTGGTCCATCCGACGGGTCGTGGCGCAATAACAGGCGAAGATTCTCCGGCTCGATTCGTTCGATCGTGCCATCCAGGGGGACGAGGACCATACGGGACTCGTTGAGAGACAGATGAACGCCGAGCCCGAGCGTGGCGGGTTCGGCTGCTCCCGTACGTCGACGTGCGGCTAGTGAAAGCATCGCCGTGAGATGACAGTGGTAACCCTCTGGCGTTTCTGACTCTTCGCTGTTTAGGTCCAAGTACGGAATCCGGTGGCCCGTCGAGATAATCGGCCCCAATGACGCACGGTGTTCGCTCAGCCACGCAGCCAGAATCCGGCCTAACGGCTCGGGATCGATTCCCGAGGCCGAGCGTATCTGGGCGCTCGCGAATTCCAGGTCGATCCTTGCCAGCTGGCTGAGCAGCGGCCAGGTGAAGCGCATTCTCGATTCGGCATACGAATCTTCGGCGGCCTGTTGACGTGTGGTCCAGACGGTGGCGTTCAGCGCCAGACGTGCCGCCGCCAAGGGCAGCACACAGGCCACTTCGTCGTCCGTCAGGGTAAGCACTGAACAGTAACCGGCGATGACATCACATGCCGCCGCGATCGGATCATCGCTTCGCAACATCGCGTACGCGCACGCAATCGCAATTTCCGCGACACGAACGGTCAGTATTGCGTCGCCGACGTCAATAACGCCGCACACGTGTAAGCGAGCGTCATCGCCTCGTTGCACCAGGATGTTGAAGTCATTCAAGTCCTGGTGCACAATGCCGACAGGTAATCGATCCAGCCTCGGCAGAACTACGTTGTCGTACCAGTCAAGCACGTCGATTACATCTGACCTTGCGGCATTGTCGACAATGAGGTGCAACAACGAACGTACCCGCGTCGGGGCATCGAGAATATGCCATTCATGGATTTCTGTCGCGGACGGGTGATCGAAGTCCGACAGCCCTTCGACAAATCGGGCTGCCGTTTCGCCAATTTCCCACAACAGCTCTGGCCTGGGAACGGAGTATTCCGCCATCGAGTCTCCGGGTAGCCATGTCAGCAACATCAGCAGTGCTTCGTGTTCGCCGAATGTGACCGACTCGGCCTGCGCATCGTCGCGCGAGCGTACGACGCGAGGTACCGGAAGTGCGGGAGCGTACTGGGCCAGATGCTCGAGTAGATCGGCCTGCATATGTGTGCGGCCTGAAGTACTCACGGCGTCGGTGATTTTGACTACAAACGATGCACCGTCACGATCACGCGCGACGAAACTATTCTTAAACTCACCGGGTAAATGTCGAAGTTCACCCGTCTTAATCCCATAGCGATCTTCAAGAATCTGGGAGAGCAGGTGCGCGTCCTCGTCAGAAAGCCTCTTCATCAGCTTTTCTACGTCCATCTTTTTGTCTCCATTGGCGAGTCGTTCGCACCCTGGGATGGGTTCCGAATCCGACGCCATTAAAGCGTACAGATTTGTTGTGGTATCCCAGGCGCACGTGAAGTGTGCTTAACGATGTCACCTTGAATCGTGAATGTGCTAGACGTGAAATTTGCGACCGGCGAGGCTGAGGAGACATACCAGGTCACTCTCATCGACCACTATGTCGATGTCGACAAGAAATTATCGCCGTGGACCTTAATGCCGTGGGAGTAGAAGGATCACGCGGATTTTTCCCGTACGCAGTTCGAGCCCGGAGTGCCGTGGGTCTATTCTCTTCGAAACGCGCCACGTCGGGTATCTGTATCAGTGCTGAACTTGAATGTCGTTGACGAGGAGGAGAGGTCGTGAGTCGCATACTTGAGATCAAAGATCTTGCGGTGCGTATTGATATGCGTAACGCCACTGCGGCTCCGATCGATGGCGTGAGTCTTCACATTGACGCCGGTGAGACGCTGGGCATCGTCGGTGAGTCAGGATGCGGTAAATCAATGACGGGGCTGTCGATCATGCAACTTCTGCCGCCGGGCGGTCGTATCAGCGCTGGCAGCATCGAGTTCATGGGTCGCGACCTTGCACCACTTGACTACAAAGAAATGCACACCATTCGTGGCAATGAGATCGCAATGATTTTCCAGGATCCGATGACGTCGTTGAATCCCACGAAGACCATTGGCGATCAGGTGGCGGGTCCGGTACGCATTCATCGCGGCGCCAACCATCGAGCGGCACTTGATCGCGCGGCCGAGGTGCTCGGACTTGTTGGACTGCCTCGACCGAGGGAACGCCTTCAGGACTACCCCCATCAACTCTCCGGCGGGATGCGCCAACGCGTGATGATCGCGATGGCGCTGGCATGTGAGCCAAAATTGCTAATTGCGGACGAACCAACGACTGCCCTGGACGTCACAATCCAGGCACAGATACTCGAATTGCTGGACAGTTTGAAGCAATTGCTCCGCATGTCCATGTTGTTGATTACGCACGATATGGGTGTAATTGCGGGCCGAGCGGATCGCGTGATGGTGATGTATGCAGGCAAAGTGGTAGAAGCGAGTTCTACTGACGCGCTCTTCGATGAAATGCGCCATCCGTATTCACGGGCCCTGCTCGCCTCGATCCCCCGGCTTGAGCAGGACAACAGCCAACAATTGCACAGCATTCCTGGTCTGCCGCCAGACCTCACGAATCCTCCCCCTGGTTGCCGGTTCGCACCGCGTTGTGACCAATCCACCGATCAGTGTCGCACGCAAGAGCCAGTCTTAAGCAACATGTCCGACGAGCACGCGTTTGCGTGTTGGCACCCAGTCGATGGCCCTCTCGATCTCTCCTCATCACGAGGGAGGGGAGATATCACCGCTAATGAAGACGAGGTCCCGGTCATGTTGCGAGTCACGGATCTGGTGAAAGAATTCCCGGTGAGTGGTTCGAGATTCGGTGGTCGCGGAGCCAAAGTGCACGCAGTGTCGGGCGTCTCATTTAGCGTTCGCAAAGGCGAGACGTTTGGACTGGTCGGCGAGTCGGGCTGCGGCAAGACCACGGTGGGTCGTCTCGTGACCGCGCTTGAAACTCCTGATTCAGGTTCGATCGAGCTCGATGGCGAAGACATCGCGATGCTCGATCGCAAAACACTTCGCGCCAGACGCCGGGATATCCAATTGATGTACCAGGATCCCTACGCCTCACTGGACCCTCGCATGCGCGTCGGACGAATCCTCCGTGAGCCACTTGCAATCCAAAGCATCGGAAATCGCGAGGAGCAAGACCGAACCATTCAGGGCCTGCTCGCCGACGTTGGACTGCCGGCTGAAGCGGTCAATCGTTACGCGCACGAATTCTCTGGTGGACAACGTCAACGTATTGGTCTCGCCCGAGCGTTGGCGCTCAATCCCAAAATCGTCGTCGCCGATGAGCCGGTCAGTGCGCTAGATGTGTCGATTCGCTCGCAGGTACTTAATTTGATGAGGCGCTTGCAAAAAACCCATGGGCTGACCTACCTGGTCATCTCCCACGACCTTGCGGTGGTCAAGTATCTCGCCGACACGATAGGGGTAATGTACCTCGGAAAGATTGTCGAGACCGGCCCGAGTGACGCAATCTACGAGCATCCGGCACACCCGTACACGGCGAGTTTGATCGAAGCAATCCCTCTGCCATCTCCGGAGTCTGAGCGGGCTAAGAACCACAGATCGGTCAAGGGCGAGTTACCGAGCGCAATCAATCTTCCCACCGGATGTCGATTCCACACACGGTGTGCGCGAGCGACTGAGCTGTGCACCGAGCAAGAACCGGAGTTGCGGTCCTTTGGACCTCAACACTGGGCGGCCTGTCATTTTCCCCTCCAGCCAGTGGGCGTCGAGATCTCGGCGGCGTCAACTAGGTCAACTCCGTCCGACGCCGTTGAGCAATGAAAAGTTGAGCACTGAAAATCGGGAAACCGTCTGTCGACGGGTTTCTTCGATGCGGTCAACACGTGGTGACGCACCAACGTCTACACACTGACTTGATTAAGCAAGGTTGATATGCGAACCGTTGGTGTGTGGTCTTAATTCTTTAGGAATGACGACCATCTCGAGGCAACAGCGTCGCCCATTGGTTTGCTTTGGTTAAGTTCGATGGCTATGGTTAAGTGTGACATATTACAAAAGGGGGCAGTTTATGAGAAAGCCATTTGGAAATCGGCTCGGCATGAGCGCACTAGCGCTAGTGCTGGCTTCGTCAGCGGGGCTGGTCGGTCTGGGATCTGGGACACTCGCATCAAGTGCCTCCGCCAGTACCACGAACAATGGAGATGTCACGTTTGCTCTCCCACCGGCAACCGTTCCGAACTACATCTTTCCAATCTTCAGTGGGGCTCAGGACAGCATCGTCAACGTCTATCAAATGCAACAGATCATGTTCCGTACCTTGTACTACTTCGGCAACGGAAACTCTCCGCTAATCAATGAGTCGCTTTCGTTGGCCCAGTTACCCGTCTTTTCGAATGGTGGCAAGACAGTCACGATGACGCTCAAGAAATATGAATGGTCTGACGGTAAGCCGGTCACGTCCAGGGACGTATTGTTCTTCATCAATCTGCTCAAGGCTCAGGGAAGCAACTGGGCCGCCTATGTCCCCGGCGGGTTCCCGAGCAACATCACGTCGGCCACGGCACCTAATGCTTCGACTGTCGTCATTACCTTCAATAAGGCGTATTCATCAACGTGGATCCTCTATAACGAGTTGAGCCAGCTCTCTCCGATACCCCAGCACGCATGGGACAAGGAATCTGCGACCGGAGCCATTGGAAACTACGACGAGACTCCCGCGGGAGCAAAGGCAGTCCTGGCGTATCTGACGAAGCAGTCTGAGACTTTGGGCACGTATTCCACCAATCCTTTGTGGCAAACGGTTGACGGTCCATTCAAGATAAAGACGTACCAGACGACTGGCTACAGCGTCTACGTTCCGAACTCGAACTACTCGGGACCTCAGAAGGCCAAGATCGCGCAGCTGATTGAAGTGCCGTTCACGACCGACACGGCCGAGTTCAATTCCCTGCGTTCCGGTTCGCTCGACTATGGCTACATTCCGCCACAGGACGCTAGTCAGGCGCCGGTGCTCAAGTCGCAGGGTTTAAATGCGGCACCGTGGGTGGGCTGGAGCATCAACTATTTCCCGATCAACTTCAACAACCCCACCGTCGGACCAATCTTTAAGCAGTTGTACTTTCGCCAGGCAATGCAGGAGATGGTGAACCAGCCGGTTGATATTAAAAAGGCCCTCTATGGATATGGATATTCCACCTACGGTCCGGTACCCATCGAGCCCAAGAGCGACTTCGCGAGTCCCCAAGCAACGGTGAACCCCTATCCGTTCAGTCCAACCAAATCGGCCAAACTGTTAAAGAGTCATGGTTGGGATGTGAAACCTGGCGGCGTGAGCACCTGCTCGTCACCGGGAACGGGTGCTACGGATTGCGGAGCAGGAATTACCAAGGGGGAGAAACTGGTTTTTAACCTCCAGTACGCTTCCGGCCTCACGTACACTTCGGTAGAGATGCAGCAGTTCAAGTCGAGCCTCGCACTGGATGGCATTCAACTGAACTTGACGACCGCTCCATTCGATACGATCATCACGAACGCCGCGCCGTGCAAGGTGGGGACAGGATGCTCGTGGCAGATGGAGAATTGGGGCGGCGGGTGGACGTTTGGTCCGAATTTCGAGCCCACGGGCGAGGTGCTCTTCCAATCTGAGGGCGGATTTAACGAAGGCAATTACTCGAATGCGACCAATGACGCAAATATCAACGCGACTCATACCGTTTCGGGGTTGACAACGTTCTACAAGTACGAGAACTACCTTGCCGATCAGATTCCCGTTATTTGGCAGGCGGAGCAGGACTACCAGATCTCAGCGATAACGAACAAATTGAAGGGAGTATCGCAGAGTCCGGAATTGAACTTCACCCCGGAATATTGGACGCTTTCCAAGTAGTCGGGTGGTATTCAATGCCGAGAGAATCTGGATCGAAAAGTATCACTCACACATTCGCCAACCGAACCAGCGGCGCAGCGCGCCGCTGGTTCGGTTGGAGCGTGTTGATGAAGGTTGAGCTCTCGAAGCACGTACATTTCTTGCCCGGAGAGCAGTCCTATTATCGGGTCTCGCGCCAACGCGACAACGCGAAGCGAGGGAGCTATTGGAATGGTTGATTCAGGCGTCGGGGCAGCGAGAATCCTCAGTCCATCTGATGTGATCGGTGCACCACGTCGCCGCAATGATTGATTCGTAGGCGGGCTCAGGGTGACACATTATTTACTGCGCAGAATCGGACAATCCGTCATCGTCGTGATCTTGGTCTCGATCGCGACCTTCCTGCTCGTGCACCTCTTGCCGGGCGGCGCCGCACACGCGGAGTTGGGTGTCCACGTGTCGGCGGGCGCGATTCGTCAATTCAACATTGCCAATGGTTATAACCTTCCGCTCGTCGAGCAGTACTTCGTGTACGTGGGCCATCTCCTGCACGGCAATCTTGGCTATTCGTACAAACTCAATGAACCCGTGAGGACACTGTTGTGGATGGACCTTCCCAAGAGCGCCTATCTGACAGGCATCGCGCTCTTCTTCACCATCATGCTCGCCGTGCCGTTAGGCATCTACCAAGCGGTTCGCCGCAACCATCCCGGTGATTACGCTTTCACGAGTTTCGCGTTCATTGGTTACTCGATGCCGACCTTTTGGCTGGGTCTGTTACTGATCGCATTCTTCTCGGTGTACTTGAAGTGGCTGCCGCCCGCCGCGCCGCAAACCCCAACTGTGGGCGGGGCAATTACTGATCCCAAGGCAATGATCCTTCCAGTGATGACACTGGCAATAGGGGGAGTGGCGTACTTCAGTCGTTACATGCGTTCATCGGCCATCGAGAGTCTCGCGCAGGACTACATACGAACGGCGCGCGCGGTTGGCGAGACAAAGGGGGGTGTTCTCTTCCGTCACATGCTGCGTAACGCAATTCTTCCCATCGTGACGATCCTGGGACTCAGCGTTCCCGCGTTGCTTGCCGGAAACTTAATCGCAGAGTCGGTCTTCAATTATCCCGGCATAGGCCTACTCTTCTGGACGTCAGCTTCGACTCGGGACTATCCGACGTTGATGGCTTTGACCCTCGTCGTTGCTGTGCTGACCGTGCTTGGCAATCTGATGGCGGACATTGCCTATAGCTTCATTGACCACCGAATTCAGTTCTCATGATGCGACTCGGACGTAACGGTGCGAATGGGGACTCGAATGTCACTTGATTCTGAGTTAGAAAATATTGACGACGAGTCCAAGCGAATCTCGCAACTTGTCCGTCCCGCTCGCAAACGTGGCGCAAACGTTTTAGCCGTTTTTCGTGAAAACAAGCTGGCGATGGTTGGCGTGTTCATCCTCATCGCCATCGTACTTTTCTGCTTTCTCGGGCCACTCGTGTATCACACGAACCAGATCTCGACGAACTTGATCAATGCAAATGACCCGCCGGGGGTCGGACATCCGCTCGGCACGGACAACGTGGGGTACGACGAACTTGGCCGACTCATGGTCGGCGGTCAATCTTCGTTAGAGATCGGTATCACTGCCGCGTTGCTCGCGGGATTCTTTGGCGTGTTCTGGGGCGCCATTGCCGGCTTCTTCGGTGGAATTATCGAATCAATAATGATGCGTATTGTCGACGCACTGCTCGCAATACCCATCTTGTTCGTACTGCTATTACTCGCGGCCATCATTAAAATCAATCAGTTCAATCTGACACTGGTCATTGCCGTTTTTTCGTGGTTGGTGCCGGCCCGACTGATCCATGGTGAGACCAAGCGCATACGAACGTTGGAGTATGTCGAAGCGGTGAAGGGCATGGGCGGTGGCGCCGCTCGAAGCATTTTCGTGCACGTCATTCCGAACGCGATTGGCACGATAGTCGTGAACATCACCTTTCAAGTCGCCGACGCAATCCTTGCGTTGGCGGCGCTGGGATATCTGGGCTTTGGAATTCCTCCACCGGCCGCGAATTGGGGCGCGATGCTCTCCCAGGGAGTGACGTATCTGTACGCGGGCGAATGGTGGCTGATCTACCCGGCCGGAGTGATGATTATCTTGACGGTGATGGCCTTTAACCTCATCGGAGATGCGCTTCGTGACGCCTTCGACGTCAGGTTACAAGTGAGGTAGCTGCATCTCAGCTTTTGTCAATCGTGTCGAGGTAGTTGAGCACGGTTGAGTTGAAGTCCTCGGGGTGCTCCCAAATACAGCAGTGCCCACCCTTGCTGGTCGCCCACGTTGATCCGGGAATGAGCGCGTGAAGTCGGCGCGAGAGCTCGACCGGGATGAGAATATCGTCCGCGCCAGCAAGGACCAAGGTAGGAACCGTAAGGCGCCCGATGCGATCTGTGGTGTCGTGCGTGCGGATCGATTCGAGTTGGGCAAGGTACGCCGAGACCGGCTGAATCATGAACTGCATCGCTGACTCAAACTCGGCGAGTTCGTCGGCTCGATTCTCGAAGAATTCGAGCGTGAAACCCCAGAGCGTGACGTCGCGCATTATCGCGGGGACTCCGAGGATGGGAGCTTGATCGGCCCATAGCGCGTACATCTTTGAACAAAATGCACCGGGTGCGGCGTAGGTGCAGGCCATAGTGACGCTGCGTACTTCTTCGGGGTAGGCCAGTGCGTACTCTTGGACGATCATTCCGCCCATGGAAATGCCAAGCAAGTGAAATTGCGTGAGGCCGAGATGGTCAACGAGTGATTTCGTATCGGCCGCAAACAACTTGGTGGTATAGGGACCGGCCGGTTTCGAGCTTTCACCGACGCCGCGGTTGTCAAAACGCACTACTCGATAACCCGCATCCAAAAATGCGGGCACCTGGTACGACCACGATTGCAGGTCGTCGGCCAATCCGTTCACGAGCAGGATGGTCTCAGGCCCGTCACCTTCGTCGCAATAGTTGATTTCAATGTCGTTGGCGTTGATGATTGGCATGCGTCTCTCCTGAATTACAACGAGTTGGCTGGACGATAATTCATTTCCAACACGCTCAGACTCTCTGACTCGTTGGACATAGTAAGCCTTCACGTACGGAGCGAGAAGGTCGACGTCGAGCGACTCGTGGTTTCCGAGTTTGGTGTACCCGTCGACGTGCTGGGGTCTTACTCGTGCCACATTCGACGCTGAACTCGAACGATGTTCAGGATCGACCTAGGTCATACTTTCTTGGTTTTCGAGTGTTTAGGCATCTCGAGTCTGTGCCGGTGATACCACGACTGGACGAAGAAACTCGTTCGCGAAAAGGGCTCTGCGGAAAACCGGTCAAGTTTCAACATAGAAATGTGGCATGTGATACATTCACCACATGACGCCGAGAACCTTGCGGCCCACGCGTATGGAGGGACTATGACACGACAGGCAAAATCCAGGTCGACCCGAGCGGTGGTCGTTCGAAAGCGCGGTTTGATCAGTGCATTGATGCGTCGCCGGCCTGGTCTCGTGGTCGGGATCGCTGTCGTATCGGTGATTGCATTCGGCTCGACCCAGGGCGCGCTCGGTGCGTCGTTTTCGGCGGCCGGAACGCCACAGCGAGGTGGCACTCTCAAGATATTGGGTCAGAGTGACATATTTAATCTTGACACCGTCAGCGCTTACTACACAGTGAGCAACATGCTTAATCGCGCGTACACCCGGCAGTTGTTCAGTTACGTCACTACCGGAGCATTCTCGAATCAGCTTGCCGTCGTGCCTGACGTCGCATCCGTGATGCCCACCACGGCCAATGGCGGCATTACTGACGGTGGATTGACTATCACTGTGCATCTCAAGACCGACGCGATGTGGAATACGAAACCAGCTCGGGCGGTGGTCGCGGGCGATTTCGTTCGTGAGTTCAAAATGCTGTGCAATCCAGTCTCCCCGGTTGGTGCGCCCGGCTACTTCACCGCGACCATCGTGGGTATGGCGAGTTACTGCGATGGCTTCGCTAAAGCGAAGCCCACGGTAGCCGGCATAGCGGCATACGTCAACGGGCACACGCTCGCCGGCGTCACCGCGCCGAACAACACCACCGTGGTATTCCATCTCCTCTCTCCGAGTGCCGACTTCTTAAATATTCTGACGTTGGGATTCTGTTCGGCCTATCCCGTGGAGTACATGGCCTACCTACCTGATGGCGCTCAGTTCCGGGCGAACACCCTCTCAGACGGGCCGTATCAGATTACGAACTACACGGCGAACAAGTCGTTCACCCTGACGCGAAACCCAGCGTGGACTCAAGCGAGCGACTCTCTGCGTCACGCGTACGTGAATCAGATCGACGTGACGGAAGGTTTGACCGCGACGAGCGTACAACAGCAGCTTGAAGTGGGAACGGGTGATATGGAATGGGACGTTAATGTTCCGCCCCAGGATATTCCGGCCCTGTTGTCGTCGAAGGACGCGCGGCTCATCATTGGACCGTCAGGCAAGAACTACGTCGACCTTGGGACGTATCTGGCCCTGAACCAGTACGCCGGAGTCATGAAAAACAAGTTGGTGCGCGAGGCGGTGGCCTACGCAGTGAATAAGAATGCGATCGTACAGGTGCTGGGTGGTCCGTCAGTAGCGGCCACGACCTCGCAAGTTGTATTGCCGGGCAATGTTGGGTACGTTCCGGGCTTTAATCCGTTCCCGGATAACAACGGTACCGGTAACCCCACGAAAGCGAAAGCCTTGCTGAAGGCTGCCGGGTTCCCGAACGGCGTCGCCGTAAAGCTTCTGTTTTCGACGACCGATCCGGGACCACTCGTTGGTCAAGCCCTCCAAGCCAGCCTGCAACTCGCTGGCTTTAAGGTCACCTTGGTACCCGCCACGCAGTCGCAGTTCTACGGAACGTACCTCGAAGCGCCGTCCAGTTCCAAGGCTGACAAGTGGGACATTGCCCCGCCGGGATGGATACCCGACTGGTTTGGTAACAACGGTCGCTCGACGATTGTTCCCTTGTTGACGGCGCCGGGCTTGGGGTCAAACGACTTCGGCGGTTACACGTCGGCGGCAATGAATGCGCAAGTTCACCAGGCGTTGACCGCCACGACCGCCGCGGCGGCCGCGACTGCGTGGGCCAAAGCCAATGAACAAGCGATGAATGACGCCGCACTCGTGCCGGTGAATGTGCAGAAATGGCCGATCTATCATTCGTCGACTCTTCAGGGTTGCAACTTTGTCGCAGAGTTCTTGAACTGCGACCCGACGAATGTATGGCTGTCTAAGTGATGACGATGTTTGCCTTAGAGACGGGTCATCGCGGCTGATGAGTCAGCAAGTCTCGTCAGAGACTGCAACAGAACCGGGGTTGGATCAAGGAAGTTTTAATGATCCAACCTCGGAGCCGTTGGATGAATTCATGCAACGAGG
>PMAL01000191.1:3039-7560 GCA_003152555.1 Acidimicrobiaceae bacterium | reverse complement strand
CTCATGTGCATGCACTTGGGGATTGCCTACGTGACGTATCAGTCGCTGGTGGTCTTGGCGCCGGTGAGAGGACGACGACGCCGGCTGCAATAGGGCGTTTGTTATGGTCCACTCGGAATTCGGGTGGTTTCTAACAATGTGGTTCAACTGCGTTTTCGACCTCGTCATCCTCGCCGCCGGGTCCACGCAGTGACTCGTGTTGGTCAATATGATCCTTTTCGCGCTCAATAAGTTCCTCGTCCTTGGACTTTTCAATCTTGACGAGTAGGGGGTCGGCTTCAGGTGACGTGCGAATCAATTCGTCAAGTTTGAGTTGCGTCGCCACCTGCTGTCGACTCTGCGTGTGTTGAATAACGAACAGCATTACCAGCGTGATTGACGTGGCGGCCGTAGAAAAACCCTCTTCCCAACGCCCAGGGAAACCTTCGATTGCGAGCACCACGGCGAACACCAGCACGATGAAGGCGACGATCGCGGCGACACCGGAGCGCGCCGTCATCTCGCCAATCCAGTGCAGGATGCGGCTGATCCATTGGGGAATTGTGGAGTGTTCCATGGAGAGTCCAATCAGTAGGGTAACGAGATGAATTGGGCGCTGGCGTAATGATCGTTGCGTGTGCTGGGTTCATGCTGGTCAAAGGAGTGGTGATGCGATATGAAACCCGCCTCAATACATAGCCAATTCTACTCGGTATGAGGGATTTCGGACTCATTCGAATTATCGGACGAGATGTCGTGCGGTATGACGGATTCCCCGAGCAACTAATTAGCGATGGATTCGCATATCTGAAACGGACACGCGACCAATGTGAAGCGTGTCGCATCCCGACGATTCACGTATTTCACCCGAAGTTCGCGTTGCGTATAGACACGCCATTTTCACGCCATCAGAAGAAGCACCACTCGAGATGAATCAAAGGATCAAATGCTCCACTGTGACGTTACTGAGAGGTAAGTGGCATCGAGATATATAACTGGTGTGCGATAGCATTGAGCACACGATCATTGGGCGTTTGTGCAGGTAAACAGTCGGTGAAAGTTCAGTTTTACTAGTCGTTACAAAGAGAAGGTTCTTCACTGATGAGTATTCCCAGCGCCTCTTATTCCATAACCATGCGTGTAGCCCTTGACAGCGCGTCGGACATTCCGGCCATCGCGAGCGCCGTCAGCGGCGCGGGCGGACTGGTCACGGCGCTCGACATTGTCGAACCCATTGAGGGTCGAATGGTTATTGACGTAACGTGCAACGCGTCGGACGAAGCTCACGCCGAAGTGCTCGGCGCGACAGTGGATGCTGTCGAAGGGGCTCACGTCAACGCGATCAGTGACCGTACCTTCCTGCTCCACTTGGGTGGGACGATTGCCGTAGAGCCCAAAGTCGCACTCAAGACCCGCGACGACTTGTCGATGGCCTACACCCCCGGCGTCGCGCGCATCTCTATGGCGATTGCCAAAGATCCATCACTGGCTCGCAAGCTGACCATCAAGCGCAATACGGTTGCCGTAGTGACCGACGGTTCCGCGGTGCTCGGTCTGGGCAACATCGGACCCGAAGCGGCATTGCCGGTGATGGAAGGCAAGGCCCTGCTCTTCAAGCGATTCGCGAATATCGACGCGTGGCCGGTGTGCTTGGCCACCCAGGACGTCGACGAGATCGTGCGCATTGTCCAGTGCATCGCTCCGGTCTACGGNNACTTGCTCGACATTCCGGTCTTTCATGACGATCAGCACGGTACCGCGACGGTCGTGTACGCGGCGCTCTTTAACGCGTTGCGGGTTGTGGGTAAAGAGATGAAGGACATTCGCGTCGTGGTGCTGGGTGTGGGTGCCGCCGGCGTCGCCATCAGCAAGTTGTTGCTCGCCGAAGGCGTGGGCGACATCGTTGGCGTGAACCGCAACGGGATCTTGCAAGAAGATGACGCGCGACTGGACGAAGATCGTCGCTGGCTCGCCGCACACACCAACGTGGACAAGCGCACTGGTGACCTGACTGACGCCATGACCGGGGCTGACGTATTTATTGGCGTGTCGGGACCCAACCTCGTCACCGAGGAACAACTGAAGGTGCTCGCTCCCAAATCCATTGTCTTCGCGTTGGCCAATCCCGACCCCGAAGTCGACCCGATATTGGCCCGTCGTTACGCCGCGATCGTGGCGACTGGACGCAGTGACGAGCCGAACCAAATCAATAACGTGCTCGCATTCCCCGGTATCTTCCGCGGCCTGCTTGACGTGGGCGCCTCAAAGATCACCGAGGAGATTGAGATTGCGGCCGGTCGGGCCATTGCCGACGTGGTGAAAGAGAATGAGCTGTCAGCCGATTACATCGTGCCCACGGTATTTAATCCCAACGTCGTGACTGCAGTTGCCGAAGCCGTGCAAAAGGTTGCTCGGGCCTCACTTCAGAATTAAGCCACTCTGTAACGGGAACTATTACGAGTGTTAGGCGCTTGGAACGGCTTTTTTCTCACCAAGTACACTCCGAATGTCAGGTGATTTCCTGATGGTCGCAGTTAATGCGGTGCTGTTTTGGAGGAGATCCAAATGGTGGTCCATGTTTTAGAGGCAATTGCCGGCCTCATAATTATTCTTATCATCGCGGGAATTTTAAAAGCCGTGCGAATAGTCCAACAGGGGTTCGTCGGTGTGATTACCCGCTTCGGTGAGTTTAAGGACATCAAGAATCCCGGTCTGACGTTCATCATTCCCTTTATTGAGGTCATGAAGATCGTCGACGTCCGTGAGACGCCACGCACCGGCGACCGCCAGCAAGTGATTACTCGCGACAACGTCGCGGTCATTGTCAACGCGACGATCTTCAGTCAGGTCGTTGACGTACGACTCGCTCTCTTTACTAACTCTGACTATCTCGTGAGTGTGGACAACCTGGCCCGCACTTCGGTGCGCGCCGTGTTTGGCAGCATCTCGCTCGACGAAGCGTTCTCCCAGCGTGAGCAGATCAGCACCTTGCTGCAAACACAGATGGAAGAGGCGACCGACAAGTGGGGCGTGCGAATCAACCGAGTCGAAGTCTTGGAGATCACGCCGCCGGAACAGATTCTCCAGGCCATGGCCCTGCAGAAGCAGGCCGACCAAGAGAAGCGCGCGAAGATCCTCGAGTCCGAAGGTCAGCAGCAGTCGGCCGTGAACGTGGCTGATGGTCAGCGACAGGCCGCCATCAAGGAAGCCGAAGGTGCCCAGCAGGCGGCCATTCTGCGCGCGGAAGGTCAGCGCCAGGCGCTCATCCTTGAAGCTGAGGGTCGGGCCCAGGCCATTTCATCGGTGTACGCCGCCATCAAATTGCAGGCGCCCGACCCGACGTTGGTCGCGATCTTGCAGCTCGATACGTTGTCCAAGTTCGCCGAGAGTCCCAACACGAAGCTCATCATCCCCGCCGAAAGTGCTGCACTCCTGGGTGCCGCTCAGGCGATCAAGAGCGTCATGGACAGCGTGCCCGTTTCGCCGTCATAGGTTTCGCCCGAGATCAAAACTTTGCGACGGCTAAAGCGTTCGCGACTATTAGTTAAACGGGNNCCCTGGATCTTGACTTTCCCGGGGTGCTGCTCGTCGCCCACGGTGTGTAACACCACGCCACGCAGGTCAGTCATGGTGTTGCTGGTGGGACGCGACATGTCGCGCTCGTAGGGGTGGTGGTGGAAGCGACGCACGGCGAACGGACGCAGGAACAGCAAGAACGCTCCCGAGAGTGCCAGCCAGATGATTGCTTGGACCCAAAATGGGGTTCCGGCCAACGCCAAGATGAAGGAGAAGAAGGCACCGATGCCAATGAAGAGCGAAACGAAAGCGTTGGTGTGTACTTCAGCGACCAAGCAGAACAGCGCAATAACAATCCAGAAGACAGCGGTCATGATTCGAAGTATATGAGTAGATGGTGACGCACAATCAACGGGTCGCTAGCGCGGGCAGCGTCCGTATTGCGCCCGAAGCTTGAAAAGTGGACTGGTTTGTTTAGGAGACGTAGAACGACTTGATGTTGGTGAACTCACGAATACCCTGCGAGGAGAGTTCCCGACCGTAACCGGAACGCTTGATACCACCGAAGGGCAGTTCGGGCATCGACGCGACGATGGCGTTAGCGAAGACCATGCCCGCTTCAATGCCCGCAATGGCCTTGTCAATCTCTTCCTGATCGGTTGCCCAGATAGATCCGCCGAGTCCCCACGGCGTCGAGTTGGCCAGTTCAATTGCCTCGTCGAGACTATTGACGACTTCCACGACGGCGACGGGTCCAAAGAGTTCCTCGTTGCCAGCGCGCGAATCACGGGGCACGTTCGATAAGACCGTGGGTGGGTAGAAGAAACCGGGTCCGTCGGGCTTCTTTCCTCCCGTATGCAGGGTGGCACCCTTGGCCACTGAATCTTGGACCTGGGCGTCGATCTCGTCACGCTGATTGGCACTGACCAGCGGGCCCATTACCGTTCCCGCGTCCATGGGGTCACCAACAACGACCGCGGCCATGGCCTCAACGAAACCCTTAAGGAAATCATCGGCCCGTTCTTT
>PMAL01000191.1:0-3034 GCA_003152555.1 Acidimicrobiaceae bacterium | reverse complement strand
TCGTCCGCAATGAGATTGGCCAACGTTTGGTGGTCGATGAAGAGATTGGCGAACACGCCAACGGGGAATCCGGCTCGCACGAAGAGTTCACCCAGGTACTTGGCGGTGCCGGGCACGTTGCTCGCGTGCTTGAGTAGTCCGCAGTTGCCGGCCATGATCGACGGCGCGATGAAGCGAACGGCCTGCCACATCGCGAAGTTCCAGGGCATGATGGCGAGCACCGTCCCGAGTGGCTCGTAACGAATGCCGCTGCGGGTCGCGGAGGACTCAATAATCTCGTCGGCGAGCAGGGCTTCAGCGTGCTCGGCGTAGTAGCGCATCGTGCCGATGCACTTGGTCACTTCGCCCTTCGCGGCCGCAATGGTCTTACCCATCTCGGCGGTGAGTTGGGTCGCGACCGCCAGAAGTTCGCCTTCAAGTAGCTCGGCAGCGTGGTTCATGAGATCAGCGCGTTCCTTGAACGATGTCGCGCGCCATTCTTGGAAAGCGCTGGCGGCCTCGGCGACCGCCCCTTCGACTTCTTGGGGTGTGTTGCCCGGATACTGCTGGATTACTTCACCGGTGGTGGGATTTGTTGAGGTATATGCCATACGGTCATTATGCCCGATTGGTTTCAACCTGTCATTAGGGCCAGCACCCCGTGAAAAAAATTCATGGGTTCACTTGTTGGATGACGGCGAAGGCGCTTCGTCACTTCACGATCAGAATTGTGCGGTGTTAGAAACTCGCCGAAAAATCCGGTCGCAAGCCAAGCCCGCTCGAGCCGTCAAGCGGTCGCACGCAGAGCACTTGATGGATCTCCAAGTGGCGGCGCTCAAAGCCGACCGCCGAACCGGACATGTAGAGACGCCACACCCGGGCGCGCTCTACGCCCACCTCTTCGACCGCCTCTTCGAAGCGCTTGGTGAGGTTGTCCACCCAGTAACGCAGCGTCAGTGCGTAGTGCTCGCGCAGGCTTTCTAAGTGCCGCACCTCGAAACCGTGGTTTTGAAACATTGAAACGAGCGTGCCGACTTCATGCAACTCCCCGTCGGGAAAGACGTATCGCTCGATGAACGCGCTGCCGTTCTTAGAGGGTCCACGCAAGCCGAGCGCGATTTGGACCTGGCGCGACATCTCCTCGGTCTTCGATGGGTCAGGATCGGCGTCAAAGGAGGCCGGTCGACCAATGGCGTGATTGAGGAATCTGCCACCAGGGCGCAACAGATCGAAGACCGTCTGGGTATAGGGCGCCAACGAGCGCCGCCCGACGTGCTCGGACATGCCAATCGAGCTGATTGCGTCAAAGGGACCGTCACTGACGTCGCGAAAGTCCTGGAGACGGAATTCGACCAGGTCCGACACTCCCGCCAGGATCGCTTGATCCTTGGCGTATTTAAGTTGCTGTTCGGAGAGCGTGACCCCGACGACCGACGCGCCGTAGGTTTTCGCGGCGTGGATCGCCATTGCCCCCCAACCGCAGCCCACGTCGAGCAGTCGCATGCCGGGCTTTAAGTCCAGTTTGCGAGCGACGAGGTCGACCTTTCGTTGCTGGGCCAGTTCGAGCGTGTCATCGGGTGAATTGAAGACGGCGCACGAATAGGTCATCGAGGGACCCAGCACCATCTCATAGAAGTGGTTGGAGACGTCGTAGTGGTGCGAGATTGCCTGCTTGTCCCGCGACCGGCTGTGCAGCGTGCCGCGCTGTTTCGCTTCGATGTCTGGTGGTGCGATGGGTCGCAGGGCGGATGCGCCGACGACCGATAACAGTGAACGCAGGTTGTTCAACTTCAACAGTTGTTTCATGGGCGGCACGGTCAGGTCAAAGAGTGGGTCCAGGTCCCCGTCGACCTCGATGTCGCCAGCGATGTAGGCCCTCGCTAGCCCGAGCTCGCCCGGGTGCGTGAGCACCCGGGTCAGTGCCTCACGGCGCAGGATTTTGAGCGTGATGTCGTTGGCCGGGGAAATGACAGTCGGTTCCGCGACGCTGCCGTCGTAGGCCTCGACGCGAAAGGGCAGTTCGTGGTTGAAAATAGATCCGACAAAGGTCGCAACATCCATGACCCCTCCTTCACGCTCCTATCAGCAACTTTACGTCACATTGGACCAATTTGAAAGTGGACCGGAAGCCTTGGCTACAGCAACGTGTCCATGGCTTGTGCCTGCGAGTGACGAGTCGGGAGGCGTTACCCCATTTCGCGTGAGGAGAAGTTTCGCTCGTGGGACGCTGACATCGCTGTTGATGTTGGGCGTCGTTGGTCTTCCATATTCTCCAACCGCCGCGTCATCCACCGGCGCCGCCACCGACTCGTTTTCGTTTCGGCAAGTGTTGTGCTTCGCACCGGCGGTGCGTGCCTCGTCCACACCGCAACGCTCTGCAGCCAAACTTGAATGTTTGCCCGCCTACCGAATCACGCCGGCACGACTTCAGATTCATAAGTCGCCGAACATTTCCACGGGGTACTTCAAAAAAGTTGCTCCAGATCCCCATCTCATGCAGGTGCCTGACACGCCAAATGTCTCGAACACGCTGGGTGGCGACGGGTTGGTCTCGGGCGTTAACGCCACGGCGTCACGTGTGCGCTACGTGCTTGGTCCCGCACAGCTCACCTCGTTGTCCGTCAGTTCCGCCGATTCGGTGCAAATCAACGGTCGGCGGGCGGTCAACTACGGACTCACCGTGCATGGCGAACTGTTGTGGGACGCCGTCGCCAGAGGGAATTTTCACGATGACATTGCGGTCGTAGCCAACGGCAAGGCCTATTCAGTGTCGATCATTGAGCCATCGCCAAAGTCATATGCCCCGTTGGGCGGTCTTGGCGAGATGAGCTGCGGACTATTCCAAAGTGAGGCGACGGCTCTCGCTGGACAAATGTGGCAACCGAAGAAAAAGTGAGCAGTAAGTTCACCGGAGGGCTGTGGCCCAACGTCAATCAATGAATGCGGACGTGTCTGACTAACAACTCAATTTTGCGATTGACACGTCGCGCATGCTGGACGTGTCCTTTCCGTTTTTGAGATAGTTAAGTTGGTTCCAGAGCAGATTGGGACCGTC
>PMAL01000061.1 GCA_003152555.1 Acidimicrobiaceae bacterium | reverse complement strand
ATGTTGCCTACCACCACGAACACCGCTCCTATCATCACTATGCCGGTGACCACCGGTAAATCTTGTTCGGTCATCGAAAGAATTGCCAACTGACCCAGTCCCGGCAACCCAAAGATGGACTCCGTGACCACCGCACCGCCCAAAAGGATGCCGAGGTCGATGCCGAATTGGGTCACGACCGATGTCAGCGCCGATCTCAGCGCGTGGACAAAGATGATCCGTCCCTCGCCCACGCCCTTGGAGCGGGCCGTTCGAATGTAGTCCTCCGACAGCACTTCTAACATTCCCGTTCGGGTGAGACGGGTGTACGTTCCGGCCGACGTCAGCGCCACCGTGAACCACGGCAGCAGCATATGTTGCGCCCAGCCAAGCGGGTCACTCGAGATGGCCACGTAACCGCTGCCCGGGAAGAAATCGATGCCCGCCAGATGTAGTTGGAAGAAGAGAAAGTACAACAAGACAATGCCCAGTAGGAACGTCGGCATGGAGTAAAAGATCAGGGCGACCACCGTAATTCCCCGGTCGATCAGCGAGCGCGGTCGACGAGCGGAGATGACGCCGCTCATCACCCCCATTACGAGCCACAGTATGCCGCCGCCGATGGCGATCGAGGCGGTGACACTGAAGCGACTCGCCAACAACTGCGTCACTGGTTCGGAGTTGTAGTACGAGTAACCGAGGTTTCCGTGCACCAAGCGCACCACAAACTCCCAATACTGATAGAGCACGGGTTTGTTGAGGCCGAGGCGGGCCCTGACCAACGCCACGGTTTGTTGCGTGGCTTGGCGGCCCGCGATAATTTGCGCGACGTTATGGGGGGCAACGAAGAAAAGGGCGAAGACCGCAACTGTCGTGACCCAGAGCACGACAATGCCCGAGACGATGCGTCGGATTAAAAACCGAATCATCGCTTCCTCCGCAAGGACTTAAGGAGCCGTTCACCGCGAGGGTCGAGAGCGTCTCGAAGTGAGTCCCCTAACAAGTTGAATGCCAGCGTGGTCGCGAGCAACGCAATCCCGGGGAACGTAATGAACCACCACGCCTGCTGGTAGTACTGCACGCCCGTGGCGAGCATGTCACCCCAACTCGCGGTCGGCGGCACCACGCCGAGGCCGAGGAATGACAACGTCGCCTCAAATGAAATCGCCGACGGAATCAGCAGCGTCGTGTACACCAGTAACGGCGCCACCAGATTCGGTAGAACCTCGGTGTACATGAGTCGGAAATCACTCTCTCCCACTGCTCGGGCTGCCTCGATGTACTCCTTTTCGCGGATGGAGAGGGTGAGTCCACGCACGATGCGACCCACGGCGGCCCAGGAAAAAAAGGCGATGACGCCAATCGTCACGAGCAGACTTGGTCCAACGACCGAGACGAGCGCGATTGCCGCCAAGAGAAACGGGAACGACAGGATCACGTCCATGAAACGGCTGAGCAGCAGGTCAATCTTGCCGCCGACGAAACCGGCCACCATACCCACCGTCGTGCCCACGATCACGGCACTCAAGCTCGCGGCGAGGCCGACAATCAACGACACCCGGGCACCGTAGACAGTGCGCACCATGATGTCGCGCCCTAAATTGTCAGTGCCAAAGAGGAACGACGAACTCGGCGCTTTCGGCAGACCATCGGGTGACAATCCGGTGAGCAGATACTGCGCATTTGGACCGTGGCCCGCCAGCAGCGCGATAAGCGGCGCGAAGATCGCGAGCAGCACTATCAGCAGGATCACCGCCGAGGAGACAATGGCGGTCTTATCTTTTCGCAGTCGTAGCCACGCCAACTCCCAGGGACTGCGACCGGCCACCGGCGACTCACCGCCCTCATCGATACCCATTTCGAGGGGGACTTCGTTACTCATGACGCCCCCTCTGTCTCGAGTGGATAATGACAGGCAACCGCGTGACCCGTCGAGTTTCCAAACTGCGTCAAGGTTGGTTCGTCCGTCGCGCAATTCGCCTGCGCCCGAGGGCATCGTGGATGAAACCGACATCCCGAAGGGGGATCACTCGGCGACGGTACGTCACCTTGGATAATGATGCGCTTGCGACCCCGCGCACGATCAGGATCTGCCACCGTGGCGGCGGAAAGTAGGGCCGCGGTATAGGGATGACGCGGCGTCGCGTACAAACTCTCGGAGGTCGCCATCTCCACGATCTTTCCGAGGTACATGACCGCGACGCGGTCACTCACTTGCTCGACGACACCGAGATCGTGCGAGATAAAGATCGTGGTCAGCGAAAATTCGTCGCGCAAATCACTGAGCAGATTGATGACCTGTGCGCGTACGGACACGTCGAGCGCGGAGACCGGCTCATCACATATCAACAACTTCGGGCGCACGATCAGCGATCTGGCGATGCCAATACGTTGACGTTGACCCCCCGAGAATTCGGCCGGGTATCTGTTGAAATGTTCGGGATTAAGTCCCACCACCGCCATGATCTCTTGGACCGCGTGCGTTCTCTCTTTGTGGTTGCCAATCCCGTGGACGCGCAGCGCTTCGCCGATAATGGAACCAACCCGACGACGTGGGTTGAGCGAGCCGTACGGATCCTGAAACACCATTTGCACGCTTCGGCGCAGTCGTCGTTGATCGTCTTTGGACAACCCACCAAGATCCTGCCCGTCAAATGCAATCTGACCCTCAGTCAAGGGATAAAGCATCGCCAGACAACGCGCTAACGTCGACTTCCCGCACCCGCTCTCGCCGACCAATCCCAGCGTTTCGCCAGTCGTGATGTAGAACGAGACACCGTCGACGGCGTGGACTACACCTTGACTGCCGCGAAACAGTCCTTGGCCACCGATGGGAAAATGCTTGACAATCCCACTGGCCACCAGGATCGGCGGCGCCGTTTCGATGTCACTTGAAACGGCGCTCGCGGGCTCGGTGTGGGCTCGCGGAGAAATCTCTACCTTCATCGTCGACGGTGTCGAGTCGTGCTTCGTTAGCGTTTCTAAAGAAGCACGTGACGGCGTCAGGTCGGGCAGCCAGCACGCCGAAAGATGATCGCCTGATGAGGAAACCAAACGCAGGGACGGCTCGTCGTGCGTGCAGCGTTCCATTACGGATGAACATCGAGGTGCGAATGAACAACCGACACTCACGTTCAACAGGCTGGGCGGCTGGCCGGGAATCGTGCGAAGCCTTGCACGTGTACCCGCGATGGGCACCGAATCGAGCAGGCCCTTCGTGTAGGGGTGGTGAACGTTGTAGTACGCATCTCGGCACTGTGCCATTTCCACTGGCTTGCCGGCGTACATCACCATCACTCGGTCGGCGAGGTCGGCAACCACGCCCAGGTCGTGCGTCACAAAGATCATGGCCATTCCCAGCTCGCCCTGAAGCGAGACGAGCAACTCCAAGATCTGCGCCTGAATGGTCGCGTCTAGGGCAGTCGTCGGTTCATCGGCAATCAAGATCTCTGGCTCTAGGGCCACGGCCATAGCGATCAACGCCCGCTGGCGCATGCCACCAGAAAACTGATGCGGATACTCGTGCACTCGTTGTTGCGGCTGAGGAATGCCGACCAATTTGAGCAGTTCGATCGCACGAACGCGCGCGGCCTTCCTACTCACTTTCTGGTGTACGCGAATTCCCTCGGCGAGTTGCCAGCCCACCGAGTACAACGGGTGCAGGCTCGTGAGCGGGTCCTGAAAGACCAGGCCTATTCTCCGGCCCCGGATCGCGCGCAGCTCTTCTTCGCTACAGGACAGCAAATCAACACCATCGAAGATCGCCTCGCCACTGATATTCGCTCCNNTCTCCGGCGCTCAGAGAAAACGACGCGCCGCGCACGGCGCGAACAACGCCGTCAAACGTTGGGAAGGAGACCGTGAGGTCTTTGACTTCGAGTAGCGGAGTAACCGAATTGTGAGCCATCGTTAAGGGCGACTTTAAAGATCGCCCGGGCTACTTAACCACGCTTCGATATCGCTGACGGACCGCGGTAACGCAGCTGAGAGCAATTCAAACCCGTCGGAGGTCACCACCACGTCGTCCTCAATCCGCAATCCCTGACCTCGTAACTCCTCAGGGATGGTTTCGTCATTCGCTTGAAAGTACAGTCCGGGCTCAACCGTCAGGACCTGACCCACTTTGAGGGTTCCCTCCAAGTATTCAGGCGCCCTCGCGCTGCCACAATCGTGGACATCCAGACCCAACATATGTCCCGGCGAGCAGAGCGTCCACCGGCGATGCAGACCGGAATCAGGCTGCAGCGACTCGGCGGCGCTCACCGGCAAGACGCCAAGGTCAGCCAAGCCCTCCGCGAGTACCCGCGCGGACTCCGCATAATACGCTTTGAACTGTTCACCCGGTCGAACTAACTTGAACGCCGCCTCTTGAGCCGCAAAAACGATTTCGTACAATTGACGCTGCAGGGCGCTGAATCGACCGTCCACTGGAATCGTGCGAGTGATGTCCGCGGTGTACAACGAGTTTGCTTCGACACCAGCGTCGAGCAGCAACATCTGGCCGGCCACAATGCTGCCGTCATTGCGCTGCCAGTGCAACGTGCCGGCGTGCTCTCCGATCGCCGAGATTGTCTGGTAACCAGTCGAGTAGCCCTCGAGTCGGGCTCGAGCGTCAAACTTCACTTCCACCTTGCGTTCCGTTAGTGGTTCACCGCTTCGTAAGAGCCGGCCGACATCGGCAAAGCCACGAACCGTGGAATCAACCGCCTGACGCAATTGTTGAATCTCCCAATCGTCCTTCATCAAACGAAGTTCGGACAAGACCGCGCGTAGCTCCCGATTCGCAACATCGTCGTGATTTCGCAGCTCGGCGGTTACTGCAGCATCCACGCCGGGCAAGTAACGAGCTCTCGATACATCTTGGAGAAACTTTGGTAACTCACTCAGGGGGCGACAGTCAATACCGAGCTCTTCACTTCGCTGATCCAGGCTGGGCCGACGGCCAACCCAGAGTTCACCGGTGAAGAAATCCTTCCAAAACTCNNTCAATACCAGTACGCCACCGGGCGTCTGGTCGCCCGTTAACCAGACGTAGTCGCTCTCGGCGCGAAACCTGAAAAACTGATCACCACCGCGTCGAACGGGTTGGCCGGCGCAGATCACCAGCGTCTCGTCAGGCAGTGACGTTTGCAGTTGACGACGACGTCGCTCGCTATAAGAAGTCGGAGGTGATGGTGGCGACTCAAAGGGCCGTTGTGGACCCCAGCCTCGTTGCATGAATTCATCCA
>PMAL01000071.1 GCA_003152555.1 Acidimicrobiaceae bacterium | reverse complement strand
GCACTTCGCGTCGCGTGGTACCGGTACCGGGCGACGTTTGCCCTCCAACTCTCGGGTTACCTGAGCATCGTGTTGCTCATCGGACTCATCGGTGGGCTCGCCATGGCGTCGGTGGCCGCAGGCCGACGCACGCAATCGTCGTATCCCACATTCCTCGCCAGTACCAACCCGTCGAATCTCACCCTGGCCGTGTTTCAGGCTTCAGCCAACGCGGGCGCCTTCACGTCACTTAAGCCAGCGATCGAACGCTTGCCCGACGTCAAGGACGTGGTCACCGCAGGGACCCTCCCATTGATCGACATCGGCGTCAACGGCGCTCCTCAACTGAGTTCCTTAGCCAATATCAACTTCGTGAGCAGTTTGGACGGTATGACCGTCCACCAAGACCGGCTCGCACTCTTGCAAGGTCGATTGGCGAATCAGCGCCGAGCCAACGAGATTGTCATGAACGCCGGCGCCGCTCGCATCCTGGGAGTTCACGTGGGTCAAATCATCACGTTCGGTGCCTACACTCCGGCGCAGATGAACCTGCCGGATTTCGGCTCCCCAAAGGTGAAACCCGTCATCTTGGTGCACGAAAAACTCGTGGGGATCGCCGCGTTGAACACGCAGTTGGTGCAAGACGACGTTGATCAAACGTACGGCGTCATCTTCGCCGACGCCGCGCTCGTTCGCCAGGTGGCCAAACCGCTGAGCAAATTCACGACTGTCCTCTACGGAATACAGCTGCGCCGCGGTGATCGAGGAATCGCCAAAGTGGAGCACGAACTCGTTGGTGTGGTGCCAAAGGGCGAGATATACGAATTCCACGTCGCGTCGACCGTGGCGTCCCAAGTGGAGCTCGCTCTCAAGCCTGAGTCGGTGGCGCTGGGCGCCTTCGGAGCCATCGCGGCGTTGGCCTGTTTGATCCTGGCCGCGCAGGCAATATCGCGCCTCCTACGTAGAGACGAAAGGGACCGCGACGTGTTGAGGGCGCTCGGGGCTAGCCCGGTGATCCTGGTGGTGGAGGGCCTCGTCAGCGTGCTGCTCGCCGTGGGACTCGGCACCATTGTTGCGGTGGTCGTTGCGGTGGCCCTCTCACCGCTTGGCCCGCTGGGTCCAGTTCGACCCGTGTACCCCGACGCCGGTTTCAGCGTTGACTGGACGGTGATCGGAATCGGTGTCGCCGTGCTGGTCATCGGTCTCGGGGCCATCACGAGCGCATTGAGCGTGCGAAGCGTGACCAAGGGGGCGCGCCAGTCGGGGGAGTCGGTGCCCCGCCGGTCCAGGGTCGCACTTGGTCTCCAGAGCGCGGGGGTTCCGGTGGCCGGCGTGGTCGGGGTGCACTTCGCCCTCGAGTCGGGGCGAGGTCGATCGGCCGTGCCGGTGCGCTCAATTATCGGGGGCACGGTGGTTGCGGTCGCCATGGTGGTCGCGACGCTCACTTTCGCGAGCGGGTTCAGCACCCTGATTTCGCGGCCACCGCTCTACGGATGGAATTGGACGTATCTGCTCAATCCCTCCAACGACGTACCTCCGAAGGCCCTGTCGCTGCTGAACCACGACCCCCAGGTGGCCGAGTGGAGTGGCGCTGACTACACCGACCTGCAAATCGACGGCGTGGAACTGCCGATCCTGCTCCAAAGTCCGCACGCCAAGGTCTCGCCGCCGATCCTTACTGGACATGGCCTGGAGACGTCTGACCAGATTGTTCTGGGCGCAGCAACACTGAACCAACTGCACAAACGTGTTGGCGACACCGTCACGATCAGTCTGGGCACGAAGAAGAACGCGCCGTATTACATTCCGCCAACACCCTTGGTGATCGTGGGCACCGCCACGCTGCCCGCTGTTGGCTACGCGAGCTTCGTGGCCGAGCACACGTCGATGGGCACCGGGGCATTGGTGCCCCTTGACTTCAGCAACGTTTCGTTCCAAGGAGGTAACGCGGACCGCAATCTCAACGGCCCGGAACTGGTGTTCGTGAGAATTCGCTCGGGGGTGAGTAGCGCGGGACGCGAAGATATGCAGCGCATCGCGAACGCCGCCAACCGGATATTCGCCGCCGACAAAAACGCGCAAGGAAACAGCGTCGAGGTGTTGGGCGTATTGCGACCGGTGCAGATCGTCAACTATCGCAGTATCGGCTCGACGCCGATATTTCTCGCCGCGGGACTCGCGCTGGGGGCGGTTCTCGCGCTCGGGCTCACGCTGACCTCGTCCGTTCGACGACGTCGGCGAGATTTCGCATTACTGAAGACTTTTGGTTTTACACGTCGACAGTTGGCTTCGAGCGTCGCGTGGCAAGCGACGACGACGGCCCTGATCGGTGTCGTGGTGGGCCTACCCCTGGGGGTCGTCATCGGACGTGAACTGTGGACGCTTTTCGCCCGAAGTATTTACGCCGTTCCAGACCCCACGGTTCCGCTACTTTCTGTGATCTTGGTCGGCGTAGGTACCATATTGTTCGCCAACCTCGTCGCAGTACTACCCGGTCATAGCGCAGCCCGCACGCCGGCGGCGCTGGCTCTTCGTGCGGAATGATCGAATAGACCGAGTAACTGGTCCCAACGAAGTTGGACTCATTGCGAGTTGTGCGAGTGCGTAAATCGCCCGCATCACCTTGTCGCAACTCGCTGGTCAAGAAGTGGAACGAGGGGTACTGGTACGAGGACCAATTGGCGGTCACCTAGTTGGTATCGTCACTTGCCAGCGACGAGGCTTGCGTATATGGTCGCCACTACGCAGAGGCTCGAAGGGCGCCGTTGAGATGACCCAGGCACTTCGCGTCGCGTGGTACCGGTTCCGCGTTGGATTTCGCCGACGCTGGCCCGGCTACTTGAGCATCGTCTTGCTAATCGGCTCGATCGGTGGGGTGGCGATGGCATCGATCGCCGGGGCTCGGCGCACGGATACGTCGTTCCATCAGTACCTCGAGAGCACCAATCCGTCGGACTTGGCCCTGGTCACCGGGCTCTACCATCCCGATCCCACCGGGTACGACCCGGGCCTCATTAAAAAGATCGCCCACCTGCCCCACGTCACCCGCGTGGAGAGCCAAGCCGGTTACTCGTCCGATGAGGTGGGGCCCAAGGGATACCCCGTGGCCAGCGCCTTGGGTGGTTCGGCGGTGGGGCTCAACAGCAGCATCGACGGCCAGTTTTTCAACATGGACCGCCTCGCGGTCCTTAGCGGTCGAATGCCGAACCCGAAAAACGCTCACGAGGTGGCCGTCACGGCCGACGCGGCACAGTCACTTCACCTGCACCTCGGATCCAAATTCCGCTTGGGCGTGTATGGCAACAAGGTGAACGCAAGCTGTGAACGATGTAAGGCGACCGTTAGCACGGCGGTCACCGTAGTCGGCATCGTTACCACGAGCAGCGGATTGGTCGTCGACGACACCGACCGAAGCTCCACGATTTATGCCACACCGGCGTTCACGAAGCCGTTGCTGCAGTGCTGCGTCGACCCCACCATTTCCTTTGTGCAGATATCCGGGGGACCGCGCAACTTGGCGGCGGTTGAAACCGAGATCGGTCGAATTCTGCCTCAGGGCATTCCCCGAATATTTAATCCCACCTCGTCGGCGTCCGAGGCCACCGCGCAACGAGTGATCAGACCCGACGCGATTGCCCTGGGTATCTTCGGCCTGATTGTTGCCTTGGTGACGTTGATCATCGCCCTGCAGCTCCTGGGCCGTCAATTGCGATTGGGCGCCGACGAACTGGAGGTGGTGCGCGCCCTCGGTGGCACACCCACAATGACCTCGCTCGACGGGCTGATCGGAGTCGTCGGCGCAGTCGTCGCGGGATCCGTGCTCGCTGGCGTGGTCGCATTTTTGCTATCGCCATTGGCGCCGATCGGGCCGGTGCGGCCCGTCTATCCCACGCCGGGGTTGGCCCTGGATGGTGAGGTCCTCGGGATCGGCGTGCTCGTGCTGGTGGTGCTGCTGACGGGTGCGGCGGTCGCGATCAGTGTCTATCGCGCTCCTCACCGCGTCGCGCGGCGTAGCGCTCGCAGCACGGCTCGGCCCTCGAAGTCAGTGCGGGCCGCCATGGTCGCGGGTCTGCCCGCCCCCGCGGTGTGCGGGATTCGTTTCGCCCTCGTGCCCGGAGGTGGTCGTCAGGCNNTCACGACCGAAGCTCTACGGATGGAACTGGACGGTGCTGATGGCGGCGGCCGGTGGGGTGGGGGTGATGCCGTTGGCAGCGACAAAGAAGGAACTGAACGCTGATCCCGACGTTGCCGCGTGGTC
>PMAL01000182.1:4214-4352 GCA_003152555.1 Acidimicrobiaceae bacterium | reverse complement strand
CCCTCTTCGCGCTGCACAGCAACGCCTACGTGCTGCGCTACTGGGACGCGCCACCTTGGAGCGAACGTCTGCGCGCCGAGCGGTTCATAACGACGTGCCGACAGATCGCCGAGGCAGGCACCGGGACGCGGCTGGCCG
>PMAL01000182.1:3178-4103 GCA_003152555.1 Acidimicrobiaceae bacterium | reverse complement strand
GGATTCGTGCGTGAAGGGACGTTGCGGGAAGACTGCGTCGTGAATGGCGAGGTCTCGGACTCGTGGGTGTACGGGCTGATCAGGCGGGAGTGGCAGCCGTCGTTCGAGCCGGTTCCCACCCGCTGAGTCTTCGCTCGCGAGACTGCGCTCGGCACGACCGCTTTCGATGCGAATGAGGTCTTGTCCTCATCAGACCGTGAGCGCAAGTTCTCCGTTCGGTTTCGACGAACGTCGGACAATGAACTCATTGTTCCAACCCGAAGTAGAGGGCGCAACCACTCAGACCCGTCACTAACAATGAGTCGCCTAAAGAACTTTCCTGCCATTGGGCACGAGTCAGACGCATGTGTTGGAGCTCGCACGGCCCGGATGGAGAACGGCTCATGCTGACGCCGTTGTCCCGGTAACCGATTCGACGCGACACACCGAGAGACGCCGCATTCTCGAATCGGGCGGAGGTTATTGCTGCCTGCGCACCAAGGTGGTCAAACGCGAATCCCAGAATCGCGATTCTCATGGAGGTGCCGAGTCCAACGCCCCTGTAATCGGGCGCCAGCCATGAACCTGAGTCGACGGTTCGAAGCTCGACGAAGTGTTCGGCTTCGAGCGCTTGGATCCCGACTACCTGATCTTGGTAGATAACACAAAAGTCCAATGTCCATGACTCCACCGACCAGGCACCCCAATTGCGCCAGTAGTTCTGGAACAACAAACGCCGACGATTTGACGCAAGGTCTAGTCCGAGCAAAAGGCTGGAACTGGGATCGTGCTCGTAGTCATCGGGCAAAATTCGTGCCAACTCGTTGAGGTCAGTTTCTCGAACCGGTCGCAGCATTGTGTCGTTGAAATTCAGTCGCAGGTCGAACAGTGGCCAAACCGGTTCGTTATTTGGCTTTCCCGACATGCCCTTATGTTACGAGGAGGT
>PMAL01000182.1:0-3127 GCA_003152555.1 Acidimicrobiaceae bacterium | reverse complement strand
GGGAGGCGTCGAGGTCGTGTCGATCACCATGTCGTAGTCCATGCCGAGGTGAACGACGGCGGACGTGCCAGAGGCGAAGCCCGCGTAGCGGTCTCCGCGAGCGGCTTCTCGACGCACCAACTCTTCGACGTCACACGTGACACCGACCCAAAACGCACCGAGCAGCAGGCTCTGGGCCTGTTCTCGAATACTTGGCTCGATGATGCAGTGGTCCACGACCACGTCGATTCCGCTCTGGTTCATCGCGGCCCACGACTCGTGGGCGTGTCGGCTAATAGTGAGGAACGTGTCACTCATCTTCGGGATCCACGACGGTGCGGGGCCGAGACCGGCCACGATGCGCAGTGCTTCCATTTCCTTCGCAGGGTCCAACTCATTGTGATCCAGGAAAAAATTTTCGGGCCAGCCAGTGATGACCGCGTCGATGCCCGTGGCGAAGAGGGGGTGCGGCCACAACTGCTGCAACTCTCTCACCAGCGATGATTTCCCGGAGCTGCTGGGGCCATTCAATACGATCAGGTCGCCGGGCATCAGATGAGTATTGCTGTGCGCCCATTCGATGTCAATCAGTTTCGTCAACGAGAACTGCCTCCGACACGGGTCAAACCCATTAGAACTCCCACGTCGGGCCCTCGACACCAACGATCACCGGGTCGAACTTTTCATTTTGGTGACTGAGTTTTGGCTCGCGTGGCTGATGAAGCGGTTCGAAGGTGCTGCGATACAGGACGCTCACCCACCCGAAACTTCGTCCGTCGGCGAAATTTCATTTCCCTTTTTGCTGAAACTGCAACGAAGAACTCGAACGATGCCTTTGCGCTACTCCACTCGTGAAACGGGCCAGTCCGCGGGATAACGCCAAGCATTTTGGTCATGTCGCGAGTGGAGCAAATTGCGCATTCGACAGGCAAGACGATCCTCAAAAACAAGACCATTCACGTGGTCCGTCTCATGCTGAAGGCAGCGAGCGAGCGTGCCAGTACCAACGACCTCAACGTCGTGACCATACTGATCTTGGCCTCGACAGATGGCAAAATCAGGACGGATCGTTGCGGCGTACGCGCCCGGGAGCGAAAGGCAACCTTCGTCTAAGTCGACCAGACTTCGCCGCGCCCGCTCGGTAAAAGTCACCGTCGGGTTGCACACAAGACCGACGCGCCTTGTCAATTGGGCGTCAAGACAATCAAAAACGAATACCGCGAGATCGACACCCACTTGGGGGGCAGCGAGGCCAGCACCGTTCGCCGCAAGATTTGTGGCAAACAAATCAGCTATCAATGTCTGCAGTGACATTCCAAAGTCGGACACCGTGCGAGTTGGCGTGTGCATGACCGGTTCGCCCCACCGAACAATCGGACGAACGTTGCCAGTGCGGATCAGCATTTCGATGGGCATTCTTCCTCGGTTCGCTCTCAGCTCGCGAGTGCCCATGGGCATTGAGCCGCTGCATCAAAGATAGTTACTTCCAGACACCGTCGTGTTTAACCAGCACCGTTGAGCCAAGTGCGGGTGCGCCAGTCGGAGTTCGTTGACATCGGCCCTTACATCCGGTCCTATCGAGTCACGACGCCTCAAATGAGAAAGCTGCGCATTGCCCGGCTTGATGCCAGTCACCCTGGAGCTTTGTTCCCGATGAAATCAAAGGGCGCCAGTGCACGAAGTTGGCCCGAGGTACGAGTACCACGGCGAATTTGCAGAACCGGGTGCATTGTCCGGATTCACATCTGGGGTTGTCAACTTACCCGCGATCTGAGACATGTAGGTGCCGGCTCCCGCGTCGTATATGACGCCGTCCGAGTAGTCGAGAGCGCCGGTTGACGGGTCGATTTGGAAGGCGTAATGTGGCAAGTTCGACGGCCAGGAATTCAGATACGGCCCTCCCGCAGCGGCCGATGTCGCGGTCAAATCCGTTTGAAGATTGGCCGCCGCCTCGGTGGGATTCTGATTATAGAAGGCAACTATTGCCGTTGATATCGTGGCGCCGTCGAGAGCGCATGCGTCCGTGGCACTTTGTCCCGTCATTAGCCCCACCGCAACAATGACGACCGCGGCAAGAGTACCAAGTGCACCAATGTCGACAAGGGATTCGATGAGGGTGAAGCCCCCGTCTTTTTGTTCGGCAGCACGCCCGGCAAAAATCCGGTTGTTGATCGAAAACATCGGTGTTGCCTTCCGTCAGCGCATGCCCGAGCTAACTACTTCGTTTTTAGTGATCCAAGTGGTTGAGGACAACACCCGTATCGCCGCGGAAACTCTCGTTTTATTGTCCCGCAACCCTTATAGTCAGAAAATCTGGAGCGCTTCAACGGGTCCAGAGTCCTGTGCCGTGGCACGTCACTGCTGCCAATGACGCACTGCGGCCCAGCGAGTTCTGAAACGTAGGTACTTCTCCTCGCGTCTGCGCAATGAGTTTCTCGAAGTTCGCATGGATGTCCAGACCGCTGGAAGTTGACGACTTCGCCCTCTGAAGGGAAGCGGTCATACACATCGCCCACCAACTGACTCCGCTCACTCGTTTAGGTGAATCGTGCCAAGCCTGCAGTGCGAGGTGGCATTTCACGTCGGGCCTTCGACACCAACCATCCGACCTGAACTTTTCATTGCGCTGACGGAGTTTTCAGCACACGTGAGTGATAAAGCAGTTCGCTGGTGAGTGATGCAGGGTCCGTACCCGCTCTTCTCGAAACGCCCCCACCAGCATTTCAGTGACGCAGCTGATAGCGGGCGAGACAAGTTCGCCGAGATCAACCTTCGGCAACGGGCTCGTCGAACAGCCGGATCTCNNGTCCACTCGCCTGACGCATTGCGACGTTCAGCCCGCTCGATTAACTCCTCCAAGGGCGCATCGAGGTAATGCAGTTCGACTCCCACCCCCAAAGCTCGCGCACCGAGTCGTTTCTCATCGCGTTCAACCCGCGCCCAGTGGCCCCACTCCAAAATCACGCTCTGACCCCGGGCGAGCAGATCCTGGGAAAGAACCCACAACTGGTGTTCGAGGCGCACTCGGAATTCTTCATCCCACACATCGGCGCCCAGTCGAGTCACCCACCGGTCCTTATCTAACCTGACGGCGGGGATTCTGAGTGCGAGCTGACGAGCGAGTGTCGACTTGCCCGAGGCTGGAAGC
>PMAL01000019.1:142-10063 GCA_003152555.1 Acidimicrobiaceae bacterium | reverse complement strand
GACTGGCCTCTTTGAGATCGAGTCCCACGCTGAAGTGGGGTCCCTTCGCGGCGATGACGAGCACCCGGATGTTGTCGTCGGCCGCTAACGCCACGCTCGCTCGCAGTAGGTCGCGCCAGAGGGCGCTGCCCATTGCGTTGCGCGCCTCCTCGCGGTCGAGCCACAATGTGGCGACATGTTCGTTGACCTCGAGCGTGATGACGTCAGACGCGAATTCCATCATTCCTCCTACCGTTCGGCGTAAGCCTAGAGCGGGGCTCGCGGCGAGTTTTAGGGCCATCCATTACACTGGCCAAGCCTCTTATCTATGAAAATCTTCGCTGAATCAGCCACCTCCTTTATTGCTAGTCGGCCCGATGCGGTCTCTCGGCGGGTGGCCTGGTCGGGTTTTGAGGCTGCTGGACTACCTCAAGTGAGTGACGAAGTGTGGCGCTACGCCCCCTTGGGCGATCTTGAACTTGACCGCTTCGCCGTCGCTGACCACCCACTCAAAGGCGAGGATTCCAATTTTGCCAAGGAACTTTGTCGCCGGGCTGGAATGGTGGTCAGAGTCACGGACGGATTCTGCGTCGACAATTCGAGCCCGATTGACGGCGTTACCGTCGACGTCGACGAGTCGTCGACGTCCCTCAGCGGCGACATTCTCTCCACTCATTACGAGAACGACACGTTCAGCCTGCTCAACGCGGCCCTTTCGCCAGCCACGACGGTAATCCGCATCGCCGCGGGCACGATTGTTGAGAAGCCAATCGTGGTGCTCAACGTTACGAACGGCTCCTCCTCGTTCCCGCGAACGCATATTGAGCTGGGCCGGGGTGCCAACGCGACGGTGGTCGAGTACTTCGAAGGCGGCACCAATGCCCTGGTCGTTCCGCTCAGTGAATACCAAATCGGAGAGAATGCCGGACTGCAACTCATCACGTACCAGCGGCTGGCACCGAGCGCCTGGCACGTCGCGCGCACGACCGGCTTTCTTGGCCGCGACGCCCGTCTGCGCCAGGCGGTCATTGGCATGGGCGGTCACTACAACCGATCGCGCAACGACGCCCAAATGCTGGGGCTCGGCTCAGAAAATGAACTGCGCACGACGTTCCTGGGCTCAGGTAGCCAGGTGCACGATTTTCGGACGCACCAACTGCACGTGGCTGGACGTAGTCACTCGACACTTCTCTCTAAGGGCGCCGTGGCGGACGATTCGCGCTCGGTGTATACGGGACTCATCGAGATTGAAAAAGGGGCCAAACGCACCGACGCGCGCCAGACCAATCACAATTTATTGCTCTCACCCACGGCGCACGCGGACAGCGTGCCCAACCTCGACATTAAAGAGAACGACGTCATGTGCGCGCACGCGTCGAGCGTGGGGCCGCTGGACGAACTGCAGCGTTGGTACATCGAATCTCGTGGGGTCAGTCGCGACGACGCAGAGCGACTCATGATTCAGGGCTTCTTCAATGAGATGCTGGTGGCCCTGCCGCTCGAACTTGCCGAACTAGTCGAAGCCGACGTCACCTCGGTGCTGGCGTCAGTACGGATCGTGACGCCATGACGGCCGTCGATATAGGCACGCTGGACGACTTCGTGAGTGGCGAGGCCCGTCAAGTCAAGGTTGAGGGCCGCGTCCTGGTGGTCGTTCGAATTGAAGACGACATCTATGTATTGGACGATCGGTGCAGTCACGAGGATTTCAGTCTCGCCGAGGGTGAAGTGAATTCGGCCACCAGAGAGATCGAGTGCGAACGGCACGGTTCCATGTTTCGACTGGGCGATGGCGTGCCCACGTCCTTTCCCGCAACGCGGCCCGTGGCCCACTACGACGTGCGACAGAGCGATGGCCGAGTTGAGGTGATCGTGCCGTGACGTCCACACTCAAGATCGAAGGACTACGCGTTGAAGTCGCCGGTAAAGAAGTGCTGCGCGGTTTTGATCTGGCGATGTCCTCGGGCGAAGTGCACGCCATCATGGGCCCCAACGGGTCGGGCAAGTCAACGTTGGCGCACGCCCTCGCCGGTCATCCCGGCTACAAGGTCCTCGATGGATCAGTGACGATCGATGACGTCGAGTTGCTGGAGCTGTCGGCCACTGATCGTGCCCGCCACGGTCTGTTGCTCGCGCTACAACAACCAATGGAGATTCCCGGCGTGCGACCGATCGACTTGCTGGTCGCCGCCGGTGCGAACGAAGCGAATCTGCGTGAGCGAATGAGCGACGAAGCGCGCAGCGTCGAACTACGGCCCGACGTGTTGGACCGGTTCGTGAACGTTGATCTTTCGGGCGGCGAGCGCAAGCGCGCCGAGATGGTCCAATTCGGAATATTGCGACCGAAGTTCGCCGTACTCGACGAAATTGACTCGGGACTGGACGTTGACGCCCTCGGTGCGGTCGCGCGTCGACTGCGGCGGGCAACCACCGAATGGGATTGCGGCATCATGGCCATCACGCACTTCCGTCGTCTCTTGCTCGAGCTTGTTCCCACGATGATTCACGTCGTGAGTGGCGGACGAGTTGTGGCGACGGGAGGCCCCGAGCTTTCCGAAGTATTGGAAAAAGATGGCTACGAGCCGTTCCGCGTAACGAACGCGTGAACATCTTCACTTCAGACCCACCGGTAAACTTGTCAAATGGCTGACGGACGTGACGGTACACCCCAAGGCCGATCGAACAAGCCAATCGGTTCAAAAAAGGCGTTGGCCAATGAACATCGGTTGATGGCCCTCGGCGACGCCGTGGACCGCCAAACGGGCGTCCAGCGTCACCGCCATCGTCCAGTTCGAACTGGTCGCAGTCGCGTTCGCCGTCGTGTGTACATTGCGTTGGCTTCCGTGATCGCGTTGATCGTCGTTGTCGCCGGTGGCGGTTACGTATACGCCAACTGGCGCTTCGACCAAATTCCCAAGTTCCACGTCAGTAGCGAACTACCCCAACTCTCGGGCAAGCCGTTCAACATCTTGGAGATCGGTTCGGACTCTCGCGCCGGTCTTACTGGCAAAGTGGCCATCGCTACGGGTGCGTCGAGCACGCCGGGCCAGCGAAGTGACGTCGTCAAGATCATGCACATTGACCCGGCGGCCGGCACGATCTCGGTACTCTCGATCCCGCGAGACACGATGGTGACGCTGCTCGAAAATCAATCGCTCTACGGCAAATTCAACCGCATCAACGTCAACTTCACCAACGGTCCGTCGCTGCTCGTCAAGACCATCGAGGCCAACTTCGGCATTCCCATTCAGCACGTCATCGTGGTCAGTTTCGCCGGTCTCATCAATTCCATTGACGCCATCGGCGGGATCTACCTGGACTTTCGTTACCCCGCCAAGGACGAGTACTCGGGCCTCAACATCAAGACGACCGGTTGTCAATTGGTGACGCGTTTTCAGGCCCTGGCCGTTGCCCGCAGTCGCCACTACGAGTGGTACCAAAACGGTGTGTGGAATTTTGACGGCACCAGTGACTTCGGTCGCATTCTGCGCCAGGACGCCTTCATGCGCGCCATGATCAATCGGGTCAGGGGACTGTACAACCCCCTGTCGATCAACAACTTCCTCTCTAAGATTCCCCAAGGCATTACCCTGGACGACCAATTCTCGTTGAGAGAACTAGTGGCCTTGGCCGTCAAGTTTCACGGGATCAACCCCAACGCGATGCTCACCTATACGATTCCGACCATTGCCGGCGTCAATCCTACCGTCGGCGACGTGCTGTACGTGAACCAACCAGCCGCCCAACAGATGCTGGTGAGTCTGTTCGGCAACTCGTTGCTGACGCCGACCAACCCGCCGCCCAACTCGTCGTTGCAGACGCCGCCGCCGCCCCACATCACGCCGACCACAACCACGAGCACGACAACGACAACGCTGAAGTCGTCTGGTAAGGCAAAGGGACCGTCGACGACCACCACGACAATTCCGACGCTCGCGGTCGCGGGTTCGACCCAGGCGACGCCTCTCTACGACCCGGTGCCCTGCAGTCCCTAGTTCGAGAGTTGGTCGTCGAGTCCCTGGCTGAGCGTGTTCCACGCCAGTGTGGCGCACTTGATACGCACCGGGAATTTAACGACGCCCTGGAGCGCGGCGAGTTCGCCGAGGGATCGCAGGTCGGCCTCGACCGGTTGGCCATTTTCTTGCAGCGTTGAGGCGTGCACCGTCATGAGCTGCTTGAACGAGGTGATGGCGTCGCGGACCTGTTCGAGTGACTTTCCCTTGACGGCGCTACTCATCATCGATGACGAGGCCTGCGAGATCGAGCAACCCTGTCCCGTCAGCTTGATGTCGGTGAGCACGCCGTCTTCAATGTTGAGATAGACAACGATCTCGTCGCCGCAAAGAGGGTTGAATCCTTCCACGCGTTGCGCGGGCGGCGACGGCAATTCTCCCCGATTTCGCGGTGATCGGTAGTGATCGAGAATGATTTCGCGGTAGAGGTCCTCGAGATTCGACATGTGCTAGCCAAACATCTTTACGGCGTGCTCGAGTGCCTCGAGCAATACGTCGGTGTCTTGTGCGAGCGAGTAGGGCCCGTAGGAGACACGCACCGTGGCGCTGAGTCCGAAGCGTCGCATCAACGGCTTCGCGCAGTGGTGACCCGGGCGCACACAGACGCCGAATTGGTCGAGCACCTGGGCCACGTCGTGGGCGTGCACGCCCTCCACATCGAGGCTGACGACCGCTCCGCGATTGACTACGTTGTTCGGGCCAATGACGCGCACGCGTCCGGCGAACTGGTCTTCCAGTCGTTGCAGGGCGTCACGTGTCAGGTTCTCTTCGTGGGCGTCGATGTTGGCCATGCCCAAGCCCTGGAGATAACGTACCGCGGCGCCGAGTCCGACCGCTTCGGCGATCGGCGGAGTACCGGCTTCAAATCGGGTCGGTCCGTTGGCGGGGGTGTAGCCGTCGAGTCGCACGTCGGCGATCATGCCGCCACCGCCAAGAAACGGCGGCATCTCGTTGAGCAGTTCGGCGCGGGTCCAGAAGACGCCGATTCCCGTTGGACCCAACATCTTGTGAGCAGAAAAAGCCAAGAAGTCAATGTCGAGGTCAACCACATCGGTGGGCCCGTGGGCGATTGATTGGGCACCGTCAATGGCGATCAACGCGCCGACACCGTGGGCCGCGACCGCGAGTTCACGAACGGGATTGATAGTGCCCAACACGTTGGACATAGCGGTCACCGACACCAACTTGACGTTGTTGAGTAGTTCGTCCAAGTGAGAGAGGTCGAGGCGATATTCGTCAGTCACCGGAATGAATCGAACTTCAATACCGCGCTCTTCGCGCAACTGGAACCACGGCACGATATTGGCGTGATGCTCCATTTCACTGAGCAGCACGACGTCACCGTCGTGCAGGTTGGCCCAACCCCACGATTTGGCGAGCAGATTGAACGACTCGGTCGTGTTCTTGGTGAAGACCACCTCTTCGGCGCCGCCCGGCGCATTGATAAACCGAGCGGTCAGGTCGCGCGCCCCTTCGTAGGCGGCGGTCGCCTCACTGGCGGTCTGGAAGACCGAACGGTGCACGTTGGCGTGGCGCAATTCGTAGTAACGCGTCATGGCCTCGATCACGCATCGCGGCGGCAGCGACGTCGCTCCCGAGTCGAGGTAGGTGATGGCGTGGTCGTTGATGACCCGTTCGAGTAACGGAATGTCACGACGGACGAAGTGGGGGTCAAAACTTGTCACGTGGTGACCGGACGCCAGGCGTCGTAGCCGTCGAGTTCGATCTGTTGGGCTAGTTCCGCGTTTGCTGAGTGCACGATCTGTCCGTCGACCAAGATGTGCACTTGGTTGGGCTCAATCTCCTCAAGGAGTTTGACGTAGTGCGTCACGACGACCACGCCCATGAGTGGATTCTGATCGCGAACGGTGCGTACGCCACGCGCCACGATGCGCAAGGCGTCGATGTCCAGGCCCGAGTCGGTTTCGTCGAGGAAGGCAATGGCCGGCTCCAAGAGCGCCATCTGCAGCACCTCGTTGCGCTTGCGTTCGCCGCCGGAGAAGCCTTCGTTGAGGTGGCGCTCCGCGAACGCGGGGTCCATGCCGAGCCGGTCCATCCACTCGGCGAGATCGAGCCGCACTTCAAGGATGCTCAGTTCCTCGAGACCTTTTCGTGCGGCGATTGCCTGGCGCAGGAACTGAATGACCGAGACGCCACTGATGGCTTCGGGGTACTGGAAGGCGAGAAAGATTCCGGCGCGCGCGCGTGTGTCGGGCGACCAGCTGGCGATGTTCTCTCCCTTTAAGAGGATCTCGCCGTCGGTGACTTTGTAGCCGGGATGTCCCATGACGACGTTGGCTAGCGTTGACTTGCCCGCCCCGTTGGGTCCCATCAGGGCGTGCACTTCTCCCTCATTGACGATTAAATCGATGCCACGAAGTATTGGGGCGCCGTCGGCCTCTACGTGGAGATTTCGTAGTTCTAATAAGGGCTGGGACACGGGTCCGAGCCTACCGGCGGCGCTCTAAATGCCAACCGGCGACTACCAGCCGCGTTCAACCCACTCGTCAAGGTGCGAACGTTCGGCGCCGATGGTCGACTCCTTGCCGTGGCCGGGCCAGAAAATGGTGTTGTCGTCAAAGACGCGAAAGAAGCGCTGTTCAATCGACTCGATGATGGTGGAGAAGTCGCCGCCCTCGAACGTCGTGTTCCCGGGACCACCAGGAAACAATGTGTCGCCCGTGAAGAGCAGGGGAGTACCTTCGAGCGCGAAGGAGATGCTGCCCGGCGTGTGTCCCGGCGTGTGGATAGTTCGCAGTCCGAGCTCGCCCACCTGGAAAACGGTGTCGTCGTCGAGCAGGTGGTCGTAGCCGGGCAACATGCCCGCGTCTTCGCCGCGCACCCACACGTCGATACCGGCGTCGCGGACCTGTTCTACGGCGCCGATGTGATCCCAGTGTCCGTGGGTTTCAAGTACCGAGGTGACGCCCAAACGCTTTGCGACTCGAAGTAGTCGGTCAGGCTCGTTCGCGGCGTCAATCAACGTGGCTTCACCCGTTGCCACGCAGCGCACCACGTACACGTTGTTGTCGATCGGGCCCACCACGAAGCGGTACACCTCGGCGGCGGAGTCAGACCAAACGAGTTCTACATTGTCCATGGTCTAACAATGCCACCTCGAGTGTCGGCAGCGCCGGTCAACTAGAGACGCGGCTAAAGGCTGAAGGCAGGTTGGACCGATAGAGGGCGATGTCGCCGCCACCGGGCAGATGAATCCGAGTCATGCGGCCCCAACTCGCCACTTCGACTTGGGAACACTCGACGCCGCGCGTAACATCCTTCGGGCCGGTGGAGTCCAGCAGGCTTCAGCCTGCGTCAGTTGAACCTCGGCCAACTGCCTGTAATCTCGCTACGGACGGCATTACTTGCCAGTAGGACAGAAGAAGGATCGTCATGAACTTTGGTTTCAGCGAAGAACAAGAGGAACTGCGCAAGATGGTCAAGCGCTTCTTGGACGAGAAATCTCCCGAGAGCGAAGTGCGCCGTCTCATGGCGACGCAGGAGGGTTACGACCCCGCCGTCTGGAGTCAGATGGCCAACGAACTGGCGCTGCAGGGTCTCGGGATCGCCGAGAAGTTTGGCGGTCAGGGCTACGGTCCGGTTGAGCTCTACGTGGTCTTTGAAGAGATGGGCGCCAACCTCTTTTGTTCGCCGTACTTCTCTACGGTGGCGCTCGCGGCCAACGCGGTTATCTTCGTGGGCAGTGAGGCGGATCACGCGACGTACTTGCCGGGTATTGCCTCGGGCGAGACCATCGCGACCGTCGCGCTCACCGACGACACCGGTGACTGGAATCTCAATACGACCTCCACCACGGCCAAGAAGTCCGGCGATGGATGGGTTGTGAGTGGCGTGCGCAACTACGTCACCGACGGCAACCTGGCGTCGGTGATCTTTGTGCCGGCCATCACCGACAAGGGCCTTTCGCTCTTTGCGATACAGGGTGACGCGTCGGGCGTCACCCGCGAGTCGCTGCCCACGATGGACCAGACGCGCAAGCAGAGTCGCATTGAACTAAGAGACGCGCCCGCCACGCTCGTTGGTATTGAGGGCGCAGCACTAGAGGGACTCGAAACGACGATGCAAGTGGCCGTCGCGGCGCTAGCGGCCGAGCAAGTGGGCGGTGCACAGCGCGTACTCAACAATGCCGTGGAGTACGCGAAGAATCGCGTGCAGTTCGGCCGCCCCATCGGTTCGTTCCAAGCAATCAAGCACAAGTGCGCGGACATGTTGCTCGACGTGGAGTCGGCCAAGTCCGCCGCGTACTACGCCGCGTGGGCCGCGCAGGAGCGCAATGATGAACTGCCCATCGCCGCCAGCCTGGCGAAGTCGTTTTGTTCGGAGGCGTATTTTCACTGTGCCGCGGAGAACATTCAGATTCACGGCGGCATCGGATTCACCTGGGAGCACCACGCGCACCTGTACTTCAAGCGCGCCAAGAGCTCCGAGCTCTTCTTGGGCGATCCGGCCTACCACCGCGAGCTGCTGGCCCAGCAACTGGGCATTTGATTTAGCGTGCTCGCCCACGAGCAGCTCACGAGCGGCAACTCGCTGCTGGAGTTGAGGATCGCCACCTCAGATACACGACCCTTGATCAGTCACGTGCTCGTCCTCGTGCATGGTCTGCCGCGAATGATGGGCATGGGCCGTCAAGCGGCCGGACTGCTGCCCGAACTGGCCGAGCACCTGGCGAATGAATCGGGCTGGGTGGTGGCGACGGGAACCCTATCGGGCGTGGGCACCAGCACCGGAACCTTTTCGGCAACGCAGTGGCGCCGTGACCTCGAACTGATCCTTAATCGCGTGGTGCAGGGCGAACGCCAGATCTCCTTGGCCGGCTTTGGCTTCGGTGGCGCGTTGGCGCTGCGCATCGCGGCCGGCGACGAGCGCGTGCACGGCGTTGCGACCTTTGCGGCGCCGGCCCACTTAGCAGCGTGGTGCGGAGCGCCCGAAGAGTTTCACCGCTCGGTCCAGGTCGCGGGCGTCGTCGCTGATCCCAAGGAACTACTCGGACCCGAGGAACTGCGAGCCGACGTGGTGGCGATTGACCCGCTGGGCGCCGTTGCCCAGATTCCTCCGCGTCGACTGCTCATCGGCCACGGCACCGATGACCTGGAAATACCGGTCTCCGACGCGCGCGATTTACTCAACGGCGCCGACGGTCGGGCGGAACTTCGCCTTATCCAAGGGGCTGGACACCAATTGCGAGCCGACCCGCGCATGGTCGCGACCCTGCTGGGCTGGCTCGACCGCCACCGTTAGACGTTTTCGAGCGCGACGTCGAGTGCGCGACGCAGGGTTCGTGCCGCCGCTTCGGGATCTGGCGAGTCGCAGATCGCTCGAACGACCACGAAGTGGCGAAGTCCGGCGCTCACCAGTCGAGCGATATTCTCCGCACTGACGCCGCCGGTCACGAAGACCGGTCGCTCGCTTCGCTCTTGACAGGCCACGGCGTAGTCGGCACCGGTGCCGGGACGGCCGAGCTTGGTGGGGGTGGGCACAATTGGCCCGGCACTGAAATAGGTAGCCGGTTGGGAGAGGGCATCGTCAAACTCCAGCGATGAGTGGGTGGAGAGGCCGACCACGGCGTCGGTGCCCAGCACGTCGCGGCAGTGGTCACACGCTGACGTCGTCCTGGCCCACGTGCACGCCATCGGCGCCGGATTCCAGTGCCAACTCCGGCGAGTCGTTCATGATGAAGGGCACGCCGAATTCCCGACAGATCGAAGCCATGAATCGCCCGGTCGCCAGACGTACCGCGTCAGGAAGCTCTTTTTCTCGCAACTGCACGATGTCCACTCCGCCTCGCAGCACCGCGGGAAGGAAGGTTGCCATGTCATCTCGGTGCGCCACGCACAGATAGAGGCGTCGCGAGGAGAGATCTGGCACGTCGCCACCTTAGAAGTTAAGAGTGCCATCGGAACTTGGG
>PMAL01000019.1:0-137 GCA_003152555.1 Acidimicrobiaceae bacterium | reverse complement strand
GCGCTCTTGACGCTGGCCGCGAATGACGCGTCGCTGAGTGCGGAGCATCTGGCCCAGGAACAAGAACTGCCGGCCAAGTTTCTGGGCGCGATCCTTTCGGACCTTCGCCGCGGCGGGTTGGTATCGAGTCAACGGGG
>PMAL01000094.1:12880-13078 GCA_003152555.1 Acidimicrobiaceae bacterium | reverse complement strand
AGCGCTCGTACGAGTTACTTGACCGGCGAGAAGGAGTTCCCAACGTCCGGCGTCCTCTTCGCCACGCGTCAATTTGGTACTGGTGAGGATGGCCCACACCGCGCCGATGATCGCGAGCACCGTGAGGCACTTCCACGCCGTGAAGCCGGGTACCGTGCCGATTTGATTCGCTGGTCCGACCAGTGCGCTGATTCCGGC
>PMAL01000094.1:0-12784 GCA_003152555.1 Acidimicrobiaceae bacterium | reverse complement strand
GTAGTGCGACAAGAACAGTTCCTCGAGTGACGGCTCTCGACTCAGCAGTTCTCGCACACCGGAATTCGCGAGCGAATTCAGTAGCGGCTCCACCGAACCGCGCACTTGACAGCGCAACGTCGAACCCTGCACGTCAACCGACGAAACGCCAGCAATATTTGTCACGTCTGGTACGTCCCCGCTAAAGGTCACTTCCACCGTCAAGGCCGAGAGATGGCGCATCTCGGCCATCGTGCCCATCTCGACGAGGACGCCGGCGCGCAAAATAGCGATTCGGTCACAGAGAGCCTCGACTTCGCTCAAGATATGAGACGACAGCAGCACGCTCTGTCCACGTTCCTTCGCTTCGTGGACGCAGAGTCGAAAGGCTTGCTCCATGAGCGGGTCGAGACCAACCGTCGGTTCGTCGAGAATAAGTAAATCCGCTCGGGTCATGAGGGCGGCTACGAGTATGAGTTTCTGTCGATTGCCTTTTGAGAGCGCGCGGACGCGTTTCGTCATGTCCAAACTGAACCGATCGACCAGTTCCGCCTGATAGGTCAGGTCAACCTTGCCGTAGACCTGACCTAACAGGCGAAGGGTTTCGGCCACGCTCAACGTTGGCCAGAGATTGGCTTCACCGGGCACATAGGCGAGTCGGCGGTGCGCTGCGACAGTGTCGCGCTGGGAGTCCATGCCGAAAATCTCGGCACGTCCGTGTGAAGGGATCAGTAGACCAAGCAAGAGTCGAATCAAGGTCGTTTTCCCGGCCCCGTTGGGCCCGAGGCAACCGACGATCTCTCCCTCATTCACTTGAAGGTCCAAACCAAGCAGGGCTCGCGTTGTTCCATAGTTCTTGGCTAACGCAAACGTTTCGATGGCCGGCGTTGTCATACGGTGCTCTCCTCGAGGTGCTCTCGTGCAACAGAAGTGACAGTGGTGCCTGACGTGCCTTCGAGTAGTGCTTGCGCGTCGTCGAGCATTCCGATGACTGCGCGCTTGCCCGTCGCCGTAACGAAGCGACAAGCAGCTTCGACTTTCGGTCCCATCGATCCGGCGCTAAAGGTCATGTTGCGAAGTTCCCCAACCGTCGCCCGGCGAACGAGACGCTGCGCGGGTGTCCCAAAGTCAATAAAGATCCCTGGAACGTCGGTGAGTATCAGCAGTACGTCAGCGTGGAGGTCCTGGGCGATGACGGCGGTTGCAAGGTCCTTGTCAATCACGGCTTCGACACCGCTGAGTCGACCGTCCGAACTGCGACTCACTGGTATCCCACCGCCACCAGTGCAGATGATAATGGCGCCGCCGTCCGCCAACGTTTGGATGGTCGACGACTCGATAATTGCGATGGGATCAGGTGAGGCGACAATGCGTCGCCAGCGTTCGCCGTCCTGGGCGATCGTCCAGTGGTTTAGTGCGGCGAGACGGTGCGCTTCGCTCTCTTTGTAACCAATGCCAACAAATTTCGCCGGATGCTCGAAGGCAGGGTCGTCGTCGCTCACCAGCGTTTGTGTNNAGCCAGTATCCGATCATTCCCTGGGTCTGCGCACCAAGGACGTCAAAGGGGTAGGGCTGGACGAGTACCGGATCATTAGCACTTTCAACCGCGAGCAAGCCAACCTGGGGGCCGTTGCCGTGCGTGACGACTAGATCGTTGTCTTTTGCGAGCACAGCCAATTGAGCCACCGCATCTTCGACGTGGTGTTGCTGGATTGACGCCGCGGGCTTCTCTCCGCGTTGGAGGAGCGCGTTGCCGCCGAGGGCGGCGACAATACGCATCTCAGAGTCCAGTGAGCGTTGCCACCATGATGGCCTTGATGGTGTGAAGGCGATTTTCGGCCTGATCGAATACGACTGAAGCTGGCGACTCAAAGACTTCGTCAGTGACTTCAAGGGCGTCGAGACCGAAGTCCTTGAACAACTGTCGACCGACCTCTGTCTCCGTGCTGTGCAGTGCCGGCAAGCAGTGCAGAAAGCGAACGTCGGGGTTACCAGTTCGTTCCAAGAGTTGGGCGTTCACCTGGTACGGGAGCAGCAACTTGATCCTCTCGCCCCACTGGTCGGAAGGTTCGCCCATGGACAGCCACACGTCGGTGTAGATGAAATCGGCGTTAGCGACGGCCACGCTCACGTCGTCGGTGATGAGCACCCGAGCGCCAGACTTGCCCGAGAGGTTGTGGGCAATCTCTCGCACCTCGTGATTCGGTTGAAGAGCGCTCGGCGCCGCAATGCGAACGTCGAGTCCTAGCATCGCTCCTACGACAAGTGCGGAATTAGCCGTATTGTTCCTCGCGTCGCCTACGTAGCACAAGACGACGTCCTCCAGCCCTTCGGACGTGTGGTCTCGTATCGTCATGATGTCGGCCAGAAGCTGAGTGGGGTGCCACTCATTGGTCAGTCCGTTCCATACAGGCACGCCAGCAAATTCACCGAGTTGTTCGACATCGGCCTGCGCCGAGCCTCGGAATTCGATGCCGTCGAACATCCGACCGAGGACTCGGGCAGTGTCTTTGGCTGTTTCCTTGACACCTATGTGCGACTCGCTTGGCCCCAGGTATGTCACGTGTGCCCCCTGGTCGTGGGCGCCCACCTCAAAGGCCGAGCGGGTACGCGTCGAGGATTTCTCGAAGATCAACGCGATGTTGAGTCCTCGTAACCGTGCTCGCTCGTCGTGCGTCATTTTTTCTTTTCTCAGTAGTTCCGCTAGATCGAGCACCCCGAGGAATTCTTCCTTCGAGAGGTCCACGTCCTTCAGGAAGTTCCGGCCCACCAGCCCTCGCCCGTGATTCTCTTTACTCATTTCACTGCCTCCTGGTTTGGGTCTTGCTTCGACACTCTTATCGGCGAAATTGACTTCATCGAAACGCTCGACTTGTCCGTTCGTACCGAGCCAGACCTACGGTCTTCTGCGTGACCCGATGAATCGCGAAGGTCATGACGAAGGTCTGATCGAGCCGCGTCGTGTGTGAAGGCCCACTCATGGTACCCGTCCGACTACGCGGGGTCGCGACGAATGGGACACGTCATGCACCGCGGTCCTCCGCGACCACGTCCGAGTTCGCCGCCCGCTATAGCGATCACTTCGATGCCCTGTTTGCGCAACATGGTGTTGGTCGCGACATTTCGTTCGTAACCCATGACGACTCCAGGGGCGACTGCGAGAAAGTTCGTCCCGTCGTCCCACTGCTCGCGCTCGGCGGCTCGCACATCTTCGTCCGTGGTCAGTACAGTTATCTCGTCGACCTCGAGGATCGTGGCCAGCGTCGACCAGAGGTTATGGTTCTTCGCGATGCTGAGTTCGTCAGGTTGCTCGCCCTTGGTGATAGTCCAACTTCGAAGGTGCCGGTCAAAATAGGGATACAACACGAAGGTCCCGACGTCAACCATCGACATCACTGTGTCGAGGTGCATGAACGCATGGCTGTGGGGGAGCTCGATGGCCACGACCTTTGTCGCTTGGTCACTTTCAAACAGCGAATGTGCGACCATCTCGATCGCCATGGGAGTCGTTCGTTCTCCCATGCCAATCAGGACGGTGCCGTGGCCAATCACGTGCACGTCGCCTCCCTCGATGAAAGCAGGCTGATAGGAGTGATCGCCTTCTCCGTAGTACGTGACGAAATCCGACGAGGCGAACTTCGGATGAAACTTATAAATGGCTTTCGTATGAAGTGTTTCGCGCTGTCGCGCGGGCATGGCCATGGGGTTGATTGTCACGCCACCGTAGATCCAGCATGAGTTGTCACGTTGAAAGAGATGATTGGGTAGTGGTGTCAATACGAAATCGTCGCTACGAAGCATGTTCCATTTGAGACTGTGCGCTCGTTGAGGGTGCAAATCTGCCTTTAGGACCCCTCCGATGAGGAACTCGGCGAGCGACCGGCCATCGAGGTCATTGAACAGCCGACGAATTGGACTGACCAAGGACGGTCCAAATGTCTGGGGAGTGCATAGACGATCGAGGATGTACTCGCGACCTTCGGGCAGAGCGAGCGTTTCGGCCAGGAGTTGTCCGTAGTAGTGAACGAGGACGCCCTTTTCTCGTAGTGCTTCGGCGAAAGCGTCGTGCTCCTCTTTTGCCTTTGACGCCCACATCACATCATCAAAGAGCAGTCCTTCAATATTGTCGGGTGTGAGCCTCGAGAGTTCAAGGCCCGGTCGATGGATGATGGCCTCGCGAAGTTGGCCGACTTCTGAATCAACGCGGTATGTCATTACGGTTTCTCCTGTGCGATTGGTGACGTCTGGATGGACTGCGCGTCGTCATGCGTCTACGGTGAAGTCGAGTTCGGGAGCTTCCACGGGTTCGGCCGCCACGCCCATACGCTGCCTACGAGCGTTCATAAACGCGTACAGAATGAGGCCGGCGAGAATTACGACGAGCGCTTGGTAGACGACCTGGTATCCAGCGGCGAACGTCACCCACATCGAGAACAACACGCTCGTTCCTGCGACGGAAAGGTCACGGGCGAGTCGCCATCCTTCGACACGACGACGACGAGACACGAGGTACGTAAGCTGGGCCAGGGCCGAGAAGAAGTACGGGATGGCGACGGTAACTACTGAAAGGTCGACCAGGTAGGTAAAGACGGTCAGACCTGAGCTCGTGGTGTAACTCCACAACATCAGCAATGAAGGCAGCGCCGTTCCGACCAAGATGCCGAACCAGGCAGTTCCCTTGGCGTCCTTCCATGCGAAGGGTCGCGGAAAGAGGTCGTCCTGGGCAATGGCGCGCGAAGTCTCCGTGACGATCAAGGTCCAGCCGTTAAGGGCACCGATACCCGAGATCACTGCCAAGGCGGCGATTGTCTTGCCCGCCCACGCGCTGTGAGGGAACATGCTGTCAATCGCGTTCACGAATGGTGATCCGGTGCCGATCAAAGTGTGATGCGCAACCAATCCCATGACGACGGCCGTGACCAACACGTACAACAGCGCGCTGAGTGCCGTGCCGATCGTAGAAGCGCGCGCGACGTTCCTGCGCGGATCGCGCACTCGTTTCGCGGTGATCGCGGCCGCTTCTACGCCAATGAATGAGAAGAGCGCGACGCCTGCGGCGAGGCCAATTCCGCTGTAGAGGGTGCCACCCGTCGCATTGAATGGACCGAAGTGCGCATTTTGAATGAAGAACCAGCCGACGATACCAACAAACAAGAGTGGGACGAACTTGAGTACGACGGTCACGTTTTGGAACCACGCCATTTGACGAACGCCGGCAAGGTTGATGATGGCCGGTATCCAAAGTCCGATGAGGGCGATGCTCCAGTTCTCCATACCAGTTGGGTGATTGAATCCGAAGAGGGCATCAACGTAGAACACCCACGAAGCGACGATCGCCGCATTACCGGCCCAGGACTGCACCCAGTAGCACCAGCCAACGAAGTAGCCGGCGAAGTCGCCGAACTCGTGTCGTGCGTACGCGTAGAGGCCGCCATCGCCGTTCGGGATTCGCTTGGCCAACTGACCGAAGAGTACTGCGAGCAGCATGGCGCCAACGGCAATGACGGCGAGTACCGCAATGCCCATCGTGCCGGCACCGGCCAAGACGGCAGGCATTGTGAAAACTCCCGTTCCGACAATGCTGCCAATGACCAGCGCGGTTGCTCAGGGCAGCCCCATCGCTTGGGCCTTCTTTTGATTGCGCGTCGTTAGATTAGGAATGTCTATTTCTGAGTGTTCGGGCTTCGGCGGAACGATGGGTGCCGACATTCTTGCTTCTCCTTATTCAGGTATTGACCTACAAATCGACTGTGCTCCAAAATTAGGATTTGAGAAAAGCCTCCACTAGGGCAAAAAGTCCTAATTCCAGATTGAATTTCGACACGTCGCTGGCGTTAGTCATGTGCGCGTCACCAACTCGAAATTGTCAAGATATTTCCATGGCCGAAAGCGCGATACCCCAATGAGATTGGAGTCGTTTGTCTATGAAGTGACGCTTCAATCGTCGGGTTGAAGCACGTATCTGCATGTCTAGGCGCCTGGGGCGACATTGAATGTTGGTGGACGGGTTAGCACTAACGTCAGCCCTGGGTCCCGAGAAGCAACCAACCGACTTCGTGGAGGAATGACATGAGTTCAGATCAACAAGCAAGACAACAGTCGGATCTCGATACAAAGAAGAGTCACCGGATTGTTGTGGGAATTGATGGATCGAACTCTTCGCTCTCCGCGCTTGAGTGGGCAGCGCGCCAGGCTGAGTTCACCGACGCCTCACTTGACATTGTCGCCTCCTGGGAGTGGCCAACCAGTTACGGATGGTCAGTTGTACCTGGTGGATACGATCCGTCGGGCGATCTACGCAGCATGATTGAGCCAATACTTGAGACACTGCGGGTTGCTCATCCCCGGGTTGTCGTTCAGGCGAAAATCCTCGAGGGTCATCCGGCGCCAGTACTCATTAGGGAATCAATGGGGGCCGAACTCCTTGTCGTTGGCAGTCGCGGCCATGGGGAATTCGTAGGTATGTTGATTGGCTCGGTCAGCGAGCATTGTGTTGCCAACGCGTCGTGTCCCGTCGTCGTGTTTCGCGACAAGGCGTGACGCTCTCTTCAGCGTGAGCGGCATTTAGCCGCCAGTTGCCCTCGCTCAGTGCATTCATGGTCTTCGTGGAGTGAGCCACGTACCTGGACGGATGCTCATGGACCGTGGCGGCGTTTTCCAAATTCTCATTGTCAATCGTGTTGTTGGTGCTGACCCAAGCGAATGGTCAATGGGTGCACTTCATCATTAATCGAGCCGCTGGTCTTCGCGCCAACGTTCGACTCGCGCACGTCATGGATACACTTGGGCCATTGACCACGTTGCCCTTGAACGAACGTGCGTAGGTCTCGAACTTCCTATTCATTGAACGCCATTGCCAGGAGGTCCGATTGGCGGCTATTCCAGACATAGTTGAGTTTCTCCGAAAATTTCCCCCCTTCGCCGCTCTCGATTCCGACGCGCTCGAACTGCTCGGCGCAGTTGTAGAGGTCGAATTCCACGCTAAGGGAGAGACAATATTTTCGAAAGGCGTGGGACCGGTCGAGTTTCTGCGCGTGGTCCGCTCTGGGTCGGTGGAAGTCGTCAATGACGGCCAGGTGCTCGACCTGATGGGCCCCGGAGAGATGTTCGGCCATGCATCGATGTTGTCTGGCCTACCGACTGGCTTTGAGGCGCGCGCGGCCGAAGACTCGCTCATGTACCGAATTCCGGCGGAGACAGCTTCCCAAGTGCTTGCCGGTCCGGACGCGCTTCGTTACATGACGCGTCTACTCCTCGAGGATCGGCACCGCATTCGATCAGGACCTTCCTCCGAAGTCATACGAGATCAGCTCCGACAGCCCGTGCGTGGTGCCATCCGCAATGCCCCCGTCATCTTGGCACCCCACACCTCAGTTCGCGACGCGGCGCGTCAGATGACCGCCGTCGGCGCGAGCGCCGTCATTGTCGATCTCGGCGATTCAGTTGGCATCGTGACCGACAGCGATCTGCGATCAAGGGTGGTGGCCAGTGGGCTATCGGGCGATTCACCCGTATCGGCCGTGATGACAGCGCCTGCGTTCACGGTCAGTGGCGATCGGCCGGGAAGTGAAGTGCTCTTGGACATGCTCGATCGGGGAGTCAAACACTTTCCTGTCACTTCGGCGTCGGGACGCGTGATCGGGATTGTCGAAGATCACGACCTGGTAGCCATTGAAAGCAGGTCGTCGTTTCACCTTCGACAGGCGATTGCCCACGCGAGCACCGTCGACGAACTCGTGGTCACGTCGTCGAAGCTGAGACCAGCAATCGTCAACCTGCATCGCGGAGGGATGAACGCGCTCGACGTCATGTCGGTCTTCTCCGTCGTCGCCGACGCGCTCACGCGACGCGCGGTAGATCTCGCCATCGCACAAACCGGAAATCCGCCTACTCGATTTACCTGGCTTGCACTTGGCAGTCAGGCTCGAAGAGAAGCGCTACCTAGTTCCGATCTCGATAGTGCGATTGCCTGGTTCGACAATAACGAAAACGAGGAGCCTTTAGTCCGCAAATATTTCGATGATGTTGCAACGACCGCGACGGACACTCTCATGCGGTGCGGGTTTCGACCGGATGAGCACCGAGTCAGCGCTTCGGACCCACTGTTCGTGCGCCCACTGTCGTCCTGGCAGCACGAGGTCCATTCATTTCTTAACGACCCCACCCAAAAAAAGGCGCTGGTGTTGGTGTCAGTGCTCGTCGATAGTCGCCCGGTATGGGGTGTTGAATCTGAACCGCTCATCGCCGAAACGTTCCGACTCGCTCGGGCGTACCCGCAATTACTGCGTCTCCTCGCACAGTTCGCGCTCTCGCACAAGCCGCCCGTGGGGTTTTTTCGGGGCCTCGCCATCGATGTCTCGGGCGAGGGCCGCAGCCGGCTGGATTTGAAGCGTGGCGCCGTAGTGCCGATCACTGACCTCGCGCGGTGGGCGGGGATGACGGCCGGGGTGGCGTGCGCTTCGACCATCGCGCGCCTGAACGCGGCGAGCGACATCGGTACCCTGACGGCTTCTGACGCACTGACCCTGCGCGACGCCTTCGAACTCGTCAGTCAGTTGAGGCTCGACCATCAAGTCGCCCAAATCGAGGTGGGTGTTGATCCAGGTGACGTTATTGCCCTTGATGAATTGAGTCCTCTCATCCGCACGTACCTGAAAGAGGCGTTCCGTGCTGTCGTGTCGGTGCAGCGCCACGTCGCCAACGACCTCTCGTGGAATGCCTGACGTGGGGCGTTCAACTCTTCTCCGCAGAGCGTCGTCACCGACGGCGAAGACCTACGCACGCGCCAAAGTCGAGTCGGGCAAGACTCCGTGGCGCAACGCCCGTTTCTGCGTCGTGGATCTCGAGCTCAGCGGGCTCGACCCGCGCAGTGACGAGATCATCTCGTATGCGGCGGTGCCCATTGATTTCGGTCGCGTTGTCGCGGGCAACACCTTGTACGGATTGTGCCGGCCCACCCGACGACTGCCCGAGCAGTCAATACTCGTCCACGGGATTCGCATGGAAGACCTGGCTGAAGCGCCGTCGCTCGATGAAGCAATGCAGTTGCTAATTGCCGCTATGTCAGGAAGAGTGCTGGTGGCGCACGTGGCGTGGGTCGAACGGTCATTCCTTGGTCAGGCCTTTGCTCGTCAGGGAATTCGCCTCCGTGAGCCCGTCATCGACACGTACGAACTCGGACAGCTACTGGCACTCGAGCGGAATGAAGCACCTGCGGCGCGAACGCTCGACGAGCTCGCTCGGAGCCTTGCGCTGCCCGTTCACCAACAACATCACGCGCTGGGCGACGCGCTCACGACGGCTCAGGTGTTTGTCGCGCTAGCAACCCACCTGGACAATTCCACGTCCGAAACGGTCCAATCCTTGGCTCGCGCTAAGCAACGTACCAGGTCCTACCTCAGTTGACGTGAGGGCGCTAACGAATGGAGCGATTGCAGTCAACTCCGGTGTCATCTCAACCCAAAGAGGTCAGATCACGCGACTTCGAGTGCCATTTCGGGTGTGCACGTGCGCTGGATACGCGTCGAGTTGGATCTCGCTGTGGGCTTGATGGGTAGCTTTTCTTGATGGGTACTTCGCTCAAGATTGTGACGCTCTGCACCGGCAACGTCGCTCGCTCGGTGATGCTGGGCTATATGTTGAGCGCGCTCTGCGAGGCGTCGGGTGAGGATTGGCAAGTGCGCACGGCTGGCACGCACGTCATTGAAGGCTCATCCATGAGCGGGCGAACGCGCGATGCGCTGCTGGGCGTTGATGAACTGGGCTCGCTTCACTTTGGCGCGCATCGCAGCCATCAACTCACGGCCGCTGATGTGTCGTGGGCCGACGTGATCTTGGCGAGCGAGGCCGACCACGTGCATTTCGTGCGAAGGAATTTCGATAATCACGCCGACAAGACAGTGCAACTGGCTCAATTTGTTCGCAGTGCGCCGCTCGACGGTCCGATTGAACACCAGCTGGCGGTAGTAGCGTCGCTCACGCCGTCGCCGGAATATGACATCGTTGATCCGGCCGGAGGGGACCAGAGAGATTATGACAGGTGCGCCCAGCAACTCTGGGAGTTAAGCCAAGTGTTCGCCTTGTTGGTCGAACACTTGGCTAGTTAGTCCTGCTGCACGGCCCGCAGTCCACCCCACGCGAGGGTCGCGCTTCTCGCGGCGAGTCGCTCTGACTCATTGGCGGCCGGAACGGGCCACCCCTTGGCTTCTTGTTGCTCCATCCAGGTCACCGCGGATGCTTCAGCGATGCCCACCACTCCGGCGGCGAGCTGGCGTCGGTGATCGTCACTGATGGAGATATTGATGAACGGCTCGAGAAACGTGGCGAGCACAATTTCGAGGTTACGCAACTCGCCAATCATTTCGCCTTCGTGGCTATGGATGAAGAGCACTCGGAAGGCGTCGGTTTCGTCAATGACCATCTCGAAGTACACGCGGAAGGCAACTTCGATCTTGGCGCGGGGCGTATCAACGCTCGCCACCGCCTTGGCCAGTGAGTCGAGCAATTTTGTTGCTGTCTCGGCGACTATCTGGCGGTAGAGATCGCTCTTTGACTCAAAGTACTGATAGAGAATTGGCTTGGTGAAGCCGGCTTCTTTGGCGATTTCGTCCATGGTGGTTGCTTGGAAGCCCCGCTCCGCAAAAATTCGACGAGCGACCAGCAGCAGTTGATCACGGCGCTCGGTGTACTGCGGACGGTCATCGTTCAGTACCATGACCCAAAAGACTAGTGACTTCCCGGTCTCGCTAGCCCCGAACAACCTCGACATTCGTTCGATGCGACCACGCATCGAGCCAACTTAATTGTTGGAGTTGTGACGGCGAACGTCCCATCTGGTTAGCTCGTTCACGGTTGGCTAACACGAGACAACCAGATGAGACGTTCGCGTTGGAGTCCGCGCTACTGCGCCTGCGCACCGGCGCCGTTAGTGCCGGGCGGACCAAATCCCGGACCGCCCGCGCCGAGCCCGCCAATCCCTAGGCCACCGTTTGGCTGGCTCGGCAAGCCAATGACGACGCTCGTGGCGTCAAGCGAGGTCAGGTTGGCGTCGACGGTGCCTTCGGCAATGATGCCGCTACCCACGACGATGTCTGAGAGCGACGCGGTTACGCCCGACTTCGTGTAGGAAGTGGACGAATCGACGACAATGGTCCGGCTAAAACCCTCGAGGTCAGTGATCACCACCGAGTTGCCGGCAACGCTCGTTACGGTTCCGAACAATGCGGGCAACTGAATGTCAATGCTGGTGGCAGTACTGTCGTCGCTCGCCGAAAGCTGTATCCCTACGTGTTGGCCTAGCGCCAACGCCGACGCCGTGACGGTTGTCGGCCCCTCGCTAAACGTGGTGCTCGACGTAATCGCGTAGGTGCTCGTCGCTGCGTCCATGTCCTTCACGCTGATCGACGTCGACGATACGGCCGTCACCACTCCGCCCGCAAAATTCGCGGGGGAGGGCGTCGCCGATGTTGACGTCGTGCTGTCGCGGGGTGAGTGGCTGGAGGTCGCCGAGGCAATGCCCGCGCCACCTGTCACTAATCCAACTCCGAGCGCCGTCGTCGCGGCGACCCGCTTCACGGCCATGTTTTTTTTACTCATGATGTTCCTTTCGTTACGTTCGCTCGAGACGATCTCGAACAAGTTCCATCGTTCTCTTCTCAGTTGAGGACGGAACCGAGTGGGCGTAAGAAGGAAGTAATTACTGATCGAGGTGTAAAGAGTCCTGCGGTTACCACTGTTTGACACGAAGTGCGCGGCTCGCACATTGGTTTGTTACGTGTTTCGAATCGTCTCTACGAATCCTCTTACTTCGTTCTCATCGGGATTTAGTAGTTGAGCGAGTCGCGATGGCAACATTGTCACATTGAAGTGCTCACGTGCGATCAAAAGATTTCTTTCGAGCAGTCCTTGATCGGGCTTGCGCAGGTACTCACGTATGTGCGTCACGTCATCGAGATGAAAGAACTCAAATCCGAATGACTCGATCTCTTGAAGTACGGGATAGGGGTAGACGGCGAGCGGGCGACTATGCGTGACGGACTCGAGTACCGGATTACCGAACCCTTCCCACGTGGAGGGCACCACCACCAGATCGCAGGCGGCGTAGGCGTCGTGCACGCTTTGTCCTTCAGTGAGTCCGCGACGGACTTCTACATTCGTGTTCGAGAGAAGTTGATCGAGCTGGGGGCCGTAGCCGTCTTCGCTCGGACCGAGCAGCCATAAGACCGCGCCGAGCGAACTCGCCAGTGACAGCGCCCCTTCGACGTTCTTTCGCGCGATGACGCGAGTGGGCATTAAGAGCAGCTGCTCGTTACCCACGTCGAGCGAATGACGGGTGCCGTCGCGGTCTCCTGGTGGGAGATCGCACTCAAAGGAGTTCATGATGGTGGTCGCTTTTATTCCGCGTTGGGCCAATTCGCGTCGAGAGAGATTATTGATCGTGACGTGACGCCACGTGGTTTGATCGAGCGGTCCATCGAGGCGCGTGAATTGCTCTCGTTGCCAGGCCAAATCGTGGTGGTGAAAGATGACGTCTCGCCCGTCAAGCACTTGATAGAGAATGTCGCGCGCTGGGACATTTAGTGGCAACGACGCGATATTTTCGATGATGGCGAGCTCGCAGTGCGCAAACGCCCGTTGCACTTCTTCGTAGGACGGAGCGTTCGTCGCATTCATGGCGAGTCCGGGGATGAGGACGTCGACGTCTCCTTCGCCGGCGACGGTCGTCACGTCGTGACCCAAGAGCTGCAACGCCGTTATCCACTTCGCCGCTTCGATGGATACACCGTCGTTGCCGCCTAAGCGAAAA
>PMAL01000156.1 GCA_003152555.1 Acidimicrobiaceae bacterium | reverse complement strand
TTCGCCCGCACCAAGCACGGCGCCGACCGTCTGGCCCGTCAGCTCGAAGAGCGCGGCATCTCCGCGGTTCCCCTGCACGGCGACCGCACCCAGGCGCAGCGTGAACGCGCACTTCGCAGCGTCAAAAATGGTCAGATCCGCGTCCTCGTCGCGACCGATGTTGCCGCCCGTGGCATCCATATTGAGCTCTTGCCCGTCGTTGTCCACTACGACCCGCCCGCGCAAGCGACCGACTACCTTCACCGTTCGGGCCGCACTGGCCGCGCCGGCGCGACCGGAGCCGTCATCTCCCTTGTGGGTGAGGACGTCATCGGTCAGGTGAAGCGCCTGCAGAAGGCGCTGGGCATTTCAATTTCGTTGGAGACTCGCGAAGACGCGCCCGCCATCCGCCTTGGTGCCGTCGACGACGTCATCGCCTCCGAGCGTCTGGACGATCGCGGCGGCAAGGGCCGCTCAGAGCGTTCGACTCCGCGCGACCACGACCGCGGGCCGCGCAGCTTTGAGCGCCGCGAACCGCGTGAGCGTTCGTCGTTCGACCGCGATAGTCGCCCGGTGCGCAGTGATCGTCCGTATGCGGAGCGTGTAACTCGTCCCGCTCGCGGCTCCGAAGACCGACCACGAAGTGACCGGCCCGTGAGCCCGCGCAGCGCCAGTTCAGAACGTCCCGCTCGTAGCAATCGCGGATTCAGCGACCGTACTGCGCGACCCGAGCGTGTAACTCGTCCCGAGCGTGGCTTTAAGGACCGCACCGTTCGTCCCGAACAAACTAACGACCGTCAAACACCTCGGTTCAACGACCGCGCCACGACGCCACGCGGACAAAAAGACAAAGAAGCAGTTGTCAGCTTCTTCAACGACTCCAAGGGATTCGGATTCGCGAGCGACGACAAGGGTGACGACTTATTCATCCACTTCTCGAACATCCAGGGTGACGGCTTCAAGTCGTTGACCCAGGGTCAGACCATCACCTTCGAAGAGGCAACGGGACCCAAGGGCCGCGAGGCTCGCAACGTCCGTGTCGTCGGTGGTGGTCGCCAGCGCCGATAATTTTCCATCGCGAGGAGATTCGTCAACGTAATGATGACGTTCTTTCAACACTAAAGCCCCGATCAACCAATCTGTTGGTCGGGGCTTCGTTTTTAAAATGTATCGCCGGGATTGCCGACATGCTCTACCCGATGCAGGCGACACTGTGCTGGCCATCACGAAGAATTTAGAATTTGCACATCGAAATATATATGTCAACCAGTAGTCTCGGCTCATGCCGGAGAAACCATTTGTTGAGCCCTATCTGGGACCCGCACCCGACGACCTCGTCTTAGAAGAGATCTTCATCGGCGACGGTGACGCGGCCGAGCCCGGTCAAACCGCCGTTGTCCATTACGTCGGTGTCGCGGCGTCCAACGGAGAGCAGTTCGACGCGTCGTGGGATCGCGGTGACACCTTTTCGTTTCCGCTCGGCGCCGGACACGTCATTGCCGGTTGGGACCAGGGCGTCGTGGGAATGAAAGTTGGTGGCCGCCGGCGCCTGGTCATCCCGGCCCACCTCGGTTACGGCGAACGCGGTGCGGGCGGGGTCATTGCGCCCGGCGAAACGTTGATCTTTGTGGTCGACCTGATTGAGTTGCGCTAATTCAAGGAAGGGTGCGACGAATCAATGGCGAGCATCCGTTGGTAGTCGCCGTAACGCTCACAGCAGATCTCGGCGAGCAGGCGTAGCCGGTCACTCGGGTCGCTGAGGCTCAATACCTTGAACTGGTCGAGCATCGACATTGGTGTCATCGAGCACAGTTGCCAGCTGCGAACCTTGGGATCAGCGTCCATAGAACAGTTGGACTGAATGCACTCGTCCGCATTGACTTCACTCTGCAACGCGCGCAGGGCGCGCACCGTCGACTCAGTGGACTTAAGCAGGATCGGGTCGATTCCACAGTCCACGCAGAGTCGCTCGCGCACCATCGCTCGCGGATAGGGTGCGTCCGCAAGCCAGGTCGTCACTTCACAGCAGTGCACGCCTTCTATGAGAATCAACGTGCGACCATCGTCAAAGGGCTGGGCGGCCAACACTTCGACAACGGTACCGATTGAGAGTCGTTCGTCGCCGCCACCGACTTCGGATCCGCGCGCGATCAGGCACGTGCCAAAACGCCGCTCGGTACCGAGATCGGCCAGCATCTGCTGGTAGCGAGCTTCAAATACGTAGAGACCCAGTTGCTGATGAGGGAAGACGACCATTCCGAGAGGGAACATCGGGAGTTCACGACTGGTCACGCCCATAGCCTAAAGGTGAACGTTGTGTGAACTGACCTATCTCGTGCGAAGTTCTTGGACGAGCGCACGCAGGGCGATCCCGCGATGCGAAACCGCGTTCTTCTCGTCGGCACTTAATTCGGCGAGGGTGCGCCGGTCATTCCCCAATAGTTCGAAGACGGGGTCGTAGCCAAAGCCCCCCTCTCCCCTCGCTTGCAGCGAAATAACACCCTCCAGCACGCCTTCGACGCCGAACCAGTCGCCGTCGGGATAGGCCACCACAATGACACTGCGAAATTGCGCGAGTCGTGGTTCGGGCACGGAGATTAACTCGTCGAGCAACTTCGCCACGTTCTGCTCGTAACTCGCCCGCTCGCCGGCGTAGCGCGCACTGTAGACACCGGGCCGACCGCCGAGCGCGTCCACAAAGAGTCCGGTATCGTCAGCGATCGCGGCCAGACCGGTGGCGCGGGCAATCGCCGCGGCTTTCAAATGCGAATTGCCCTCCAGCGTGTCTTCGGTCTCATCGACATCGGGGAAATTCGCGGGCCGAGCAACAACCGCGACACCAAGAGGCTCCAAAATGGACCGCATCTGGGCGGCCTTGTCGGGATTGGCCGTCGCGAGAACGAACCGGCCCACTACGAGCGCGGAGCGGGAGCGGTCGCCAAAACGGCGCGTTGCGCCGCGTGAATTTCCGCGATGCCCGACGCCGCCAGATCAAGCAGTTGGTTCAACTCCTCGTGTGAGAACGCTTCCTTCTCGGCCGTACCCTGGACCTCAACAAATCTGCCTGCGCCCGTCATGACGACGTTCATGTCGGTGTCGGCGCGTGAGTCTTCCTCGTAGGGCAGGTCCAGCATTGGCACGCCGCCGATAATGCCCACCGATACTGCAGCGACGAGATCACTGAGCGCGTGTTCCTT
>PMAL01000157.1:26861-27009 GCA_003152555.1 Acidimicrobiaceae bacterium | reverse complement strand
CCATTGGTTGAATTGACCAATTCCCACTTGGCGATCAAGTACCCCACGGCCTTGACCAGCGCGATCGCAGCCCCGATCACCGAGAGGTGGGCCTTCACGCGCGGAGAGACTCGAGGGGTGCCGCGCACCGTGCGAATGCCGCCGTTTA
>PMAL01000157.1:0-26854 GCA_003152555.1 Acidimicrobiaceae bacterium | reverse complement strand
GGCAGCGTGAAGATGTAGAAGCTCAAGTCCTTGTGGAAGATCGGATCAAGGATATGGAACGGCTTGGAGTGGATGAACAGGATGAAGGTGTTCCACTGACTCACCGCGTTGAGCCCGGCCACCAATCCCAAGACCAGCGCGATGGCCGCGTAGATGCGCTTGTAATAGGGACGGACCAACGTCTGGAAACGACGGACCACTTCATCTTCNNAGGAGAGGTCGCGCGCGCCGAAGCGTTCGGTCAGCAGCAGGTTGCCCCACATCAGCGCGAAGAAGATGGCGCCGAAGACGACAATGAGACCGAACTTTATGAAGAACAGGGTCGAAAACACGCTGCCGTAGCCCACCGAGGAGAACCACATTTGATCGGTCCACAGCACCGCCAGGCTGCGCAGCGAGAGAAAACCGATGAGGACTACAAAGACCACCAAACCAATCCAAAAGCGTCGGCTCAGTCGGTTGAGACGTCGCGGACGTGGTGGTACATCGGTGGGACTACGCACAAAGCGAGCCTAATGGGTTTAGCAAGTCCAACGGTTTACACGGGAACGATGCTGCACGCACAGCCGGCGTGCAGCGGCGGATAGTACGAACCACTAGGGAAAACCTGACCGGCGAGGCGCTCGCCCGCGCTCGCGTCGAGCGCGCAGGCGTCACACGGCGCGTCATTGGGCGCCACATAAAAACGAATGGACCGTCCCTGTGATCCAGCGATTACCCCGACGCTGAATGCTCGGCGCGCGGCGTCNNTCCGATCCGTCACCACTGCCGTCGGCCAAGATTCTCTTGCGCAGCGCCAGGACGATGGTGACGGCCAAGTCGGCCGAGCACTCCTCGAGATCACTGCGGTTGATTGCCCCGCCCGCAGCGCCCGCCTCTTCAAAGGCGAACTTCACGCCGGCGTCGGCGGCTCCGGCCAGTGCGTCAAAGGCTGCCTCGGCGTAACGGGCGCGCTGGGCGTGTTCGTCCTCGAGCTCGGTCGTGATCATTGCCTTCACGTCGCGCAGCCGTTCCAACATGATGTTCTGGTCATCTTGCAGGGCGCGCTTGACCTTGCGTGTCAAAGCGGCGAGCGGCTCTTCGAGGGCGCCGTCACGGCGCTCGAAGAGTTCTCCGGTGGGCGTTTCGGGTTTCGCGGGCGGTGCCTTTCGCGGAGCGGGCGCCGTCGCACCGCGCTCTTCGAGGGTGGCCTTGCGCAGGCGGGCAAAGATCTCATTCACGACGTCGGTGCCCGAAGGATCATCCTCAAGCAAGATTTCCCCGCTCGGTTCCTCGACTTTTTCGGCCTTGCGAACCTTGGCCTTGGGAACTTCCGGAGCGGCCGCGACCGGCGGAATCTCGGGCGTGGGTACGTGGCGCAGCGGCGTGCCGGCGAGCAGTTCCTCTTCGGTAGGTTCGGGTGAGGCGGGGTGTTGACGCAGCGCCTCGAGCGCGGCAGTGCGTGCCGCGTCGTCAGAACTATTGATGCCCGCGAGGACGGATTCAACCTGCTCGCTGAGCGTTCCCACAAACGTTCCCAACGTGTCACGCGCCGCACGCAGCTGATCGATTTGCATGTGCAGCGCCTTGCGCTTGACGGCCAAGTCGTTTAAGACCGTCTTGCGCGCTTCGTTGGACTGTTCGAGAATCGCGCGACCTTGCTCGCGCGCGAGATCGACCAGCGCCTCGCCGTTGACCTTGGCCGAGTCAATGAGTCGCTCGGCGCCAAGCCGCGCGTCGTGATCGATTTGCGCCGCGGTGTTCTCGGCTTCGGTGATGATGGCGGTGGCCCTCTCCTGGGCTTCAATGAGGTGCGACGCCGCACGCTGTTGGCTCTCGGAAAACAGCTGCGCGCTGCGTTCTTGCGCTTCGGCGGTGACCCGACCGGCCTCCTCGTGGGCCCCGCGAAGTATCGCCGCGCTCTGGGAACCCAAGGCGTTAGTCAGCGTCACCTCGTCAAAGGTGGGATTGGCAACGCGGCGCTGGGCCTCAATGAGCTGATCCTGCATCTCGCGAATCCTGGTTTCGAGGTGAGCGACTTCTCGGGCGACGGACTCTAGGTGCAGGCGAACCTCCTGCGGGTCCAGGCCCCCTTTTCTTATGGTCGTGAAGTTAACTCGGGTGATCTCGGTCGACGATTGACGCGTGGTTGAAAGAATTCTGCGGTCGTCCATTCCTTCAAGACTACGGCGTGGGGCACCAAAATATTGGCTTAGTGGGGCTTGGTAAGGGGTATGGGCGCCGCCCCACCTAGTTGACGAAGGTCAGAAAGCACTTGCTTCAAGCTCGTTACGCCCACAATACGCAGGCCCGATTCGCCGACACTTTTGGCCGTGGCGACTTCGACCTGGGGAACAAAAAATATGGTCGCGCCCGCGCGGCTGGCCGCCACCGTTTTTTGGGCCACGCCACCGACGTCGCCCACCGAGCCGTTGACGGCGATGGTTCCGGTTACCGCGATCACGTGGTGCCCGGTCAGCGATCCGCGGCTCAACTTGTCGATCAGGGCGAGCGTCATGGCGAGACCGGCCGACGGACCGCCGATGTCGGCGGTATTAATAGACACCGTGGCCGGCAGTACGTAGTTCGTTCCGTCTTCTATGGTGACGCCAAGCCACGAACGATTCGGCCCCGTCACTCCCGCGCACCCGGTCGCACCCAAATAACTCGGCGCCTTGGCCGTGGATAGTTCCACGGTGGTCGGGCGCTCAAGGGTAATAACGCCGGACTGACTGATTTTGGCTTTTTTGACACTGAGACGCAACTGCGTTCCGGGCGAACGTGAATGTACGAGGGCGACCAGCCCGCAATTGCTGGTGACCGCGTGGCCGTCAACGCCCACAATCTCGTCGCCCACTTGCAACTTGGCCGAATAGGCCGGGGATGGCGCAACGACGCCCGTGATGGCCGTGCCAGTCGGCGACGCGGGAACCTTCCATCCCAGCGCCCTGAAGGCAGCAACCTCCGCGGCCTGTTTCGAGTCGTTCATTTCTTGATAGCCCTGGGGGCCAAGTTCATTACTGGGAATACCGGGATCAATGAGTTCGTCCGCCGGCGCGAACTGCACGTGCGACTCAAAATGAAGCCCTATCCACTGCAACACGTTGACCGTCGAAAGGTACACGTCGACCAGCATTATCCTGTCGTTGTGCTGGTCGGTCTTGATGCCCTGGACTTTAACCAGCGGTGCAACCGGTGTGGCTTGGCCCGGAGTGATCGCGTACTCCGACAGGTTCCACCTACCGCCGATAAACACTGCGACCAGTACCACGATCAGGGCGATTAACGGCTTGAGGAATCGCCGGGGAGGACGCGCAGGTGCTGAGATGGGGTCGTGCACAGTGATGATTCAACATTACCGGAGGGGCTTGGCGAGGCACTCCTGCGTGCCGGTTTCGCCCAAGGCGACGAGGCCACCCAACTGTTGAAGACCAATCTTCGCGCGAGTTCACCGCGCCACCGCGTGCTTGCGTTACGTGGAGCCGTGCGCCATTCGCTCTTGTCCGACGACGACTGGTTCAGCGCACTGCAAGATGGTGACCTCGATGTTCGTCGAGAGGCGCTCACGCTGATTGCCTACGAGAAGATCTCGAGTGACGACGTCTTCAACCAGATCATCGAGGCACTGGCCGATCCTGATCCGTTGGTGGTCGATGGTGCGGCCTTCGCACTCGGTGAGCACCTCTACGTCGCGGCGGTCGAAGCACTGTGTCTCGTGGCCCAGGGCCACGACGACGCCCGATGCCGCGAGGCGGCGGTCGCCGCGCTGGGCGCCATTGGTGACGATCGTGGACGCGCCGCAGTATTGGGTGCGCTCGAGGACAAACCACCAGTGCGCCGGCGCGCCATCGTCGCCCTATCCAACTTTGAGGGCCCTGATATTGACGAGGCGTTAGCGCGAGCGAGTGAAGACCGCGACTGGCAGGTTCGCGCCGCCGTCAATCAACTAGCGCGAGAGGACGACTAACGATCGACGTTGCGCAAGAGTGCGTGCAGCGAGGACATCTCCGCCAGACACAACTGCAGTCCCTGGATGATCACGAGATCGGCGTCGTCAGCCACGTTTACCTCAATACCAGTACCTGTGGCGATGAGTTCGGCAAAATCACTCAGTCGCGCGTGACCGCCTACCAGAGTGAGGCCGCCAGCACTCACATCCTGGGAGAGGTCCGGCGGCGCGTCGCTCAGGCAGTCCTGGACCATCTTGATCGTGGAGTTAAGCACGTCCGTGAGCGCTAAGTTCACCAAATCGGCCCCGACTTCGACCTCCACGGGATCACCACTGTCGACCATACGCGCCGACACGACCTCCGAACTGCCGTGCGTGTGACCGAGCGCCGAAGCCAAGTTCCACTTGAGCACTTCGATGATTCCCGGGGCCACGACCACGCCGTGTCGTTGACGCAGTAACGACGCAATCGCGGCGTCCAGGTCATTGCCACCGTGGCGCCGCCCGCTGCCCGTGACGATGCCGCCCAAGGAGATGAGCGCCGCCTCCGACGCGCCAGCGCCGAGGATCGTCACTGCGGACCCGACGGGATCTTGTACCGGCATGCCCAGTCCAATCGCCGCGGCGATCGGTGCCTCGACCAGGCTCACTTCACGCGCACCAGCCTGTATGGCGGCTTGGCGCAACGCGCGACGCTCAATTGCCGTGGCGAGTGACGGCACACTCATCACCACCCGGGCCCGGCTCATCTTCGAAATTCCCGCACGATCAAAAAGTCCGGATATCAGTCGAGCGGTCACGTCAAAGTCGACCGTGGTGCCTTGGGCGAAGGGTCGAAATACCACGACGTGTCGTGACGTACGTCCGACCGAATCGAGTGCGCCAAAACCCACTTCCACCACGTCACCGGAATTGGTGTCAATCGCCACGACCGTTGGTTCGTTAAAGAGAATGCCCCGTTGCGCCGTCGCCAAACGACAGTTTGCAGTCCCAATATCCAGTGCTACGTCGGTGGCCAAGACCTTCAATGCTAGGTCCATACCGACCCTGTGTCGGACTCCTGCGTGGTTTTACCCATGGGTCCGGGGCGTGGCGACATCGTTCGACATCCTTTAAGTTGTGTGCGTGAGTGAGAATCCATTCGAAGGAATGTTCGGCGATATCTTCAACATCCTGGGCCAGCAGGGACCCGACGCGTGGTTTGATACGGCTACCCAACTAGCGCTCAATATCGCGCGAGGCACCGACGGCGACCCAAATCCCGAACCGATTGAGCGTCAACGACTGGAAGAACTCGCCCCGTTGGTCGGACGACACGTCGACGCGCTATTCGGCGTCTCGAGTCCGCCGGTCTTTACCGCGGTCAATCGATCGGCCCTCACGACGGCGGCCCTCACGCAGTGGCGGCCGCTCATTGCGCCAATGATCACGAGTCCCGAGACACCCGGCGAGGACATCGATCAACTCGATCAAAATCCCAACGCGATGATGGCCCAAATGGCGTCGACGCTCGGACCGCTCTTTACCGGATTCCAGATGGGATCGGTCGCCGGTCACTTCTCCGAACGCGCGTGGTCCCTCGCCGTCCTGCCACTTCCACGTGAAGATGATGCCCGCCTGCTGGTAGTGAACAACCTCGCGAGTTTCGCCGAGGCGTGGACTTTAGAGCACGACGAGGTCTTCGTGTTCGCCCTAGCTCAAGAGTTCGTGGCGTCGTTAGTGCTGACGCAACCGGGCACTGGCGACGCGCTGCGCGCGCTGCTCTTTGACGCGGTGCGCGAAGCCACCATTGCCCAGGGCGATCTACTCACGCGGCTGCAGTCAATCGTCAATCCCGAAGATCTCACGTCGTTCATCAACAATCCCGAGGCCCTGCTCGACGGCATTGAAATGCCCGAAGAGACCGACGCCACCCGTGCCATCAACGCCGCGGCGAGTGTGTTACTGGCCTTCTTCGATGCGGCCGCTTTCGAAATCACGGAAGCGATTCTCGGTCCGCGTCCCGCGCTCGTTGAGGCCTATCGCCGTCACCGCCACAGCGACGCACGCGGCGAGGATGCAGCGGCGGCGCTCTTTGGAATTTCGACGCAGGGACCGCACCACGAGTTGGCCCACGAGTTTGTCACGACGCTACAGCGTGAGCACACGCTCAAGGTCTTTGATGCCCTGCTGCGCGTTGACGGACTACCGAGTTCGAGTGAACTGACGGAGCCTGAGGCGTGGTACGAACGAGTGACGAACTCGCCGCTCGCTTAGGCCTCTTCGTCGTACCCGAGGTTCCACTCGACAATGAGGTTCTCACGCTCCGCGTCGCGATTGACGCGTTCACGATTGCGGCGAAACTGCGGATCGTGGGGTGGCAAGAAACGCAGTCGCGCGTCAATTCGGTCAACGAAGGCCTGAATCTGCTCCTCGTCGCCAAAGACCATGCGACATTCCCAGTGCGGAGCAACGGGGCCGAGGTAGATAACTTGCACGTGGCCGACCGGGTCAACGACCTCGGTCACCTCAGTAGTTGGGACCTGACTCACGATGCTCCTCGAAAAAATAGAACTGCCGAACACCCATTCTACCGAGTGGTCAAGGACAACCTTCCGAGCGGGTCGAATCACGACTTCTAGTGCGAGATGACGAGGAATCTCTATCTAACACTGACGACGAATTCATCGAGCACCGGCGACGCGTCATCGGGCACGACCACGACCAACGTTGTCGACGCCGCATCAATGATTAAGGAGAAGCCGAAGAATGGACAGCACGCTTTCTCGCGTTGCGCAAGCTGCACCAACTCACTCAATCCAGGTGACTGCACTCGAAGCGGCGCTTCGAATCGACTCGGCGAAGTGCGTTCGACGCGTGTCACGACGCGCGCAAAAATTTCTTTCTACTCTCCGAGTTGCGCACGTGCTTCGCCCGCGTCGAGTGAGCACGCAATGGGAATTTCCGTAGACGTCACTCGATCGGCGCGCGCAATCCTTCTTCCTCGTCACTTCGTCATACCGACCAACTAACAAATCTGTTCACCCAATTTGAAAATAAATCTGGTTTGTTCCGCAATGTAAGGGGATACAAATTTTTTCTGCGCGTGCAACGTTACGAACGAATTACGAAATGAGAATTTCTTCCGCGAACTGTAATTAAATCTTTAGACAGTACTGAGAGTTGGGTGGGTACTCTAAAAGAGAGCCCTACCATTAGGGGGTGAATGTGAGTACCGAATGGATGTCCCAGGCGAAGTGTCGCGATTACCCTGCGGAGGTATTTTTCCCTCGTGACGGTGTAGGGGTACTCGTAACCCAAAAGATCTGTGACGAATGTCCGGTAGAAAAGGAGTGTTTGGAGTACGCACTCGAGCACCACGTCGATCACGGAATCTGGGGCGGCAAGAGTGAACGCGAGCGCCGTCGTCTGCGCAGCTCACGTCGCCGTCTGGCGAATATCAACCTCATCCAATAATCTGTGTCGATGTTTGAGTGTGTGATCAATGTCTCTGAAGGCCGCGATTTAGACGTCATCGGCGAACTGTGCGATGTCTCGGGTTCGTCCCTCAAGGACATGCACAGCGACGAGTTCCATAATCGCTCCGTGTACACGCTGATTAATGACCCCGTCGTCCTTGTCGACAGCGTCCACGCCCTCATCGCGACCTGTTACGAACGTCTCGATCTCCGTACCCATCAGGGCGTGCATCCGCGATTTGGCGTCGTCGACGTTGTGCCCTTCGTGGCTCTCGACGCTACCGAGACCGACCAGGCGGTGATGCTTCGTGACGATTTAGCCCGATGGCTGGTAGATAAATTCGAGGTGCCCGTATTTCTCTACGGACCCCTTTCCGACAACACGACGCGCTCGTTACCCGAAGTGCGTAAGAACGCATTCGTGTCGTTGATGCCAGACATGGGGCCCGCGACCCCATCGAGCGGGCGAGGTTGCGTCGCGGTGGGAGCTCGTCCAATTCTCGTCGCCTGGAACCTCTGGCTCGATGAGGTGTCACTGGACGACGCGCAAATGATTGCCAAGGCAATTCGCCAGCCGGCGGTCCGTTCTCTCGCCTTCGAAGTAGGTGAACAGGTGCAGGTGAGTTGCAACATCATCGACACCGACGCCATACGTCCTTCGCAACTCTACGACCAGGTGACGTCCCTGCTAAATCCACCAGGCCGCGTTGATCGCGCTGAGTTGGTCGGCCTCGTGCCGACCTCGCTGCTCGAGCGCGAGGAGCCACTGCGTTGGACCCAGTTGGGGCTCGCGCGTGACACGACCATCGAAACGCGCATCGTCAACTGGAACGATTAGGTGATTTGAAAGCGACTAACCGGCCTGGGCGCGGCGTTCAATAGCCCGGGCCCGGCGGAGCCGGCGCCGTTCGCGTTCGCTCATCCCGCCCCAGATGCCGAATTTCTCGCCATTATCCAGCGCGTATTCGAGACAGTCCTCTCGAGCCACGCAACCTCGGCACACTTCTTTGGCTTCACGGGTTGAAGCCCCGCGTTCCGGAAAGAAGAGATCGGGGTCCACACCCATGCAGTTCGCTCGCGACTGCCACCCTCGATCTTCCATACCGCTCAATATGTCCACAAACGCCATGTTGCATTCCCTCCCGCAGGTAACAATTGTCACCGTTGTAATTACAACGGTGTCATTGTTACGGGGTTTGGCGCAAAAAGCAAATGCAAATCTTAAAATCCCTGGTCGGTGGTAATATTTTTTTCACTAACTTGCGCGACGATGACGAACAAAATCGTCGAGCGCGTAGCTGCCAAGTTCGTCTACCGACGTGTAAAACGCTCGCCCGCCATTGACGCGCGCGATCTGTTCGACGAAAGGAAACTGACTTCGTTCAATATCGAGCGCGAATATATTGATCTTGATGTTGGCCTTGGTGCAGCGCAGTACTTCGGCCATCGTCTTTTCCAGCGTCTCGCGAACCGGCGGCCAGGAGAAGAACGGCTCGCCGTTATCCATCAGGTGGGCCGTCGGCTCGCCGTCGGTGACCACCACAATCTGGCGCTCCCCGCGCTCGTTTCGCATGAGGTGGCGGCTTAACGCCAACGCGTGTTGGAGATTAGTGCCGTAGGCGTAGTCGATGCTCAGTGATGGTATGTCCTCGACCCGTAGTTCCTGGGCCGTCTCGCCGAAGCCCACCACCGCGCAGAAGTCCCTCGGAAATTTTGAGCGAATGAGTTGGGTGAGGGCGAGCACCATCTTCTTGGCCGGCACGAGGTTTGATCGCATGGCCATTGACAGCGACAGGTCGATCGCGAAGACCGTTGCCGAGCGGCGAGTCGCCTCATACTCTTCGACCGCGAAGTCGTCGGGGTGCAGTTGTACCGGCGTACCGGGACCCTGGCGAAACACGGCGTTGCGCAATGTTTGGGGAATATGCAACGCGAAGGGCTCGCCCGGCTCCCACGGCTTGGCGGTCTCTTCTCGGTCACCCCCACGAGCAACCGTCGTCTCTCGATGTGCGCCCAGGGCAGGAGTATTGCGCAGTTGGGCAAAGAGGTCCTTCAGGGCCTGTTGGCCAATCTGGCGCACGCCCTTGGCGCTTAACGTCAACTGACCACCCTGGCGATCAATGAAACCCTGGTCCTTAAGTGCCTTGAGCGCCTTTTGCAGCCGAACGACGTGCTGGGCCGCGTCGGCACCCAGGTTGCGCCGCACGGCGTCGACGTCAACTTCGGGCAGTCCTTGGGCCGCGTTGCCCTGGCCCAAGAACTGTTCGAGGCCGCGTAGCTCGCCCAATTGCTCGGCGATGGAGGCTGAATCTGCGAAAGAGGAAGGCTCGCTGCCGCGCATACGGTGCGCGCGATTCCAATCAATGTCCGGTGTGGCCTGGCGCAAATTCGACACCAGGCGGTTGAGGGCAAAATCCAGTTCCATGTTCTGCATCATCCGGCCAAAAAGCGCACGCAGTTCACCCTGTTGCTCTCCGGAAAGCGAATTGAACATCGCTTCGGCTGCGGCGGCTCGCTCGGCCATTGCCCGCACTACGTCTTGCAGGGATTGAGCGCCGGGAAAGAAGTCGCCGAATTTTTCCATGAAGTCTTCGAAACTCGGATCGAGCGGCTCGCCGCGACGGTCCTGTTCAATCATGGTCGAGAGGGCATCCATCATCTCGCGAGTGCGCGCCAACTCCTCGGAGTCGGGGTTATTCATGAACTCTTTGCTCTTTTGGAAGTACGTGTCGAGCACGTCTTTCTGCAGTTCTTGCAGCAATTGCTCGAACTGCTCGCGCGCTTCGGATGACACGAATTCGTAGTTCTGATAATTCGCCAATCGCTCCGCCAAGCGATCGCTCATGAGACTTCGCTGCATGTACTTCTGCTCGACGTAGTCGCGCGTCACTTCCTTGCGTCGCTCGTCATCGGACGCTTCCGCGTCCCCTACGAGCGTGTCCAGTTCATTTGACTCGGTGGCCTCGATCTCTTCGAGCCACTCTCGGTATCGCTGCATCTCACCATCGGGATCGGCCTCACGTTCGAGCTCACGCCGTTTCGCGCGGGTGCGCTCGAGCAGTTCGCGAAGGCCCTCGTTGCGCGTGCCGTCGGGCGACACGAATCCTTCGCGCAACAATCGCTCCATCGCGTCGTCGAGGTCGCCACTCTCTAAGTAGTCGTCCGTCAGCAGTCGCAACAGCTCTTCGGCGTCGAGGTCATCAAAGTCATCATCCTCGCCGAATCGTCGGTAGCCGTAGCGAACCGGCACTACCGGTTCCTAGCGCGGTAGAGCGCGCGGGCCCCCGACGCGTCCTTCGCGAGTCGCTTGGTGAGATAGAGACCTTCCAGCACAAATTCAATTGCGGCGGCCAGTTCGCCGTCACTGGCGTCGGATCCGGCGATGCGTCGTACCGATACGTCGAGCGCCGGCATCGCGGCCAGCACGTCGAGGTACGTCTGGTCCGCGAGGTCGTCACCAGTGTGCACCAATACTTCGTCGTTGAAGGCTTCGACAATCTCGGGTCCCTCTTCGAGCAGCACGTGTTCGGCGAAGCACTGGCGTACCGCGAGCGAGACTAACGCGGCGATGATCTGATCCGAGTCGCTGTCGTCCATGGAATCGAACTCGATCTTGCCCTGGGTTGATTGCACCATGGCGCTGAGGTCGCTCACGCGCGGCACCACAGCAACGTCGTCTGTGCGCAGGGTTCGACGCAGCGCATTGGCAATAACCGTCTCGTAGTTAGCGATTGACAGACGCACCGACACGCCGGAGTGCTGGCTCACGACGTGGCTCTTGCGTGCCACGTGGCTCACGCGTGCGACGATGTCGTCGATGAACCACGGCACGATGATTGGCTTCGTCGTCACCGGCAGCCGGGCCTCTTGGTGGACAATCTCGATTTCCGTCGAGATCTCGTAGGGGTAGTGCGTGCGGATCTGCGAACCAAAACGATCCTTCAGGGGGGTGATGAGCCGGCCACGATTGGTGTAGTCCTCGGGGTTGGCGGTCGCTACCACCAAGATGTCGAGTTCCAGGCGCACCAAGTGCCCGCGAATCTGCACGTCGCGCTCTTCGAGCACGTTGAGCAGTCCCACCTGAATGCGCTCGGACAGGTCGGGCAGTTCGTTCATCGCGAAGATGCCGCGGTTGGACTTGGGCACGAGGCCGTAGGAGAGCGCGCGCGGATCGTCCAGATAAAGTCCGCCCGCGACCTTGATGGGGTCCACCTCACCAATGAGGTCGGCCATCGACGTGTCGGGTGACGCCAACTTCTCCGCAAATCGCTGGCTGCGGTGCAACCAGGCAATCGGCGTCTGGTCACCCTGCGCTTCAACCATCGCGATGGCGTAGGCCGAAATGGGCGCGAAGGGATCGTCACGCACGTCCGAGCCCTCGACAATCGGCAGCCACTCGTCGAGGAGTTCAACGAGCGAACGGATCATCCGACTCTTGGCCTGTCCGCGTTCGCCCAACAGGATGATGTCGTGACCAGCCAAGAGGGCGGTCTCGAGTTGGGGCAGCACCGAATCCTCGTAGCCGAGCACCGACGAGGTGAGCGGACGGCCGTCGGCGAGGCGTTGCTCCAAATTACGGCGCAACTCTTCACGAACGGACTTGGGCTCGTAACCGCTGTCGCGCAGCGCTCCGAAGGTGGTGGGCAAATTCTCGGGGACTTTGGGGGTCGTCATTCCTCCATAGTAAGGGTCGAGGCAATGGCGCCCTTCGGCCAGCTCGCCTAGCGTGTCGCGCGAAAGACCTGGTGCACGACGTTTCCGCCGGGTCGATACGCCAGGTGGGCCGCCCGTGGTGCGTCAAGGATCAAGAAGTCAGCGCGGGCACCAACACCGAGGTGGCCTAGGTCGTCACGGCGCAACGCTTTGGCTCCGCCTCGCGTCACCGCCCACAGCGCCTCATCAACAGTCATCCCCATCTCGCGCACCGCGAGGGCGATGATCAACGACATATTCGTCACGTACGAGGTACCGGGATTACAGTCCGTGGCGAGCGCCACCGTGACGCCCGCGTCGAGAAAGCGGCGGCCCGACGGATAGGGCGTACGGGTGGAGAACTCCGCACCCGGCAACAACGTGGCGACGGTCTCGCACGACGAGAGCGCGTCGAGGTCGCCGTCACTGACGTGCGTGCAGTGGTCCACACTGGCACAGCCCAGTTCAATCGCGAGTCCTACCCCACCGCTGTCACCGAGTTGATTGGCGTGCAGACGCAGCTCGAGTCCGGCGTCGCGAGCGCAGAGCAACACGCGGCGAGCTTCGTCGACGCCGAAGACCCCGGTGTCACAAAAGACGTCGGCCCAGCGCACGTGGGGGGCGCAATTGGTCAACATCTCGCCGGCCACCAAGTCCACGTAACCCTCGCGGTCGTGGGCGAATTCTTTGGGTACCGTGTGCGCGCCGAGGAACGTCACCTCGTCGCTGAACTCCCCGGCGATCTCCACCAGCCGCTGTTCACCCTCGAGCGTCAGTTCGTAGCCCGACTTGATCTCAATCGTGGTGACGCCGCTCTTGCGAAGGGCCACCGCACGCGTTGCCGTTGCCGAACGAAGTTCGTCTCTCGTGGCGCGTCGGGTTGCGTCCACGGTCTCAAGTATTCCTCCGCCGTCGTAGCGCTCGCCCGACATGCGCGCTTCAAATTCCGTGGAGCGTTCGCCAGCAAACACGAGATGGGTGTGCGAGTCAACAAATCCGGGCACCACGGCGACGCCATCAACATCAGTGAACTCATCGGCTTCGGGCGCGTCGCGAGACGAGCCGACCCAGAGCACGCGCTGTTCGTCGACCACCATCGCCGCGTTGGGTATCCGTCCCATCGCCGACTCGTCGCCAAGTCTCGGGTCATTGGTTGTTAGTTCACCAATGTTGGCAAACAGTCGCGTCGCCACTCAGCCCTCGCGCATGGGAATACGCACGCCACGCTCGCGCGCGGTGTCGTCGGCGAGATCGTACCCGGCGTCCACGTGTCGTATGACGCCCGAGCCCGGATCGTTACGCAGCACTCGCGCCAACTTCTTGGCCGCCAGTTCGGTGCCGTCTGCGACGCAGACCTGGCCCGCGTGTATCGAGCGTCCGATGCCCACGCCACCACCGTGGTGGATGGAAACCCACGACGCGCCTGACGCCGTGTTGAGCATCGCGTTCAAGAGCGGCCAATCGGCAATCGCGTCCGAACCGTCGAGCATCGATTCGGTTTCGCGATACGGCGACGCGACCGACCCGCTGTCGAGGTGATCGCGGCCAATGACGATGGGCGCCAAGACTTCACCTGACGCAACGAGATCATTAAAGGCGAGACCCGCCCGGTCGCGTTCACCGTAACCGAGCCAACAGATTCGTGCCGGCAGTCCCTGGAAGGCCACGCGATCCTGCGCCTTGGTGATCCAACGGCGCAGCGCGTCGTTGTCCGGAAAGAGTTCGAGCACCGCTTGGTCGGTGCGGGCAATGTCCTTGGGGTCGCCCGAGAGCGCAACCCAGCGAAAGGGACCCTTGCCTTCGCAGAACAGCGGGCGGATGTAGGCCGGCACGAAACCGGGAAAATCGAAGGCGCGGTTGTAGCCGCCCAACTGCGCTTCGCCGCGAATTGAGTTGCCGTAGTCGAAGACTTCGGCACCCTCGTCCATGAACCCGACCATGGCTTCAACCTGCTTGGCCATAGAGAGGCGGGCACGATCAGTGAACTCTTCAGGCTTCTTATCGGCGTAGTCGTGCCAGTCGTTGAGGTCGATGCCTTCGGGCAAATAACTGAGTGGGTCGTGGGCCGAAGTCTGGTCGGTGACGATGTCCACCTCGACGCCGCGACGCAGCAGTTCAGGAAAAATCGTGGCCGCGTTGCCGAGCAGTCCCACGCTGAGGGCCCGGCGCTCCTTCTTCGCCGCGAGTACGCGGCTAACCGCGTCGTCGAGGTCGTCGGTCCACTCGTCGAGGTAACGGAAATCCACCCGACGTTGCAAACGGGTGGGATCGACGTCAACGCATAAACAGACGCCGTCATTCATCGTGACGGCCAGTGGCTGGGCGCCACCCATGCCGCCCGCGCCACCGGTAAGAGTGAGCGTGCCCGCGAGTGTGCCGCCGAAGCGTTTCGCCGCGACCGCGGCGAAGGTTTCGAATGTCCCCTGCAGGATTCCCTGGGTGCCNNATGTAGATCCACGAACCGGCGGTCATCTGACCGTACATGGTTAAGCCCAACGCTTCGAGGCGACGAAACTCCGGCCAGTTGGCCCAGTCCCCCACCAGATTTGAATTGGCGATGAGGACCCGCGGCGCCCACTCGTGGGTCTGAAAGACCCCCACGGGGCGACCGGACTGGACGAGCATTGTCTCGTCGCCCTTGAGCGTGCTCAGCGTGCGCACGAGCGCGTCGAAACTACGCCAATCACGGGCCGCACGCCCCGTGCCGCCGTAGACCACCAGGTCGTCGGGCCGTTCGGCGACCTCGGGATCCAGGTTGTTCTGCAACATGCGAAGGGCCGCCTCCTGGGGCCAGCCCAAGGTTGACAACTTTGTGCCGCGCGCTGCGCGCACCGGTCGGGCACCTTCCATGACTACTCCTTCGTGAGACTAAGACAGTGTGACAAAGCGCGCGACGATGTCGAGCAACTCGTCACCGCGCACCAGCTCGCCAACGGCCGCAATCTCGGGCGCGAGCCAGCGGTCGTGACCGGGGCCGCCTGAGACAGCATTGATGCGCTCGGCGACACTGGCCGTCACGGGCGACGGGGCCAACGGCGCGCGCAAGCTCAGGGCGCGAGCGCTAGCAAGAAGTTCGATCGCGATCACGTCGGCGAAGCATTCGAGCGATTTGCGAAGTTTGCGTGCGGCGTGCCATCCCATCGAGACGTGGTCTTCCTGCATGCCCGACGAGGGAATCGAGTCGACGCTCGCGGGCGCGGCCAGCCGCTTCATCTCCGAGACCATGGCCGCCTGCGAATACTGGGCGATCATCAGTCCCGAGTCAACGCCGGCCTGATGGGCGAGGAAGGGGGGCAGCCCGAAACTGCGGTCCACGTCGAGCATGCGGTCGGTGCGTCGCTCGGCCATGGAGGCAACGTCGGCCAACACGATCGCCAGAAAATCCAACACGTAGGCAATGGGCGCACCGTGGAAGTTACCGTTAGACACGAGCGAGCCATCGGCCAGCACGGAGGGATTGTCAATCGCCGACGCCATCTCGATGTCGGCGACACTCGCAGCGTGAATGAACGTATCGCGCGCCGCGCCGTGAACTTGGGGGGCACAGCGAAGTGAGTAGGCATCCTGGACCTGCGTGGTGTCCTCTAAATGGGAATCAACGATCGGCGAGTCGGCCAGTAGCGCGACGAGGTTGGCCGCACTGACGCGTTGGCCAACGTGGGGACGGAGCGCCTGAATGTCATCGAGAAACACTCGGTCCGTGCCGCGCAATGCTTGCACGGACATCGCGGCCGCCACGTCGGCCAGGCGCAGCAGGCGTTGCCCGTCTTCGATCGCCAAGATCAGTTGAGCGAGCATGCCATCAGTGCCATTGATCAGCGCGAGGCCCTCTTTTTCCGCCAACTCCACCGACACCAACCCGGCGGCGGCGAGTGCGTGGGCGGCCATCATGCGCTCGCCGCCACGGTCGCGCACATCGCCTTCACCCATCAACGCGAGCGCCACGTGCGCGAGTGGGGCCAGGTCGCCCGAGCATCCGAGCGAACCGAATTCGTGCACGATCGGCGTGATGCCGGCGTTCAGTAACGCGCAGTAGGCCAGCGCCGTCGACGGTCGCACGCCCGACACGCCACTGCAGAGATTAGTGAGTCGAGAGAACATCATCGCGCGCACGACTTCGGTCTCGACTTCGTCACCGACGCCCGCGGCGTGGGAGCGAATCAGCGAGCGCTGCAGGTCGCGGCGCTGGTCGGGTGAGATGAACGTGGTAGCGAGCGAGCCAAATCCCGTCGAGAGTCCGTACACCGGCGTGCCACTTTCAACCAGCACGTCAATGGCCCGACGTTGGCGGTCAAGACGCGCCAATACGTCATCGCTGAGACTCACCGTCTCGTACTCGCGCGCAACGGCAATCAGCTGGATTCGCGTGGACGGCTCGACACCTATCTCTAGAGTCATCACTGTCGCCTGTGCAAGCCGACGAGCGCTTCTAAGACGAGCAACGCCGCGAGGCGGACCGTTCGCTGGTCCTCGGAGTCGAGCTGCACGTCAATCTCGGTGATGTCGATCGCGCGCACCTGGGCACCGTGGGTCACCGCGCGCACAAAGCGCCGCATCTCATCGGCGCTTAGACCCCCCGGTGCGGCCGCCGGACAGCCCGGCACCACGGAACGATCGGCCGCGTCCATGTCAATGTCCACGTACACGGGTCGCCCCCCGGCGCCGGCCACCACCATCGCGTGTGTCGCCGCCTCTTCGATCGTTTGGTGTCGCAGGACGTCGCGGGAGATAACGGTGATGCCGGCGTCGTGCGCGCGCTGCGCGTAGGCGGTCGAATTGGAAAAATCAGCGAGACCGACCTGGACCACGTGGTGTCCGTCGAGACCCTCTTCGAGCAGTTGGCGCACCGGCGAGCCGTTGCTGCGCCCGTCGCGCAGATCGTGGTGGGCGTCGATCGTGATGAGCCCCCAATTTGCGAGTTCGCCGCCCGCGAGCGCGCGCAGTCCGTGCCAGGTCGCCGCGTTGTCACCGCCTAGGAGCACGCGCAGTTCGAGTGATGGGTCAAACTTTTTTGTGGCCTCAAGCACGCGCTCGCTGCCACCGTCGCCGTCGGGATCGGCGACGTCGCCGTAGTCCACCAGACACATCGTGTCCGCGAGATCAAACATGTCGCTGTAGGACCACGTTGAGTACCGGGTCAGGGCCGATCGAATGGCGCGCGGCGTACTTATGGCGGAACGGGACGTCACCGACGTGGCGAACGTCGAAATGCCGAGCAGGCCCACATTTCGGCGCTGGGGATGGGGGGCCGACTGGAGCAGGGTCGCGGCCGATGGCCAGAGCGGATCGCTCGTTGTAGTCACAAAGTCCATGCTAGGCAGGCGCCACGACGAAACCGGGCGCGAAGGGCCTTCTCGCGCCTTATTCGCCCTGCCTAGCGCTCCACGACTCGGGTGCCACTGCCTTCTTCGACCTCGTCGGGGGAGGGGGCAATGAAGCGCGGCACTTCCATGGCGGCTAAGTCGCTGTGCATGTCGTCAACGTAGACCGGTGCGGGCGTGGCGACGTACTCGCCCTCTTCGGATCGCGTGACCGTGTTGGCCACCTTGCGTTTTCCGCTGCCCTTGCTCGCTTGGAGCTCCTTGCAGATCTTGTACGTGACCGGATAGGAGATGAGCGGCGTGATCACCACCAGCACGCGCATGGCAATGAGCACTTCTTCGAGCGAGACGTGGAAGAAATTGGCAATGACGTCGGTGGAACTGGCGAAGAACAGTACGGCAATGAGCATGCCCACCGACACGCCGGCCGCGGTGCGCCTCGGTCGGTTGATTGGTCGGTCGAGCAAGTTGTGCAGCTCGTTGTCCTTCGTAAATATCCGTTCGATCGTCGGCCACATGTAACACAACCCGAAGATGAGACCGGGAAACACGATCGCCGGTACGAAGACCTCGAACGGGATTGTATGGCCGAAGCTATGGAAAGTCCACGACGGCCAGATGCGCAACGCCCCGTCGAGGAAGGCCATGTAGAGGTCGGGCTGGACGGCGTAGGAGATGCGCGAGGCCTCGTAGGGGCCGAACTGCCAGATCGGATTTATCTGGGCGAACGCGGATAAGAGCGCAGTTATCCCCCCGACGATGAATAAGAACCCAGTGGTCTTGGCCATGAAGACCGGGAACATGGGCGAGCCCACAACGTTCTTCTCGGTTCTGCCCTTGCCGGGGAACTGCGTGTGCTTCTGGCGCACCAGCAAGTAGAGGTGCGCGCCCACGAGCGCCAACATGATGCCCGGAATAATCAACACGTGCAAGATGAAGAATCGCGGAATGATCGCCGTGCCCGGGAAGTTACCGCCGAAGAGCCAGAAGGCAATGTACGTGCCCACCACCGGCATGGCCAACACGATGGAATAAGCAATGCGAATACCCGTGCCCGAGATGAGGTCGTCCGGCAGCGAGTAGCCGAGGAAGCCGTTGATGATGGCGAGGGTGAGCAGCGTGAGACCAATCGACCAGTTCAGTTCGCGCGGCTTGCGGAAGGCACCAGTGAAGAACACCCGCGCCATGTGCACGACGATGGCGCCGAGAAAGATGTCGCAGGACCAGTGGTGCATCTGGCGCATGAGCAGTCCGCCACGCACCGCAAACGACAGATTCACCGTCGAGGCGTACGCCTCGCTCACACGCATGCCGTTAAGCGGCAGGTACGAACCGTGATAGGTCACGAGGTCTGAGCTCGGTATGTAATAGAGCGTCAGGAAGACGCCGGTGACCAACAAGATGACGAAGGAGTAGAGCGCGATCTCACCCAGCATGAAGGACCAGTGATCGGGAAAGATCTTGTCCATGAAGGTGCGCCCACCCTTGGCGACGCCCAGACGGTCGTCCAGCTCGTCGAGGATCTTGCCCACCGAACCGAACGGTCCCTTCGCCTGCGCCTTCGCGCGCCTGGTGTTAGGTACGTCGACGCTCACGAACGCTCCCAGAATCCCGGACCGACCGGCTGGTCGTAGTCGGCCTGGGCACGGATGTAACCCGAGGCGTCAATGTAGAGCGGCAACTGCGGCAGCGGTCTTGGCGCCGGACCGAACTCCGGCACCGCACCGTTGAGCACATTAAAGGTCGACTGGTGACAGGGACAGACGAGGACTTGTAGCTCCTGCTCGTAGAGTCCGACCGGACAACCGAGGTGGGTACAGAGCTTGGAGTACGCGAGGTAACCCTGCGGGCCCCAGCTCTCGCGACCCTTCAAGGTGGTGAAGTTCTCGTTGGAGATTCGGATGAGCACCGTCTGGTCGACAGCCTGGCCGCGGTCAGTGTTCTGCGTGCCCTCCGGGTAAACCGTCACGATCGATCCCACCGCCAGGTCGCCCACCCGCACCCGCCGTCCCGTGATGTCAACGGCGTAGGTTCCCTTGCGCCAGTCGGTGGAGTCGAGTGTCTTCTTGGGCAACGGACCGAGGCTGCGCAGCAGTGGGAACATGGCCACAACGCCGAAGATTCCCAGGCCGGCTCCGAGCAGTCCGCCGAGTAACTTGCGACGCTTGACAACGTCACCGCCGCGTTGAACAATTGCGGCCGCAAATGCGTCGCGGTCGTCCTGCGAATTGGCGAGCTGGTGGCGCTCTTCAACGAAGGGGCCCTGGGGCATCAGGTACTTGCCCCAGGCCACGAGCCCAATGCCCAGGAAGCTGAGCCCGGCACCCAAGGTGGCGCCGATTTTCCACGGCTGGGCGTTGATCCAGAAGCACGCGCCGAACGCGGCCACAAAAATTATGCCCAGCACAAAACAAACGGCGATGACGCGCTCGGCCTGCTTCGGATTCTTCGACGCCGGTAGTAGGTGCGGGTCGTTCGCCGCCAGTCCCTTTAGTTCAACCGGCGTGCGCTGCTCGTGGTCGCTCATTCGCGCTCACCCACCCAGAATCCGACGAGGGCCAAGACGCCCACGCCGAGCAGCAACGCGACGAATCCTTCCGCAACTGGTCCGAGCCCACCGAGTCCCAATCCGCCGGGGTTCTGTGGGTGCTGAATCTCCGTCGTGACGTAGTCAACGATGTCGCGCACTTGGTAGTCACTCAAGTTGCCGGTGAAACGCGGCATATCGCCCGGGCCCGTGCGAATAGCTTCAACCACTTGGAACGCCGGGATATCGCGCAACGATGGCGCAAAGGTGGAGTTCGCCAGAGCGTCGCCGTCGCCTTCAATCGTGTGGCAGGCCGCGCAGTTGAGGGCGAACAGCGCGGCACCGTCGGCCACGTTGGCGTTCTTCAAGCTGGGCGTAGGAATGTCAGGCAGGCTCGGGTCGAGTGAGTTCACCCACGCGGCAACCGCCAACGCCTGGTCGGGCGTGAGACGCGCGAATCGTCGCGGCGCTTCAACGACGCGTGGGTCAGCGGCAGGCATGCGACCCGAGTCAATCCAGAAGTCAATCGTCGCCGGCCCCAAACCCACCAAGTCCGGGTACGCGGCCGAGACACCGTTGGCCGGCACGCCGTTGGCCTTGGCCCCGTGACACGAGGCGCAGTTCTGCATGAAGAGCGCCTCACCGAGGGTGTCCAATGTTGAGGGTGGCGCGTTGTACATGATCGCGCTGTTGCCGTAACTGATGACGACGCCGCTCTTGTTCTTCTTGACGATTGAAGAGTACGGCGTGCCCGCGTTTTTTCGCGTTGTTTGATACTGCGTGTGGCCCGACGCGTTCGCGCTACCCACGAACAACACAATCGGTCCGAGGCTGATCAGCGCGAGCGTAGGCAGGATAAGTGAACGCTGAAGGAGCGAAGTCTTCACGTCGATGCCTATTTGAGCAGGAAGAGGGCCGAGTACAACCCAATCCACACAATGTCAACGAAGTGCCAGTAGTAACTCACGCCCTGAAAGGTCGAGAGCTCGCCGGGGTCTCCCTCACTGCCACGCATGCGAAAGAGCAGGAAGGCCATGGCGACGAGACCGAGGAAGACGTGCAGACCGTGCAGGCCCGTGGTGATGAAAAAGATCGAGCCGTAGGAGTTGGTGTTCCAGCGCGTCGCCAGGTGCGTCCACTCGTAGGCCTGGTTGCTCACGAACAGCGTGCCCATGATCATTGTCGTGATGATCCAACGACGGGCTTCGGCGCGGCGGCGGTGTTCAATCAACCACACGGCCCACTGCATGGTGAACGACGAGGCCACCAAGATGATTGTGAAGACGCCGGCCTGCAGCGTGTCGAGCTTGGTGCCGACCGGTGGCCAGGCGGCCAGGTGCGCGCGAATAGTAAAGAGGGCGGCGAAGAGTCCCGAGAAGAACATCAACTCGCTTCCGAGCCAAATCATCACACCGATGGCCAGCATCGGTGGTCGATCATGAACAATCTTCTCTTGCTTCGCCAGGCCGTTAAGGGGGATTGCCTGACTCACTGGTACATTTCTAGTAGAAATTGCGACCCCTGATTGGTTTCGCCGGCTCCCTGGTCATCGTAAAGTCGGTGGCAATGCGGTGCAGGCAACGATGGCCAAACGCCGGGTGGGGCGCGTCATGGCCACGTAGAGGGTCCGCAGACCCCGCGGCGTGAAGATTTTCGGGTCGGACGAACCTCGGCTGGCGATCTGGGCCGGCTCAACGACAATCGTGGCGTCAAACTCGAGGCCGTTAGCCCCTTCGGCCGCCAGCACCACCAAATCGGCGCTCAGCCCGCGAGACTCCTGGTCGCGCGGGTCAATCGCGTCCAGTCCTTCGCCGCGCATCAATTCGACCATTTCGTCGACCCGAGAGCCGGTGACAATGACGGCCACCCGTCCGGGGGCCACGTTCGCGCACTCGCGTCGGGTGGCCTCTACGAGCGTCTTATTGAAATACTCGAGTTCGACCATTTCGACCGTGGGCACCGAGCCCGCCCGTCGAACTGGTCGCGGCGGTTCCAAGTCCGGTGCCGCCGCACGCAGGGTCGGCGCGGCAAAATCGAGCACTTCTTCGGGCGTGCGGTAGCTCACCGTCAGGTCCACCCGGGTGACGGTGCGCCGAGGTTGGAGAATATCAATGAGTGTGTTCCACGAGGCCGACGACGAGACCGTGGTTGCCTGTCCCATGTCGCCCACGATCGTCATTGATCCGGTCAGGTCGCGACGCTTTAGGACGCGCAGCTCCATCGGTGAGAGGTCCTGGGCTTCGTCAATCACGATGTGCCCGTACGTCACGAACTCCGCCTCGTCGAGCACCAATGTGGGCGCCGGTGCGAGTCGGGCCGCTTCACGTAGCGCGGCCGCGCGCACGTTGAGCGCGTAGGAATCGAGGTCAACGCCGTCGAGAATGTCTGATTCGCCGACCTTTGGCGCGGGGCGGGGACGGCGCCTCGGACCGAGCAACGTGCGAGCTTCGTCAATGAGCGCCGCGTCGGCCTTGGTCCACAACGTCTCTTCGAGAGAGGCGGCGCGGGGGCGGTAGAGCAACGCCATCTCCTCGTCACTCAGCAGGTCCTTGCCGGCCGCGCGGATGAGGGCCGGTGCGCCAAACAGGTCGTAGAGCAACTCCTGACCCGACAATCGCGGCCAGATTCGTTGCAGCACCTCGCGAAACTGTGGCGACGTGCGAATGAGATCGGCGAGTTCGCCCACCTGGGATACGTCGTCCGCACCGTCGTGCACGAAGCGGTCTTGGTATTCGGTGGCGAGCCGATTGGCCAACTCGCGTCCAATGGCCGAACGCCGTTGATTGTGGTTGCCGGGCCGCCGGCGCGCCCGTTCGACAATCTCCTTGGTGTACTGCGCCTTTAGGACCACGATCGCGCGACCCACAGGGATCTCGACGTCGTCTCGCAGCGGGTGCTGTCGGGTTCGAAGTGCGCGCGCAATGAAGGTCACCATGCGCGGGTCGCCCTTCAAGAAGTCGGCCGGCTCGGTGTCGCGGCCGCGAACGGGCACGTTGGTGACCAGTCCCGAAATCGTCGACAGGGTGACTCCCGACTCACCGAGTGACGGCAGCACGTTTTCGATGTAGTTGAGGAACAGCGGGTTGGGGCCCACCACCAGCACGCCCTGTCGCTCGAGCGTATTGCGGTGGGTAAAGAGCAGGTAGGCCGCGCGGTGCAGTGCTACGGCCGTCTTGCCCGTTCCCGGACCGCCCTGGACCAAGAGGATGCCCGCGAGCGGCGTGCGAATAATTTTGTCCTGTTCGCCTTGGATCGTGGCGATGATGTCGCCCATGTACCCGGTGCGCGCGCGACCCAGAGCGGCCAACAGCGCGCCTGGACCACCGAGCGCGAAACCGCCGTCAACGAGTCCCTCTTCAGTGGCCGATCGCACCTCGTCCTCGGGCAACGACAGCTCTCCGTCGTCGTCGGCGAAATACTCATCTTCGACACCCGTGACCTCGTTGTTGCGGATAGCGACGTGACGGCGACGTGACAGACCGAGCGACTCGACGCCGGTCGCGCGATAGAAGGCCTCGGCGACCGGCGCGCGCCAGTCGACAACGAGTGCGTTGAGGTGTTCGTCCGAGACCGCGAGGCGGCCCACGTGATAGACGTCCGCGTGCGCCGAACCGTTGAGCGCGTAGTCAATGCGTCCGAAGAACAACGGCTGATCGCCAATCGCTAGTTGGTCCAAGCGCGACAGAGCCGTGGCCATGACGACGTCGCGTTCGACTAGGTCTCCGGCTCCTCGCATGTTCGCTACGGCCGCACTATCGCGCAGCGATCGCGCCTCGTCACGCATGTGGTCCAGTGCACCCAAGGAGAGATCGAGGAACGCCTGTTCCTCAGCAATCTCACGCTCGTGCGCCACAATGACCCCTCTCCAGGTCCCCAATTAGGGGATTGTCTATCCTAGGCGACCGTGACCGTCCTACAAAATGTTGGAAATCCCATCCGTCCTAGATTGGAAGGCATTAAAGGAGTTTCGTGAACGAGCCAGTGTTTCTTCGGGCCTGTCGGGGAGAAAGCGTCGAGCACGTTCCGGTGTGGTTCATGCGCCAAGCGGGCCGGTCGTTGCCCGAGTATCGTGCGCTGCGCGGGACCGGCTCAATCCTCGACGTCATCGCCGATCCGGCACTCGCCTGTGAGGTCACGTTGCAACCCGTACGCCGCTACGGCGTCGACGCCGCGGTGCTCTTTTCGGACATCGTCGTGCCCTTCCACGCCATTGGTTTCGGGGTCGATGTCGTGCCCGGAAGGGGCCCCGTCATCGCCCATCCCTTCGCGTCAGACGCTGATTTAGATCGCCTACGAGACCTGACGAGCGACGACATTTCACCCGTGACCCGAACGGTCCAACTGGTGGTCGAGCAACTGGCGAGGACCAATACTCCGCTGATCGGTTTTGCCGGCGCGCCATTTACCGTGGCGAGCTACTTAGTTGAGGGCGGTCCGACGCGTGATTTCGCCGTCATCAAGAGCCTCATGCACGCCGACCCGGCGCTTTTCAACCAGCTCCTAGAACGCATCACGGCAATCACGATTACGTTCCTGCGCGCGCAGGTGCAACACGGCGCTCGAGCGCTGCAACTGTTCGACTCGTGGGCCGGTGCATTGACCCGCGACGAGTACGAGCGCTTCGCCCTGCCAGCAACAATGAGGGTCTTCGAAGGCATCGCGAACTTGGGTGTGCCAACAATTTTGTTTGGCGTCGGCACTGGCGAATTGCTGGACCTCATGGCCACGTCCGGCAGTGGCGTCGTCGGCATTGACTGGCACGTTGACCTCGATGAAGGACGCCGACGAGTGGGACACTTGCCGGTGCAGGGCAACCTCGATCCGGCCCGCTGTGTGAGTGGCGTCGAGCTGGCCCTAGACGCAACCCGCGACGTGTTGCGACGCGCGGGCACTGACGCGGGACACATATTTAATCTCGGACACGGGGTCTTGCCGTCGACCGATCCAACGGTGCTCGAAGCGGTGGTCAGACTCGTGCACGAAGAAGGAAGAGCCGGGGTCAAATGAAGAGCGGCGTGCTCGTCATGGCCTACGGCACGCCCTCGACGCCCGAGGGCGTCGAGGCGTACTACACACGAATTCGCCACGGCCAGCCGCCAACTCCAGAACAGCTCGCTGACCTGGTCTTTCGCTACAACGCGATCGGCGGAATCTCCCCGCTCGCGCGCAACACGGCCGACCAGGTGGCGGCGCTCTCGCGACGACTCGACGAACTTGCTCCGGGTCAGTTCGACGTCCGCTTCGGATCGAAGTACGAGCCACCATTGATTGAAGACACGGCCGAACAGTTTCGTGACGAAGGTTTCACCACGGTGATCGGCATCGCGCTCGCGCCGCACTCGTCGGCCATGTCGACGGGTCAGTACATGTCGCGTGCCGCCGAGTCCTTGGGCGCGGACGTCACCTTCATCGGCGTGGACGAGTGGTGGCGAGCGCCGGGATTCTTAGAACTCATCGCCGGGCGGGTGCACGAAGTGCTCGACGACGTGCCGGGCGAACGACACCGCACGACCGAAGTCATCTTCTCGGCCCACTCGCTGCCGGAAAAGATTCTCGCGACGGGCGACACCTACCCCGACCAGTTGCGCGAGAGCGCGCGTCACGCGGCTTCACTCGCCGGCGTCACGCGCTACGACGTGGCGTGGCAGTCAGCGGGTCGAACCACCGACATGTGGCTAAGCCCCGACATCCTCGAGGTGCTGCCCGCTAAGAAAGAAGAAGGCGTCACCGACGTCGTGTCGTGTCCTATTGGTTTCGTCTCTGATCATTTAGAAGTGCTCTACGACCTCGACATCGCCGCCCAACGCGTAGCCCACGAGATTGGGCTCCACCTGTATCGCACGAGGTCGCTCAATGACGATCCGGAATTCATCTCGGTCCTCGCCAATGTGATTATTCGCGCGGCCCACCAGTGACCCGCAGTTCGGTCGTGATCATTGGCGGCGGGATCAGTGGTCTGTGCGCCGCGTGGGAACTCACGGGCGCCAAAGACGGTCCCAGCGACAAAAGCCCGCGGGTCGAACTGATTGAAGCCAACGACTATTTCGGGGGCACGCTCGCGACTACCTCATTCGCGGGACGAACGATCGACCTCGGGGCGGACGGCTTCCTCGCTCGGCGTCCTGAAGGTACGGCGCTGGTAGAGGAACTCGGTTGGCGCGACCGCCTCGAACCAATCGCCGCGTCGGGCTCGAGCATCTGGTTACAGGGCGCCCTTAACGAACTGCCGAGTGGGTTGGCGCTCGGCGTGCCCACGTCATCGCAGATGGTCCGTTCCGTGCCGGGACTGAGTCGCAACGCCCGTCTACACGCACGACGCGACGAACTGCTGCCGCGACCGCTCAATGTCGGTGACGACATCTCGATCGGCGAAATACTGCGCGCCAAGCTCGGTGCGGAGTTGGCGTACACTTTCATTGAACCAATGGTCGGCGGCATTCAAGCGGGCCGCATCGACGAGCTCTCCGCCAAGGCAGTCTTTCCCACGCTCTATGAAGCGGCCCGACAGGGTGGATCGATCATGAAGAAACTCAAGAAAATGGGCAGCGCCGCCAACCCGGCGTCCACGGCATCCAGCGCCGACCCGCTGTTTTTTACGCTCACCAGCGGCGTGGGATCTCTGCCCGCAGAACTTGCTCGCCGATTGCGAATGCGCGGCGTGGTGCTGCGATCGGGCACCGGGGTGACCGCACTGCGACGCTCTCCCTCGGGCAGTTATCCCTGGGAGGTTGACACGCAGACGACGACCACGCCCGCTAACGCCATCATCGTCGCGACACCGGCGCACGATGCCGGACACCTCGTCGGTCACTTTGATCCAGCACTCGAACAGTTGCGTCACGTGGCGACGGCGGGCGCCGCCATGATCACGTTCAGCATTGACCGAACCCGGGTGGCCTTGCCCGAACACGGCACCGGGGTGTTGGTG
>PMAL01000029.1 GCA_003152555.1 Acidimicrobiaceae bacterium | reverse complement strand
CTACCATCGCGGAGACGGTGCATTACACGTGGTCGCCGTGGACTACGGCATCAAGCGCGCGATGGTGGACCAATTGGCGCAACGATTCAACGTCACGGTGGTGCCCTCGTCGATGGACGCGTCGCAGATTCTTGACCNNTTGGCACCGTGCCGATCTTCGGTATCTGCCTCGGACACCAGTTGCTCGCGAGCGCACTGGGCGCGACCACCTACAAGCTGCCCTTCGGTCACCACGGCAGCAACCACCCGGTGCGCGACATCGCGACCGGGCGCATCGAGATCACCGCCCAAAACCACAACTACGCGGTCGCCGCCGAGTCGCTCGGGCGCGGCGTCGTGAGCCACGTCAACCTGAACGACGGCGTCATCGAAGGCATCTGCTCACCCGGTGATCGATGCTTTTCGGTCCAGTACCATCCCGAAGCCGGTCCCGGCCCCCACGACGCGCGGTACCTCTTCGAACGATTCGAGGCGCTGCTCAGTGACGGCGTCCTAGAGAGCCGTTAATGCCCAGACGCGACGACATTCATTCGATCATGGTGATCGGGTCCGGACCGATTGTCATTGGTCAGGCCTGCGAATTCGACTACTCGGGTACGCAGGCCTGTCAGGTGCTGCGAGCTGACGGCTACAAAGTCATCCTGGTCAATTCGAATCCGGCGACGATCATGACCGATCCCGCCACGGCCGACGTTACGTACATTGAACCCCTGGACCCTGGCGTGCTCGTCGACATCCTGGAGCGCGAACGTCCCGACGCGTTGCTGCCCACTTTGGGCGGTCAGACTGCGCTTAACCTCACGATGGAACTGGTGCGACGCGGCGTGACGCAACGTCTGGGCATCGAGGTGATCGGCGCTCGCCCGGCATCGATCGACACCGCCGAGAGTCGCGAGCTCTTTAAAGCCGCCATGGCCGACATTGGGCTGGCCACGCCACCGTCGGGCTTCGCCACCTCCGTCGAGGATGCGTGCCTGCGGGCCCAGGAGATTGGCTGGCCCATCATGGTGCGCCCGAGCTTCATCTTGGGCGGCGCCGGCACGGGCATCGCCCATAACCTCGAGCGCTTCCGGGACCTCGCACGCGAGGGGATTGAAGCGTCACCGATCGGTGAGATCTTGGTTGAAAAGTCGGTGGCCGGATGGAAAGAGTACGAACTCGAGGTGATGCGCGACGTGGCCGACAATTGCGTGGTGATCTGCAGCATCGAGAACTTTGATCCCATGGGCGTGCACACGGGTGATTCCATTACCGTGGCGCCAATTCAGACGTTGTCCGACGTTGAATACCAGGCCATGCGCGACGACGCCTTCGCCGTGCTGCGACGGGTGGGCGTAGAGACCGGGGGATCGAACGTGCAGTTTGCCGTCAACCCCGAGACCGGCGAGCGCCTGGTCATCGAGATGAATCCGCGCGTCAGTCGCTCCAGCGCGCTCGCATCAAAAGCCACCGGGTTTCCCATTGCCAAGATCGCGGCGAAACTCGCGGTGGGCTACCGGCTCGACGAGATCGAAAACGACATCACGCGGGTGACGCCCGCGAGTTTCGAGCCGGTCATTGACTACGTCGTGACGAAGATTCCGCGCTGGGCGTTCGAGAAGCTCCCGGGGGCGACGCCCGAGTTGGGCACACGCATGCAGTCGGTAGGCGAAGCGATGGCTATCGGGCGCAACTTCGCCGAGTCGCTGCAAAAAGCCATTCGTTCGCTCGAACAGGGCCGGCTCGGCTTCGCGCTCGGCGACAACAACGAGTTCGCCGAGCTCGACGACGAGACGCTGTGGCGTCGCTGCGAAGTGGCGACCCCCGAGCGACTCTTCGCGCTGCACGAAGTTCTCTGGCGCGGTGCGCCCCTCGATGAGGTGGTTGAGCGCACGAAGATCGACCGGTGGTTCATTGATCAGTTGATCCAGATCATTGCACGAGAGCGTGAACTGAAGGACGACCTCAACCTCGAGTCGCTTGACCGTCGTGGGTGGCGGCGATTCAAGCAGTTCGGTTTTTCTGATTCCCAGATTGCCAACCTCACGGGTACGCCCGTCAGCACGGTGACCTCGTTGCGCCGCGCCGCCGGCGTCGAAACCACGTTCAAGACGGTGGACACCTGCGCCGCCGAATTCGCGGCGACGACGCCGTACCACTACAGCACCTACGAAGACACGAGCGAAGTCGCCGCGTCATCACGCGACCGCGTCATCATTCTCGGATCCGGTCCCAACCGTATTGGCCAGGGCATCGAGTTCGACTACTGCTGCGTGCACGCGTCACTCGCGTTGCGCGACATGGGCTATGAGACGGTGATGGTCAACTGCAACCCCGAAACGGTCTCGACCGACTACTCCACGTCGGACCGTCTCTACTTTGAACCGCTCACTCCCGAAGACCTCGACGAAGTGATCCGTGCCGAGCAGGCGGCTTGTCGTGACGGGGCCCGAGTCCTGGGCGTGATCGTCGCCCTCGGCGGCCAGACCCCCCTCAAGCTCTCGCACTCGATTGATCCCGCGCTCGTATTGGGCACGCCCGTGTTGTCTATCGACGCTGCCGAAGACCGTCAACAGTGGTCGAACATCTGCCGGCGCCTGGGTCTTCGCCAGCCGCCCGGCGACGTGGTCCTCGACCTCGAAGAGGCGCGCCTCATTGTCAAGAAGATTGGCTACCCGGTGCTCATTCGTCCCAGCTACGTGCTCGGCGGACGAGCGATGGAGATTGTCTACGACGACGTAGCCCTCGAGCGAGTGATGATTGATCTCACCAGCGTGCACGGCTCGCTCGCGCGTGAAGGAGCGGTGTCGGCCAGCCGGCCAATCCTGATCGACAGTTTCTTAGAAGACGCCGTTGAAGTTGACGTCGACGCGGTGCGCGACGCGAAGGGCGAACTCTTCATCGCCGGCGTGATGGAGCACGTGGAAGAAGCGGGCGTGCACTCGGGTGACTCGGCGTGCGCG
>PMAL01000038.1 GCA_003152555.1 Acidimicrobiaceae bacterium | reverse complement strand
GCTGGTGCGACTGGCCATCCCGAGGCGTACTTATACCCAGAGCCACATCGATTACGTGATTGAAGTGGTGACGTCGGTGGCCAAGGAGGCGGCGTCACTACCTGGCTACCGAATGACCTACGAGCCCAAGTCGCTTCGCCACTTCACCGCGCGTTTCGNNGAACGAGAGCAACGCCAGCGCGCGGGCGACGGACGCTCTTCAGTCAGTGCAGCAGTGCGCACACAGCGCGCGACGAAGACCGTCAACGAGAACTGGCGGACGCCCTATAGGCCCTCGTCAGGCGCGCCGATGTGGTTCCCATGGACCGGGCGACTCACGATGATCTTTACTTGCGCTCACCACGTGCGGTCGCTTTGTCCGGGTTCTGACTGCTGCTGTCTCACCTTCGAACGCGGAAGTGCCGGCTTGCAGAATCGAAGGTAGGTGGACTCCCTCAGAGCACCGTGACCCTCGAAATCCGAACTGTCAACACTTAGCCAACACATTTTTATTATCGCGCGTACCAACAAGCGCCGCCTTGTATTGCTCCGACTAAAGGTGACCTGGACCCCTAAAAGCGGCCAAAGTTTATGAGAAATTGGTCGTGATCTACAGCAGGAAGTATGGCTGTCACTAGCGATTACGGTGCGCCACACCTACGAATGACTCTGGTCACGTCAGTTACAGAGAATCCTTTGCACACCGTGACCCGGCGACGTATCGTCGGTAAATCTACAGATCTGGCGGCTTGAGACGGACGTCCGATTCGACGTTTTCTCGCCGCGCGAACTCATCGGAACTGTGCCGCGGCCCTGAAGCGCGGCGAGGCTGCGGCGACTTTGTCCGTCTTGTTGTACTGGTCCGCGGCGAAGGGCCCGGGCTATAGCCATAACTCGCGTACGGGTTCAGGATCGCCGACCCAAAGAGAGCGTCTCTCTCTGCGCGACTAAGTCGGGCGAGATCAGCCGCTTCGTTCCATTTCGAGCGAATGGTCTCAACGATGTGGTCAACAATCTCGATTGCCCGGCTGCGATCGAGTCCGTAGTCCGCTGCTGCATCTACGCAAACAGCGAACTGGCTCATGCGAGCTCCGTCAGAACCTATGGCCATTACCTGGGCCGTCTCCTCGCCAGAACGAAGCTGCGGGCAAAGGTCGTACGCCGGAGTGAGCTCAAGGTGTCGGCCGTCCCAGAAGGCGGCATGATTTCGGGCGTGGTCATCATTATTCCCAATGGCAACATTGAAGACGATTCGAGCAAACAGTTCTCGCTGTGAATCCGCCGGATGCGTGCTCCACCGGCGCAGAACCTCGGCAATGTCCGGGTACGTCGCGTACCGGGCCACCACTTCATCAAGGTCCAGCATCGTGAGGCCCGAGACCATTAGTCGACGAGCCTCACCGACCCGATCGAACCGTTCAACAAGCAGCACGTCCTTGCCAAGGGACGTCACGAGATGGCTCTCCGGTACGTCAAGTTCTGCTCGACGAGCGAGTTCCATACCAACGGCTTCGGCCTTCATCACTGGATACGGATCGCTACTTGATGGAAATTTCGCTACATACTGACGACCTTCACTTTCGATGAGCGCCTTGGGACGTGCACCACCTATCGATGAACCGTGCAGTAGGGCCTCCGACAACTCGCGAGAGAGTTCTCCTCCCTGATCGAGTATGTCGGCGGCGCGGTGCAACTCTTCGAGTGTGGCTGTGTCCGTTCGAGCGACGTATTCCGTTGGCGACGCCTGGAAATCCAGAGCGCCGATTCTGTTGGAACCCGACTCAGCGAGATACGTCAATACGTCGATGACGCCGGTATCGTCTTTGCGGCCAATGTGTCCTCGCTGACGCGCGAAGATGACGCGCTGCCCCCACGCATCGGGACCGGCGTCGCGGATGCACGACGCGACCGCTTTCCCGCCAGTGGGAAGGAAGGTGCCCGGACGTAAAGGCAGTTCTGGTTCGTACAGGGAGATCGCCGACCCGTTCCTGAGGTAGCTCTCGGCATACGTGAACGCGACAGTTTCGGTCCCCTCCACGCGGTCAAGTCGACCAGCCACCACCGAGTCGGTGGCACGCGGAAGCCACACCCAGACATAGAGCGGCGAGTTAGAAGTTGGCATCGAACTGGACGTCCTTCGCCCGCACCCGCTCAGGAAGCAGCGCTAGCCGGTCTCGACCGTTACGGAGGAGCTGAGTCAACTCTGCCTTATCGGCGCTGAACAGTGGGATTCCAAGCACTGACGCAGCTTCGAAATAGGTGCCGAGGCCGACTGTGGGTTCCCCGTGTTCGATGCTGTACACGGTGCGTGGCGACGCACCGATGGCCTCTGCCAACTGGGCGAGCGTCATGCCGCGATCTCGTCGGCCCTGCGCAATTAGGTTGCCGAAGACCTTGGCCGCGGTCGACGCCGTACGGCCCACTGAGCGCACTCTTCCCTTCATGATCTCAGTATATGGCAAAATATTGCCTTCTAAATGACTTTATAAGCAATATGTTACCGATTCCGAACAGACCGAACCGCAAACTCCCAAGAAATCCTCGCTCCTACCCCTCAATCCTTGGCACGTGAG
>PMAL01000082.1 GCA_003152555.1 Acidimicrobiaceae bacterium | reverse complement strand
CTCGAGCGCTTGATGGAAGAGTCGTGAGCGCCGCGCAACGTTTCTCGTCCAAGACCTTTGCGGCGCTCAGCGTGCGCAACTTCCGCCTGTTCTTCGTGGGCCAACTCATTTCCGTCTCGGGAACCTGGATGCAGTCGGTGGCCCAGGGTTGGTTGATCCTGCAACTCACCGGTTCATCGGTGGACCTGGGATTCGCGGTCGCGCTGCAGTACGTGCCAATTCTGCTCTTCGGCACCTACGGCGGACTCGTGGCCGACCGTCATGAGAAGCGTCGCATCCTTTACTGCACCCAGACGGTCGCCGGTCTACTCGCGCTCACGTTGGGACTGCTGATGACGACCCATCACGTCACGGTCGACACGGTCTTCGTGCTGGCTGGCCTACTCGGCTTCGTCAATCTCTTCGACGTGCCGGCCCGCCAGGCCTTTGTCCAGGAGATGGTTGGCCGGGACCTGATTGCGAACGCCGTGAGCCTTAACAGCGTCTTGATGAACTCGGGTCGCGTCATTGGTCCGAGCGTGGCCGCCGGTCTCATTGCCCTGGTGGGTACCGCCGCATGTTTCTACACCAACGCCGCCTCCTACGTCGCGGTGATACTCGCGCTCGCGCTCATGCGCCGCGGCGAACTACTGCCCATGCAGATCGTCCAGCGCCTGCCGGGTCAGCTCCGTCTCGGACTGAAGTACGTCTTCGCAACCCCCCAACTGCGCAATATCATCATCGCGGTGAGCGTGGTGGGTACCTTCGCGTTCAACTTCACGGTGACGTTGCCGTTGCTGGCCCACGTGACGTTCCACCAGAAGTCGGCGGCGCAGTACGGAATATTGATGGGCTGTATGGGGGTGGGCGCCGTCATTGGCGGACTCTTGGTGGCGCATCGTTCGCGCCCCACGCCAAAGCTGCTCGCCCTGCTCGCCGTGGCCTTTGGTTTCTTCATGACGTTGGTGGCCTTCGCGCCCACCATCCTCTTGGCGGAGTTGGCGCTCATACCTACCGGCGCCTGCTCCATCGCGTTCGTGTCCTCCGCCAACTCAACCTTGCAACTCAACTCCGGCCAACAGATGCGTGGTCGCGTGATGAGTCTTTACAGCATCGCCTTTCTCGGCACCACGCCCATCGGCGCGCCGCTCGTCGGGATCTTGATCGCGGCAACCAACCCGCGCATCGGGATCTTCTTGGGCGCCTTCCTCACGTTGCTCACGGGACTCTGGCTCGTACTGGTACTGCGACAAACCAACCGCAGCGAACGCGTGCTGCTATCGGTCTAAACCCGCTGGGGCTTGGGTTCTTTCGGCAGCCCTAGGGCGCGTTCGCCAATGATGTTGCGCTGAATCTCCGCGGTACCGCCCCAAATGGTCTCGGAGCGCGAGAAGAAGAACGAGGCCTGCAACTCCGAAACGGGATAGTCGGCCCTACCGCGACGGCTGCCCGCGAGCGGACCGGCCATCTCGCCCTTGCCGGTGAGGATCTGGGCCTGCATGCCCATGACGTCGAGGGCCAGTTCCATCGTGGCGCGGTGGGCCTCGGACCAGAACATCTTGTTGCACGCGCCCAACAGGGCGGCGTTGTGGGTGTTATTCAGCCCGTCGGTCAGCGAGCGGTACCCGTTGATCTGCATGATCTTGACGTTCTGCCAGGCCTTCACCAGATTGTCGCGCGTGCGCTCGTCCTTGATCTTGTTGTGTTGTACCGCTTCGTCGACGATGAGCTCCCACTCCTTTAGGAACCGGCGGTAACCGGTGGTTGATGACGACCCGCGCTCGAAGCCGAGCGTCGTCATGGCGACCTTCCACCCGTTGTTGACCCCGCCGATGACGTTGTCCTTGTTGCACTTCGCGTTGGTGAAGAAGACCTCGTTGAACTCGGCCGACCCGTCAACCTGGGTGATCGGGCGAACGTCCACGCCGTCTTGGTGCATGGGCACCAGCAGGTAGCTGATGCCGGCGTGCTGGGGGGCGTCGGGATCGGTGCGGGCCAACAAGAAGACGTAGTCGGCGTGCTGGGCCTGCGTGGTCCAGACCTTTTGGCCGTTGATGACCCACTCGTCGCCGTCGAGCACCGCACTGGTCTTGAGGCTGGCGAGGTCCGAGCCCGAGTTTGGTTCGGAGAATCCTTGGCACCAGCCGGTGGTGCCCGCCAAGATGCCCGGGATGAACTCCTTCTTCTGTTCTTGCGTGCCCCACTGAAGAATGGTCGGACCCACCAGGGTGTCGCCGAAGAAGTCGGCACGCATCGGCGCGTTGGCCTTGGCGAACTCCTCGTTGAGCACCACTTGCTGGAGTAGCGAAAGTCCCTTGCCGCCATATTCTTCCGGCCAACCGGCGCAGATCCAGCCGCCCTTGAAGAGCGTCTCGGTCCAGGTCTGGTTAAAGGCCGCGTGCTCCTCTTTACTCATGGTGAATCCGGGGTCGAACCAACCTGACGGCAGGTTCTCTTCTAACCATTCGCGAATTTCGACGCGGAACGATTCGGCTTCTTCGGGGTACGTGAGATCCATAAACGGCAGCGTAGTCACTGAGATTGGGGCCGTGGTGGGCATTTGTGCGGTTGTGGCAAATGGGGGAGAATGGATGACTTCGCCCAGACCGAAAGTTGACCCGTGTCTAACTCCTTGCGCCACACCATCGAGGAGACGAAGGCGTCCTGGGCCCGCTCCAAAGCGCTCGTGATCCCGTCGCACATCCCCGCGCGTGCGGCCCAGCCCGGCAAGTACCGCATTGCGTTCCTGCTCTACCGGGGCAATCCCCAGTGCGGCGGACAGGGCGTCTACACGCGCCACCTCACCCGTGAACTCGTGGCGCTGGGACACGGCGTGGAGGTCTTTTCCGGACCTCCCTGGCCAATCCTCGATGAGGGCGTTGGCTTCACGCCGGTTCGCGCACTGGACCTCTACCGCGATCCCGATCCGTTTCGCTGGCCCGCACCCTCGGAATTCACCTCGCTGGCCGATGTGGCTGAGTTCTTGGTGATGCTCAGCGGCGGCTTCGGTGAACCGCTGGCCTATTCACTGCGAATCAGGAAGCTACTCAAGTCTCGGCGTCGTGACTTCGACATCATCCACGACGACCAGTGCATCGGGCCCGGCATCCTGGGCCTGTACCGCGACGGCTGGCCGGTGTTAGAAACGCTGCACCACCCAATCACGGTCGACCGGTCAATCGCCCTCGCCCACGCCGACACGGCGTGGAAGCGATACACGACGCGCCGTTGGTTCGGTTTCCTGCGCATGCAGGTGCGCGTGGTCAAGCAACTGCCGGCCGTGCTCACGGTGTCGCACAATTCCAAGGTCGACATCAACGCGCAGATGCGGGTGCCGCTCAGTCGCCTGACGGTCGTGCCGGTGGGCGTGGACCACACCGTGTTCAGGCCCTATGACGACGTGGTGAAGAAAAAGGGTCGCTTGATGGTCACGTCCAGCAGCGACGTGCCCATGAAGGGTCTCGTCCCGCTCTTAGAAGCCATCGCCAAACTGCGCGCCGAACGCGACATTGACTTGATCGTCATTGGTCGCCCCCGGGAGAAGGGCCGGGTCGCGATGGCGCTGGAGCGACTGGGCTTAAGCGACATCGTCACGACCATCTCGGGTGTTAGTGACGAGCAACTGGCCCGCCTCTACGGCGAGGCCGAGGTCGCGATCGTACCCAGCCTCTACGAAGGTTTTTCACTGCCCGCAATCGAGGCCATGAGTTGCGGCGTGCCCGTCGTCGCGACGACCGGTGGCGCGCTACCCGAGGTCGTAGGCGTGAGCGGCGAGACCGGTCTACTGGTTGAACCCAACAGCCCCGACGCGCTGGTGAACGCCATTCGCCGACTGCTCGACGATCCCGCGCTACGACAACGACTGGGCGCCGCGGGGCGTGAACGCGTCATCCAACGGTTCACGTGGCAGGTGACGGCGCGCGGCACGGCCGCCTGTTACGACGCCATTCTTCGGGGCCAGTCGTTGCCCGAATCGATGACCTTCGAATAATGCTCACCGCCAACTACGACCAGTTGGGTCTCAAAGATGGCGACAAGATATTGGACCTCGGTTGCGGATTCGGACGTCACGCCTTTGAGGCGGCCCGTCGCGGCGCGGTGGTCGTGGCCCTCGACGCCGGGCGCGATGAGGTTGACGGGGTCTCGGCCATGTTTGGCGCGATGGTCGTCGCCGGTGAACTCTCGAGCGATACGTCCCTTACGGCGACGGTCCAGGGCGACGCGTTGCACCTGCCGTTTCCCGACGCGACGTTCGACCGAGTCATTTGCTCTGAAGTGCTCGAACACATTCCCGACGACCTCGCGGCGATGCGCGAACTGACCCGGGTGCTACGACCCGGCGGCACGATGGCGATCACCGTACCGCGCTTCGGTCCCGAACTGATCAACTGGGCGCTGTCGGACGAGTATCACAACGTGCCCGGCGGTCACATCCGCATCTATCGCCGCTCGGTGCTGCAGTCGCGACTCAGTTCGGTAGGGCTGCGCGTGACGGGTCACCATTACGCCCACGGCCTGCACAGTCCCTATTGGTGGCTCAAGTGTCTGGTGGGCACCACCAACGACACCAACGTCGTCGTGAAGACGTACCACCGGCTGCTGGTCTGGGACATCATGAAGAGGCCTCGCCTCACGCACTACGCCGAGATGGTGTTCTCGCCGCTCATGGGAAAGTCGATCGTGGTCTATCTCACCAAGCCAGTTGTCCCGTGACCGTCTCGACGAACTGCATGTCGGGTGTCCCGGGCGTCCTCAGCGACCAAGAGATTCGTCACACGGGAAATAGCCTCGCGGCCCTGCAGAAGAGAAGTGGACAGATTCCGTGGTTTGAGCACGGGCACTGCGATCCGTGGAACCACGTCGAGGCGGCGATGGCCCTCACCGTCACTGGTCACCTCGACGAGGCGCGACGGGCGTACGAGTGGCTGCGCGACCAGCAACTCGGTGACGGCAGTTGGTTTAATTACTACCTCGGTGAGCGGGCCAAGGACGCGCGCCTCGACACCAACGTCTGCGCCTACATGGCGACTGGCGTCTATCACTATCTACTCGCGACCGGTGACGTGGACTTTGTCGCAACGATGTGGCCCTCGGTCGAGCGCACCATTGAATTTGTGCTGCGATGGCAAGTGGCCGACGGCACGATTCGCTGGTCGCTCGACTCCCTGGGTCGCCCCGAGTCTTACTCGTTGCTGACTGGATCTTCGTCGATCTTTCATTCGTTGCGCTGTGCGGTCGCGCTCGCCGAGCGCCTCGACATGCAGCGCCCTTCGTGGGAGCTGGCGGCCGGACGACTCGGTCACGCCGTGGCCCACCACCCCGGGGCGTTCGCGCCCAAGAACGAGTTCGCCATGGACTGGTACTACCCGATTTTTTGTGGCGCGCTTGCCGGCGCCGCCGGAGAAAAGCGCATCCGTGGCGGATGGGAGCGCCACGTCATGGATGACTACGGCGTGCGCTGCGTGTCGACGAGTGACTGGGTGACCGCCGCCGAAACGGCCGAGTGTGTCCTGGCCCTCGACGCGCTCGGCCTCACGGGTCAGGCCCTCGATCTTTTTGCCTGCACCTCGCGCCATCGCCGCGACGATGGCACCTACTGGACGGGTCTGGCCTATCCCGATCGGGTGACCTTTCCCCACGACGAAACCACGTCCTACACCTCGGCGGCGATCATCCTGGCCGCCG
>PMAL01000195.1 GCA_003152555.1 Acidimicrobiaceae bacterium | reverse complement strand
CGCGCTCACTCCGTCAACGCCGAACGTGGCCGACAGCCGGTCGAGCACGATGGCGAGACGCTGGCGGTCCTCGTTAGTCCCGCCAGCACGGAACTGATCGAGCATGGTCGCGCCCAGCGTCAAACCGCGGCGTTCAAACCTCGCATCGGAGCGGTGCAGGTCCCAACCGTAGAGCGCGGCGACCACCACCCCCAGCACGGGCAGCCACGGCGCCACCAAAAAGAGTATGNNGCGCCGGCGATGATTGTCTGGGGCATCTTCTTTCGGCGCGCGAACGTGCGCACCGCCTTCAAGTTCGCGTGACGCTCGTCGGCGGAGGGAATATAGGGGCTCTGCCAGTTGGGATCGAGCACCGGCGCCACGTAACGCTGCGTGCGGTCGCGCGAATTGGACCGGCGATGACGCGAGTGTTGCTTAGTGGCCACGACTCAAGGCTACATGGCGCCCTGGAAACGCTGGCGCGCGCTGTCGTAGATCACTTCGTACTGGTCCATCAACCGAGACATCGACCAATGTTCGGCGTGCTGCTTGGCGGCGGCGATGGACTGACTCGTCTCACTCGCGAGGGCGTCGGTAATCGCACCCTCCAGCGCAACGTCGTCACCCGGCGTAACGAGCAGTCCGAAGTCCCCTACGGCGTCGCGATACCCGTCAATGTCACTCGCGACGACGGAAGTTTCACTGGCCATGGCTTCGAGCAGGATCATTCCGAAACTCTCACCCCTCGTCGAGGGCGCCACCAGCACATTGGCCCGCCGCAACCATGAGCGCTTCTCGGCGTCGTTCGCCGCGCCCACAAAGAGAATCATCCGATCACGTGACGCCTGGGTCTCGAGTTGCGCGCGCTGTGGACCGTCGCCCAACACCACCAGGCGCCAGAGGTTCCCTCCCCGCGAGTTGTGTCGCACTACCGCGCCGATGAGGTGCTGGAGACCCTTACGCTCCTCGAAACGTCCGATGAAGAGCAGGGTCGTCTCGGCGCCTCGCTCACGGGGTGTCTGCGAAAATCGCTCCATCTCAAATCCGTTATACAAAACTTGCGCGTTGACATTGGCCGCGCGAGCTATCGTCGACGCCGCGGCGTCACTGACCGCGACCGAGACATCTATACGGTGTGCCAGCATCCGCAGCAAAGGGCCGGTGTACGTGAGGGCCGGGCCGGCGCCGCTGCGATGAAAGGTCGCAACCGCGGGTGCCTCGTGGGCCCACAGCGCGGACCACGAAAAAAACGGAGCGAACGGCTCGTGATAGTGGACCACGTCGGGACGAAACTTCTTGAGCGACGCACGAACCAAACGTGCGGCCAACGGTGACAAGGTGAGCGGCGCCCGCGACCCATTGGCCGGCATCGACCAGAGTCGTCCGTAACGCTGCACGTAGGCCGGCGTGTCGTAGTTGTTGTGGTCGCTCGCGTCGGGCGCGAGCAACAATACGTCGTGACCCCGACGACCTAGTTCGCGGCTCATACCCAGCGCCTGTTCCTGGACGCCGCCGAAGACGCTCAACGCGTACGACGACACGAGGGCAATGCGTTGGTTCACGCGCGTGCGAAGCGTGGCTGGAGCACGTGCCACTGTTCGGGGGCGCGACGGATCAGGCCTTCGAGTTCGTTGGCGATCAACTGAGTCACCCGAGTGACATCGTCGCGTAGTCGTCCTTCGCGTGTCGCCGCAATGGGCGGCGTCACCACCGCGAAGTGATCCTCGCCCGGGCCCATGTAACACGCGGCCGCGACCAGCGTCGCCCCCGTGCGCAGGGCCAGCGTCGCCGGACCACCGGGAATGGTGACGCGCTCGGCGAAAAAGTCCACTTCGATGCCGTTGTCTTGGATGTCTCGATCGCATAACAGTCCCACCGTGCCGCCGCCTTTCAGTGTTTGTAGTAGTACCGTGCCGGCGTGCGCGTCCAACGGCTCAATCATGATGCCGATTGACTCGCGCTTTTGTTTGAACCATTCAAAGAGTGCCGGCGGTTCCAATTCTTCGGCCACGCACGTCATGCCCAGGCCCAGCTGGGACATGAACGATCCGCCCCACTCCCAGCTGCCAATGTGCGGCAACGCAATGATCGTTCCCTGTCCCCGAGCTTTGGACTCTTGGAGGTGCTCTAATCCTTCGGCAATTCGAAACCGGTCGTAGATGCCCTGACGGCTGATGCCAGGAAGTTTGGCACTCTCGGCCCAGTACTGGCCGTAGCTCGAAAAGGCCCGGTCAACAAATCGATCTACGAGTTCTTCGTCGGCGTCGTCCGCCCGCGCGCTGCCCGACACGAAGAGTGCGTGGCATACATTGTCACGCAGATTAGAACGCGAGTTCGACTTGCGTCGGCCAATGGCCATGGCTACGTGGCGACCCACCCACACGTCAACGCGCTCGGGCAACGACTCCGCGACGGCGCCCACGGACGTAAACAGCCGAACGCGCATGCGGGACGCCACGTTTAGTGGCGAGCGGTGCGGCGCGGTCCTCGGCGCAGACGGCCCGTGTGCTGGTAGTTGCGCCGCGGGCGTTGGCGCACGGGAGGCTCTGGTCGTGCGGCAATCTGCCACACCCGCCAAAAACGACCGACGGCCGTCATGATCGTTAGGACCAGGAGCAGCCACAGCACGGGGACAAAAATCTGGGTCGCGAGCAGGGCTACCCCCAGCAACACCATTCGCTCGGCCCTTTCCATCAGCCCGCCCTTGGCGGCCAGGCCCAAACTCTCGGCCTTAGAGCGCTGGTAGGAGATCATGAAGGTGGCGGTCATGATGCCAATAGGTAGCAACACCAACTGGCCGCGGTGTTGGGCCGTCAAGTAGTAGGCACAACCACCGAGTAATACGGCGTCGGATATCCGGTCCACAACGGAGTCGAAGTAGCTGCCGCGCTGGCTGGCTCGATTAGACGCTTTGGCGACCGGTCCATCAAAGAGATCGTGCGCGCCGGTCGCAATGAGCAACACGACCGCCAAATGATGATGACCCACCGCGATGGCCCACGCCGTGGCGCAGGCGAAGACCAAACCGGAAGCCGTCAGCCAGTCAGCCGAAAAACCAACGCGGACCAACCAGCGACCAACGGGCGCCGTGGTTGCGTCTACAGACTTTCGGAATTTTCCGTCGAACATGATCCCCCGGACCGTTTGGTTCAGTCTACGTTACCGTTGTGTAACGACTGGCTCAAAAGTGGGTATGTACCTTCTGCCAGGTGGCCGCCAATGACTCGGATAACACCCGGGTTTCTCCAATTGCCGTCATGAAATTCGTGTCGCCACCCCAACGAGGCAACACGTGACCGTGCAAGTGCTTCGGTATGCCGGCGCCGGCCGCGACACCAAGATTGAAGCCAATATTCATGCCGTCGGCCCCGTAGGCCATCTCGATCGCCATCACCGTATGGCGAAGCGTCAAGAAGTAATCCTGGTACTCCTCGTCAGAGAGTTCCGCGATCGTAGCAACGTGTCGACGCGGTAGCACGAGCAGATGGCCCGACCCGTAGGGGTACGCGTTTAACACGACGAAGGTGGTCTCGCTCTGGTACACAACACCGGACGCTTCGCTGACCTCTTCGTTGCTCAAGGCACAAAAGACGCACTCGCCGGTGTCACCGGCATTAAGCGACGCGATGGTGCCCGACACATACTGTTGACGCCACGCCGCCCAGAAGCGGTCCAGCGGCACTAGTTGACCTCGGGCGAACCGTGCGAGGCAATCTCACTGAGCAATCGATCGCGAAACTCCGACAACGTGACGCCGCGTTCGGGATCGTTGGATCCGCGCGCGTTAATGCCCAGCGTGCCGCTCCTTACGTCGTCGTCACCGACAACAACAATGTAGGGAATCTTTTCCAACTTGGCCCGACGGATTCGCGCGCCCAGCGGTTCGCTCGCCTCATCGAGACCCACGCGCACGCCCTCTAAGCGCAGCGCGCTCGCCACGTCGAAGGCGTAGTCGTCGTGCGCGTCTTTGACGCCCAGGACACGAACCTGCTCGGGACTGAGCCACGTCGGCATGTTGCCGGCGTAGTGCTCGATGAGCACGGCCATGAAGCGCTCGACGGATCCGAAGAGCGCGCGGTGAATCATGATCGGCTGGTGGCGGGCGTTGTCCGCACCGATGTAGCTCGCCTCAAAACGCTGCGGTGTCTGAAAGTCCAGTTGAATGGTCGACAGCTGGTGCGTGCGGCCAATGGCGTCTTTCGCCTGCACCGAGATCTTTGGTCCGTAAAACGCGCCACCGCCCTCGTCGAGCGTGAGCTGCAACCCGGCGCTGCCGGCCACCTGGGCCAATGTCGCCGTCGCCTCTTCCCACTCCTCGTCGGTGCCCACGGCCTTGCCCGGCGGTCGAGTCGAGAGTTCCAGGTGGAACTCCGTGAGGCCGTAGTCGCGCAGCAAATCCAGGACGAACTCGAGCAGGCTCTTGATCTCATCGGTCATCTGCTCGCGTGTGCAGAAAATATGGGCATCGTCCATGGTCATGCCGCGCACGCGGGTGAATCCGTGCACGACGCCGGACTTCTCGTAACGGTAGACCGAACCGAATTCGAAGAGTCGTAGCGGCAGTTCGCGGTAACTACGTTGACGTGCCTTATAGATCAAAGTGTGAAACGGGCAGTTCATCGGCTTCAAGTAGTACTTCTGACCGTCGTCCAACTCCATGGGCGGATACATGCCCTCGGCGAACCACTCCAGGTGACCGGACACTTCAAAAAGGTCGGCTTTGGTGATGTGGGGCGTATAGACAAACTCGTAGCCGCCCGCGACGTGGCGGGCCCGTGAGTAGTCCTCCATGATTCGACGCATGGTGCCGCCCTTGGGATGAAAGACCCCGAGACCCGGTCCAATCTCCGTGGGAAACGAAAAGAGGTCGAGCTCCTGGCCCAGACGACGATGGTCGCGCAGCTCAGCCTCTTCCAGTTGGTGCAGGTGCGCGGCCAACGCCTCTTCGGACTCCCAGGCGGTGCCGTAGATGCGCTGGAGTTGCGGACGCTTCTCATCGCCGCGCCAGTACGCGCCGGCGACGCGGGTCAGCTTGAAATGACCCAGGTGCGAGGTCGACGGCACGTGCGGACCGCGACAGAGATCCACGAACGCCGGCGAGTTGGAGTACGTCGAGACCACCGACGGGCTCGCTACTTCAGCCAAGTCCTCCGGCGTCGCGTTCGCCAAGACCGCATTGATGATCTCAACCTTGTAGGGCTGGTCGGCGAAGAGCGCGAGGCCGTCAACAACCGAGTACTCCGAACGGATGAACGGTTGGTCTTCCTTCACAATCGCTCGCATCTCCTCATCAATGCGCTCGAGGTCGTCATCACTAAAGTGCACGCCACCAGGTAAATCAAAGTCGTAATAGAACCCGTCGTCAATCGCGGGACCTATCGCGTACTTGGCCCCGGGCCAGAGGCGCGTCACCGCTTGGGCGAGCACGTGCGCACTCGAGTGACGCAGGACTTCGCGACCCAGGTCGCTCTTGGGGGTCACGATCGACACGGTCGCGCCGTTGAACAGTGGCGTCTCGAGGTCCGTCAACTCGCCATCCACCACGGCCGCCAACGCGTCCTTGGCGAGGCGTGGGCCGATCTGCGTCGCGAGGTCCAGCGCCGTCGCGCCGTCAGAGAGAGTGCGGGTACTGCCGTCTGGAAGTAGTACTTCGATGTCCGACATTCTGACCTTTCGTTGCCCTACAGCGTAATGCCGAGCANNGCCGCGCGCACGTCGTCCATCACGCCGCACGAACGGTTCTGCGTCAACGTGGTGCGCCACGTGGCCAGACGCGACTGGGCCCGCGACAGCAATTCGTCACGCCACTCCCAGTCGTATCGATAGTGTTCGCCGAGAAGTGCCAGACGCACCGCGGTTGCCTCGGCGCGATTGACCAACTCGGAGACGAACACCAAGTTGCCCAGGGACTTGGACATCTTGGTGCCGTCGAGCCCCACCAGGCCCACGTGCATCCAGTGCTTTACGAAGAGCGCGCCGGTTACGGACTCACTCTGGGCCGCCTCGCATTCGTGGTGGGGAAACTTGAGGTCGCGCCCTCCCCCGTGCACGTCCAACGTCTCGCCCAGATCGCGCAGCGCCAGCGCCGAGCACTCAATATGCCACCCGGGCCGCCCGGCACCCCAGCGCGACTCCCAGGCTGGCTCGTCCTCGAGCGAGGGTTGCCAGAGCACGAAGTCGAGCGGATCACGCTTGCGCGGGTCGTCGGGGTTTCCACCGTGCTCGCGGGCGAGCACAATCATCTGGTCGCGGCTCTCGTGACTCACTTGACCAAAACGCGGGAACTTGGAAACCTCGAAATACACGAAGCCGTCCACCTCGTAGGCGAAGCCCTGATCGAAAGTCCGGCCAATCAACGTCAGGATCTCGGGGATGGCCCCCGTGGCGCGCGGCTCGCTGTAGACGGGCAGCAGATTGATCAGCTGCATGTCGTGATCGAACTTGGAGATCTCGAGTGCGGCCAGGTCCAGGTAGTTGACGCCCAGCTCGCGGGCCTTGCGCAGGATGTCGTCGTCGACGTCGGTCACGTTGCGCACGCAGCGCGTTTCGTGGCCCGCGTCGCGTAGTCGCCGTTGCAGCACGTCGAAGTTCAGGTACACAAACGCGTGACCCAGGTGCGCTGAGTCATACGGCGTGATGCCGCAGCTGTACATGGTGACCGTGGGTCCGGCCTCTAAGTTGAAGACGCCGGCGCGAGCCGTGTCGTAGAGGCGCATCAGTCCTTCAGTCCCGCCAACTTCACGTAGCTGTGCACTTTGTGACGAATGTTGATCGAGATGCACACCGCGGTAAAGGCCTCGATGGCACTGGCGAGCGACATGGAGCCGGCAACTACGCCGCGCAGTCCCGGCATCTCGTCAACGATATCGGCGACCCGTTGGCGTGCTTCGTCGTCGTCAGAGAAAATCACCACGTCGCCGTCAAGCCCACTGTCAAGGTCCAGCATCTGGTCGGCCGGTAGGTGGTGAAAGGCGCCGACGATGGTGCTGTCGGGCAGGGCGAACGCCAACTGCGCGGCCATTGATCCGCGCGGCGGATAGACCGGGACCAGTTCCTTGCCCTCGCGCACCAGGGCGTTCACCATCGAGATGACGATCTTGTTGGCCAGTTGGACTCGCAGCACCATTACCGTGGCGACGGCCGATTCCCAGGGCGTGGCGACGACAACCAGATCGCAACTGGCCGCCTCTTCGTTCGCGGCACCGCGCAACGTGCCGCTGCCTCGGGGGTTAAGACCCTTGGCCGCCTCGACGGCCCGACTGGCGTCGCGCGAACCCAACACCACGTCGTAGCCGGCGCTGGCCATTTGAATCGCGACGCCGCTGCCGGCCGGACCGGTTCCTCCCAGAATGCCTACAGTCGTCATAGTTGTCCTCGTGGAAATAGATCTCGCCAAGTAACCTAACAAGATGGCGTTACTCAGTGACCACCGTATCCTTATTACCGGCATTCTGACTGACGACTCACTGGCCTTCGGTATTGCCAAACGGGCCCTCGAAGAAGGGGCCACGATTGCGGTGTCTGGCGCCGGCCGGGGCACGTCGATCACCCGGCGCACCGCGCGCAAACTCGGCGAAGTCGGCGAGATCATTGATCTCGATGTCACCGATCCGGCACAAGTAGCGGCCGCAGTCGAAGAAGTGAACAACCGCTTTGGACGCTTGGACGGCCTCGTGCACGCGATTGGTTACGCGCCACCCTCCTGTCTGGGTAGCGGTATGTTCGCCGCACCATTCGAAGACGTGGCGACCGCCATGCACATATCTATGTACTCACTCGCCGCCCTAGTCGGAGCATTTCGGCCACTGCTGCAGAAGAGCGAGGCCCTCGGCGGCGCGTCGGTCATCGCACTCGACTTCGACGGCACCCGGGCCTACCCGGCCTACGACTGGATGGGCGNNCCGGACAAAATCCGCGTCAATATGCTCGCGGCCGGGCCCATCCGCACCGTTGCCGCCAAATCAATCCCGAGTTTCTCGCTCTTTGAAGACACCTGGAACGAACGGGCCCCGCTGGGCTGGGACGTGCTTGACTCGAGCGCCGTGGCCGATACCGCCGTTGCCATGCTCTCGCCACTGCTGCGTGCAACGACGGCGTCGGTGATTCACGTCGACGGCGGCGCCCACGCAATGGGCTAGGACGGTTCCTGGTCTCGGAACTGGGTCTCGTAGAGATCGCTGTAGAGACCACCCGATGCCAGCAACTCCGCGTGCGTGCCGCGCTGGACCA
>PMAL01000201.1 GCA_003152555.1 Acidimicrobiaceae bacterium | reverse complement strand
CAGCGCGTCGACGTGATCGTCCAGGGTGTACTCGGAGGTTTCGGGAATTTGCGCCCGGAGATTCGCGACGTAGATCTTCGTGGCCGACGTTCCGGCGAGGGCCTGCGTGATGCCCGGGATGACGCAGGCGGCGAGCACGCTGGTGAAGAGCGACCCCGGTCCAATGAGCACGACGTCGGCCCGTTCAATGGCTTCGACNNNNCCGGTCACGCCCATGACCTGGGCCACGGCCCGTACCGACTCCTCCAGGTTGCCCGTGGCGTCCAAGAGCCCCACCAGCAGCAGGTTGCCCACGGCGTGTCCACTCAACTCACCAACGCTGAAACGGTGCTCGAAGCACTTGGTCAGGGGATTATCCGGATCGGCCAACGCCCCGAGACACTTGCGCAGATCGCCCACCGCCGCGACCTCGAGCATCNNCGGAGACCACCCCGGTCACCTCGTCAGAGAGCCGGCGCAGGGCGCCCAGGGAGACAGCGGTGCCGTGTCCCCCGCCGACGGCCACAACTTTCATCGAGCTATGTCGCGGTGAAATACTTCGTGTTGGAGATTGAGACGCCGGCGAATCTCTTCGGCGATGGCCACGGAACGGTGACGTCCCCCGGTGCAGCCAATCGCGATCGAGAGGTAGGCCTTGCCCTCCTTCACGAATGCCGGAATCTGCCACTCCAGCATCGGCACTACGTCGTTCAAGAAATGCTGCGCGGCCTCTTGCTCGAGCACGTAGGCCGAGACCTGCTTGTCGAGGCCCGTCAGCGGACGCAGTTCGTCGATCCAATGCGGGTTCGGCAGGAAGCGGCAGTCAAAGACCAAGTCCACGTCGCGCGGGATACCGTTGGAGTAGCCAAAGGAGACGAGCGAGACGCGCAACGAGTCCGACCCATTCTCCTCGTTGAAGATCTCGACCATGCGCGAGCGAAGTTGATTGGTATTGATCGAGCCAGTATCGATCACCAGATCGGCGGCGTCGCGCAATGACTGCAACTGCGCGCGTTCGCCCGCGATGGATTCGGCCAACGTCGCTGCGGGGAACGGATGTCGGCGGCGGTTGCCCTCGAATCGGCGAATCAGAACGTCGTCGGGAGCTTCCAGGAAAAGAATCTTGGCGTGCTCGTGCTGTTCCTTGAGCTGCCTGACCACCTCTAATAAGAAGTCTGGTTCTACTCGACCGGAGCGACCCACGATGAAGGCCACGCCCGCGTACACCAGTGGTCCGGCCGTCGCCAGTTCGCCGACTCGGGCAATCAGCTCGGGCGGCATGTTGTCAATGACGAACCAGCCCAGATCATCGAGCGCCGCTGACGCCGTGGTGCGGCCCGCGCCCGACATGCCGGTGACCAGAAGCACCTCATTCTTCATCTGGGCTCCCCTTAGTGGGCCGCGGTTGACTCGGTCCCTGTAAGTGATCGTAGAGCCTGATGGCGACGTCGCTCGGTAGCCAGGCCAACGCGTCGAGTTCGTCCAGTGTTGCCTGGCGCAGCGAGTCGAGGGAACCGAACTGCTCTAACAGCTTGTCGCGACGGGCCGGTCCCAAACCTTCGATCCCCTGCAGCGTGGTCGCCACCATTGACTTGCCGCGCTTGGAACGATGAAAGGTGATCGCGAAACGGTGGGCCTCGTCGCGCAGTCGCTGGACCATGTAGAGGCTCTCCGAGCCACGATCGAGCACGATGGGTTCGCTCGACCCGGGACGGTAGAGCAACTCCTCACGCTTGGCGAGCGCCACAAACTCAACGTCCTCACGGAGTTCGACGGCCACGGCCGCCTTCTGGGCCGCGTGCAGTTGGGGCAGTCCCCCATCAATGATGATGAGGTCGGGATGGCGAAACTTTGACGTCGACTGCTCGTCACTCCAGTGCGACAGGCGTCGGCGCACCACTTCTTCCATCGCGCCCACGTCGTCGTTGCCCAAGATCTCCTTCACGTTGAAGTGGCGATAGTCGCTCTTCTTGGGTAGCCCGTCTTCAAAGACCACCATCGAGCCCACGTAATTGGTGCCCTGCAGGTGGCTCATGTCGAAGCACTCAATGCGGTAGGGCGGCTGACGAAGATGTAAGGCGGCGCCAATTTCCTGCAACGCGCGCGAACGCACATTGTGGTCGCTCTGGCGGCGCAAGGAATCGCGATTGATGACCGACAGTGCGTCGCTCTTCGCGTGCTCTAAGACCCGGCGTCGCCGTCCCCGTTGCGGCGCAACGATCTCGACCGATTTCCCGCGAAGATTGGTGAGGTAATCACGCATGAGGTCCGTGGCCGACTCGTCATTCGCGACGACCACTACCGGTGGCACTTCGTCGGCCGAGCGAAAGAGGTCGGGTAACACGGCCTCTAGGATCTCCGCGTCGCTTTCGTCCATGGAACGGTCGATGAGTTGAATGGTCCGTCCGATGATTCGACCAAAGCGCACGCGGAAACGTACCACTGCGGCCCGTCCGCCATCGGTCTCGACCGCCAGCACGTCGAGGTTGGAGTGATCATCGAGTACCACGCTCTGAGCGCCCGCGGAGGCCCGCTCGAGCGCGGCCAAGGCATCACGGGCCTTGGCGGCCGCCTCGTAGTGCTTGTTCTCGGACGCGTCCGCCATCTGGGTTTCTAATAGTCGGCGAAGTTGGCGAACGTCACCCTCGAAGAACCGCGCCCACGACTGCACCAGCTCTTGGTAACCCTCGGGCGTTATGGCCTTCACGCACGGACCCGAACACTTGCCGATGTCAAAGAGCAGGCAGGGCCGACCCAGTCGTTCGTGGTAGTTGAACTTGTGACGGGTGCAGGAACGCAAAGGAAAAGCCATCAGCAGTTCTTCAATTGTCGAACGCAGGTCGCGCACGTTGACGAAGGGACCAAAGTACCGCACGCCCTTCACGTGGCGCCCGCGAGTGATGTAGGGCACCGGGAACTCCGTACGGGTGTCGATTGCGACGTAGGGAAAACTCTTGTCGTCCTTCAACATCATGTTGTAACGAGGCTGATTGTCCTTGATCAATTCGTTTTCTAAGATCAGCGCGTCGACTTCCGTGGGCGTAATGATCCACTCGACCGCGGTCGCCTCGTCCATGAGCGCCTGGGTCTTCGCGGTCAGCGCATCGCTGCGCTGGAAGTAATTCGACAGTCGGTTGGCCAGTGAGAGCGCCTTGCCGACGTAGATGATCGAGCCGCGTTCGTTGCGAAAGAGATAACACCCACTCTGGCGCGGAATCCCCGAGGGCTTGGTCAGCACTAGCCGCCCCGTTGACCTACGGCCAATACCTCTCGCAAGACTCGTCCCGTCGGGGTATCGAGCTCCGCAATGTGCTCGGGGGTGCCCTCACCCACGACGAGCCCGCCCCGTCGTCCACCTTCGGGACCGAGATCAATCACCCAGTCGGCCGTCTTGATCACGTCGAGATTGTGTTCTATCACGAGCACCGTATTGCCCTGGTCGACCAGTCGGT
>PMAL01000032.1 GCA_003152555.1 Acidimicrobiaceae bacterium | reverse complement strand
AACGAGACATTGTGCGCCTTGATCACCGTGGTGCCCAATCGCGGCATCGTCACACTGAGATCGAGCGGGCCGACGCGGGCCGCAGATTGCGGACGACTGTTGAGCAGACGTTGCGCGGCGTCGATCCGTGCTTGCGGCTTCGTGGAACGGGCCTTGACGCCTCGACGCAACCAGGCCAGCTCGGTTCGCGCGAGGTTTCGACGTGTTTGTTCGGCCGAGGCTGCTTGCTCTTCGCGTTCGGCCTGCGCTTCGAGCAGACGCGAGTATCCACCCGCGTGGATGTACGTCGCGCCGCGGTCGATCTCGACCATTCGTGTCGTGACCTGGTCGAGAAGGAATCGGTCGTGGCTCACCAAGATGATGGCGCCGCGGAAATTAATGACTTGCTGCTCCAACCACTGAATGGCGCTCAAGTCCAAGTGGTTAGTGGGTTCGTCGAGGATGAGCACATCATTTTGTTGGGCAAAGAGTCGGGCCAAAGCTACGCGCTTGAGTTGCCCTCCCGATAAGAGATCCGTTTTGACGTCGGCCGCTCCGAGCATCCCCAGACGGTCGAGCGCTGCGTCGACCTGCCATCCCGAACCCAACGCATCTCGGACGGTTCCATCGGGAAGGTGGGGAATCTGCTCCAAGAATCCGACCTTGACTTCTCGACCTCGGCGAATACTGCCCGAGTCGGGCTCCAAATCGCCGGCAATGATTCTCAGCAACGTTGATTTTCCTACGCCATTGATACCTACAACCCCGATTCGGTCTCCTGAAGAGATTGTGAGCGAGAGGTCCTTCAGGAGCGTTCGATCTGCTCCCTCCAGGGAGATTTGTTGTAAGTCAATGAGGATTGCCATGAGTCTGAAAGGTTAGCGACGAAGGACAATTTCGCCATCAACGCACATCGCACCCGTGGCGAAACTCTTCACGTTCTTATTGCGTTCCTTGTATTTGGAGTTCGCATTGAAGGTACGCGACGTGGGCTCAGAAACGAATGTCGTACAGAAGGTCCGGCTTGGTCCTTAGAAAATCGGCGTAATTCGGGCCACCTATGGAGTGGCGTCCTGGCGCATTGTCGAGGTGCGATTCTCAGAGCGCCGGCGTTCTAACCCTTTTGGTGCGATTCACTTGTAATTCGCAAGGTCGTCGTTGGCACTCACGAAGACATAATCCGCGCGACGTCTGCCAATCGCTCCGGCACAACACGCCACCACATCCAGCGTCCTCGTTTTTCGCCGACAATCAGTCCCGCCTCGGCCAGGATTCTCGTGTGGTGTGAGATGGTCGGTTGGCTTTTGCCTAACGGTTCTTCCAGCGCACAACTACAAACCTCGTCCTCAGAAGCAACGAGCGACAGCATACGTAGGCGCACCGGGTCGCTAAGGGCTCCAAAGATTTGGGCAATGTCAACAGCTTCGACCTCGGTCAGCGCAATGTTTGCCAATGGGCTGCAGCAACTGACGACGTTCTCGTCTACGGCGATGGTCTTGGGATGTGGCATTTCTTCAATTGTACTATTGACAAACATCAATGTGACGGCTACCTTTACATTGACAAGTATCAATGTGAAGGAGACCTCAGTGTCCAGACTGCAACTCGCCCTTAACGTATCGAACCTAGATGAGTCCGTGGAGTTCTATTCCAAGTTCTTCAAGACCATGCCAGCAAAGATTCGTCCCGGTTACGCGAACTTCGCCATCGCCGAACCGCCGCTCAAGTTGGTGCTCTTTGAAAACTCCGGTGACCCGGGCACCATAAACCACCTCGGGGTCGAGGTCTTTTCGACTGACGAGGTAGTCGAGGCCACCCGCTACCTAGCCAACGAGGGCTTCGAGACCGACATTGAGGACGGGACGATCTGTTGCCACGCGCTGCAGGACAAGGTGTGGGTCGACGGACCTGATGGCTCGCGCTGGGAGGTCTACACCGTGCTCGCTGACGCGAACGAATCGTCTTCGATTTCGGGCGACGAATTATGTTGCGCGAGCGAGCCACTCGAAACGTCCGACGCTGCACCGTGCTGCTAAGCCTGCATCGGAGCGGAGTTTTGAGCTGGTCATGAGCGAGATTGTCTCCGAGCTGTCTCATGACGGCGTGGCCCCGGTCATCAAACGCTTGTCGTTCCTCGACCGATTCCTGCCGGTGTGGATCGTCCTGGCGATGGCCGTGGGCATCGGGCTCGGTCGAGCAATCCCCAGCCTCAACAGACATCTCAACGCCGTGCAGGTCACGTCGGGTACGTCACTTCCCATCTTCATTGGCCTGTTGGTGATGATGTATCCAGTGTTGGCAAAAGTGCGCTACGACCGACTGGGCACGGTTACCCGTGACCGACGATTATTGGTCGCGTCGCTCGTCCTTAATTGGCTGGTTGGTCCCGCGATCATGTTCGCGCTGGCGTGGCTCTTGTTGCCCGACCTGCCCACGTATCGAACCGGACTCATCATCGTGGGTCTGGCTCGATGCATCGCGATGGTGCTGATCTGGAACGACCTGTCGGGAGGTAACCGCGAAGCCGCCGCCGTGCTCGTGGCGCTTAACTCCTTGTTTCAGATTGTTGCCTTTGCGCTGCTTGGTTACTTCTATCTTGAACTGCTGCCCAAGTGGCTCGGCCTCAGCACACAAGGTCTGCACCTGTCGGTCTGGAAGATCGCCG